>JBFXGD010000020.1:0-34066 GCA_050178385.1 Calditrichaceae bacterium
AGCGCTCGCCTCACGGCCGGCCTTTGTACTCGCGGATGAACCTACTGCAAATCTGGACTCTGAATCAGCAGAATCTTTTCTGGATTTGATGGAGGATTTAAATCTGACATCCGGCATGACATTTCTTTTTTCAACTCATGATGCCAGAGTGATAAAACGCGCGCATCGGGTTATAACCCTTAGGGACGGCGCGATTTTTTCAGATGAAAAGAGAAAATAAACGAATGCGCCATTTAATATTTTTAATCAGTTTATTTTATCTGACATCTTTCGGACATGCCGGGGATTACGAGGCAAACGGATATGTCAAATACCTTTTTTCTTCATCCGGGCTGACCGGTGAGAATAACCGCTATAATGATCATATGCTCCATGCCCGGCTCAATACCCGCTGGTCACCGGCTTATTCTTTCTATTCAGTGCTTGAAACCCGTATACGAGGTTATTATGGAGATTCAATTAGTGAGATGGCCGGTTTTAAAGATCTCATAAAAAATAATTATGATTTTCTTGATCTGGATGCCGTGCTCCTTGATGAGAATGACTCATATATATACGCGGAGATTGACCGTTTGTATTTTGATTATACCGCGGGTAAACTGGAGATGACCATCGGCAGACAGAGAGTCGCATGGGGAACCTCGCTTGTCTGGAATATCACGGATTTGTTTAATCCTAAATCCGTTCTGGATTTTGATTATGAAGAAATGCCCGGCGCCGATGCCTTTCGTCTTCAGTATTATACGGGAGCTGTCTCGAAGGCAGAATTCGTCATAAAACCCGGAGAAAATCGGTATCAGAGAACGATTGCCGGATTATGGTCGATCAACGCGGCCGGTTATGATATTTTTCTTCTCGGAGGACTGAGAAACAACCGCAAATTAGCGGGATTTTCATGGGCGGGGGATATTCGGGGAGCAGGATTCAGGGGTGAGGTTACATTGAGCGATCCGCCGGAAAAAGGGGCACCCGCGGAATTTATTATACCTGATATTTACGGCAGCAGTCTTACAGAAGAGAACAAAAACACTCTTAGCGTCGTGCTTTCCGGTGACTATACATTCGAAAACTCATTTTATATTCATACGGAGATGCTGTATAATAATATCGGTAAAACGAAAAACACCGGTCTCTTTTACTATCAGGCAGGCGATGCCGGCCTGCTCACTCCCGCCCGCTGGTCTGTTTATCAGGAGTTTTCCTACAACATTACCCCACTTACCAGAGGTACTGTATTCATCATATACAATCCGTCCGATCATTCATCCATCACTGTACCTCTGATCAGCCGTTCATTAACGGAATCCGTCGATCTCATGCTGATTGGTTTTCTCTCCTCCGGAAAAAGGTTTACAGAATACGGAGATGCCGGTGATTCCATTTACCTGAGAGTAAAATATTCATTCTAAACGGGTCACCCTGTAATTACTTAGAGCAGCGTTAATGATCCGTATAATAAAACCCGATAATTTAATTAAAATTATTTATAATCCTGCCTGATGATGCCGACAATCCTTACCAAATTCTCTGCGGTAATTTTTGTGTGACAGAACAGTAATTATTTGCGGATATACACAAAATCAATCTTGCAAACTGAGAATTTATATTTAAATTTAGCAGCTATAATTGATTTAGATATGGAGTATTTTTGATGTTGGAATCTATCGCAATGACTGTGTCACCGGACATTATGACATACCTGGTCATCCCTATTCTTATTATGATAGCCAGAATATTTGATGTAAGTCTTGGAACTATCCGGATCATCATGATATCGAGATCAAACAGGCTTGTCGCGTCCTTCCTTGGATTTTTTGAAGTTATTATCTGGCTGGTTGCGGTAACACAGGTTCTGCAGAATCTACAGAATGTTGTATCCTATATCGCGTACGGAGCCGGTTTTGCCATCGGTAATTATATTGGCATTTCCATTGAGAACAAGCTGGCTATCGGCATGCAGACCATACAAATAATTACAAAGGATAACTTTAAAACATTGTCGATGCTTTTGAGAGAAGAGGGATTTGGCGTCACAAATCTGCAGGCAAACGGTCAGAAGGGGCAGCTCGATTTTATTCACGTGGTGACTTCCCGTAAGAGGACAAAAGATGTACTCAGTATCGTCAAACAATTTGATCCGATGGCATTTATTTCCATCACGGATCTCAGATCTTCATACGCCGGTTTCAATGGTAATAAAACAAGAAATTCCTGGTGGCCGCGCGGTATCGTAAAGAAAAAATAAACGTGATCTTAGGAATCATGCGTGTTTTATTTGCATGAAATCACTGAGATCGGTATAATTAGCCCGATAATTACATATTTTACAGATCAATCCGGAGGTTTTTTGAAAAACGTAAAAATATATACTGACGGCGCGTGCTCGGGGAATCCCGGTCCGGGTGGATACGGCACCATTGTTGAGATCGCCGGAGAACGAATCGAGCTTTCAAAGGGATATAAAAACACTACAAACAACAGAATGGAACTTCGCGCGGTCATTGCCGGTCTTGAATTACTGAAAGAACCGCATGAAGTGGAAATTTACTCCGATTCCAAATATGTAATTGATGCCATCAGACTCAAATGGGCGGAACGCTGGAGAGCAAATAACTGGATGCGCAACAGGAAAGAAAAAGCGTTAAACCCCGATCTTTGGGGTAAACTTCTCGACCTGCTAAAACCCCATAAAGTTACATTGAACTGGGTAAAGGGTCATGCCGGGCATCCGGAAAATGAACGATGTGATGAATTGGCAGTCGCCGCGAGTTCCGGCCGTGATTTAGAAATTGATCCGAGAAGCTGACCAAGGTCGCTCAGATATTTTTCAGCAATTTTTTTGATTCACGGTACTGGTTCAAATAATTTTCAAGAGCATTGATGCCTATCAACGGATAATCAGCCGTCGGTAAGATTGTAAGATGGTCATTTTTAAAGTGCTTTGAGATGCTTTTAACGTTTACTGTATCGTCATAACGGTTGATAAAAATGCTGTTTATCTCAACTTTAATTTCCTTCAATTTGTTTTGAATCAATGCAGATTCCGCAAGTGAAAGACGGTCCGGATTTAGTATCAGATTGATTTTACTCGCTTTTTTATTTTCAAAGTACTCTTTCGTCATCTGATATCTTTCAATAAGACTATTTAATTTATTAATAACCTTGTCTTTTTCGAATTCCTTTTTCCCTAACTTAATTCTGGTGACTAATTCCTTTTTTATGATTAATTCTTTTCTTAATTCCAGCAACCTCTTCAGCCAGATCAGCGAAAGCCCGGGCAGCGCAAAGAACTTCAGAGTGAGCGCGGTAGGAGGCATGTCAAACAAGTAATAGTCATATCCCTTTTCATTCTTTATGATATCATCAAAGGCAAGGAGCAGCGCGTATTCTTCGATCCCCGGTGAATATTTGATTGTTGAAAAATATTTTTCCAGATTATACGCTGTTAAATAACCGTAAGCTTTATACATCTGTTTTTCGACATCGCCTAAATACTTCTTAACCCAGTAGTCAAGGTCAACCTCTTTAACCGATAGATTCTTGCGTATTTCGATAGACTTTTCGGCAAGTTTTGTTTCAAATATATCAGATTGATTATGAGCGGGATCCATTGAAATTAACAGGATACGATGATTATTCTGTGCCAGGCCAAGCGCAATAAGCGCGGATGCGGTTGATTTTCCAACCCCGCCTTTTCCTAAAAAAAAGATTGACTTGTTTGTCTTTGACATACATTATCCTATATCAAAACCTGAGAAAAGCTCCGACATCGGTGCGTTTGCCGTGTCAATTTTATTCAACATTACCACAAATTCTTTGCCCAGCTCAGGAATCAGATCGAGTGTGAGCTGCATCGGAGGCGACGGAAGCCCGATAAATGATCCCAAAACCAGCATTCCGAAGATATTCTCCAATTCTGATAATTCCATTTCGATGATTTCCGTCGCTTTGTATCGCGCGATCTCACCGGCAGTATTTTTCTGTCTGAGAAGAAAAGACCACATCTTTCCAAAAATATTGTCCTTTTTTATTTAGTCCAGCCTTTCTCTATGTGTTTGGATCGACACGAAAAATCATCTCTTCCGTGGAAATCCTTTTTTTTGACGGATAATAGTAATAAACAGCATAAAATACGAACAGAGCTGTCCCCGCCAGATGAATTTTATATATATCATAAAGACACGCGATGAAAAGGATATAAGCGGATATTGATGCGATGTATAAGGTCGTCTTTTCGAATTTCAAAAACTCGCCGCGTTCCAGTTTTTTTTTGTGACGAACTCTCCCTATAAACACCAGCCTGTAAACCAACGGCAAAATGATTGAAAAAAGACCCGCGGTGAAAAACAGGCCAGGCGATATAAATCCGGGCGTTCCTTCTATCCTGATCTGATTGCCGGTTACAAGCCTCGCGAAATAAAGAATCGCGATCAATATAAACGCGGGCAAAATTAATTTCCGGTAAGTTCCGGATATAATTGTTCTGTTATCCATTATGTTCATTGTTCTCAATTTACATAAAATGAGATATTTGTCTCAATCAGATTTACAAAAAAACCCGTAAATAATTCAGGCGAAATAATATATTTTATCTTTCTACACCATATCTGCCGTATTTTCTACTATTTCATCAACGTGATTTGTAGAGAAAAATTTTATTAATCCCTCCCCGATAACCCATATTACAATAAAAATAATCACTCCATTCACGATCTGCAGCAATAAATTCTGGTTTGCTCCGAACTCCACCTGATTCATGACTGAAGCCCATAAAGTCATTACACTCATAAAAATAGCCGGAATTCCGGCGACCACCCATTTCAAGCCGCCTTTGCTTTTCAGATATAGCGTAATTATGATTAATGCCAGCGCGGCAAGGGTCTGATTAACCGCTCCGAATAACGGCCATAAAGTCAAAGCCCCTTTTCCACTGCTGCCTGAAGCGAAGGCGAGCAAAGCGGCGGTAATAACCACAAACGCGGTAGAAATATAGCGGTTTCTGAATATCTCAATTTTCATATCTGTCCCGAGTTCAGTGACCACATACCTTTGAATACGTGTCGCGGTATCCAGGGTAGTGCCGGCAAAACTGGCGACAAACAATCCCATGACTACGATCCCTATCTGTTGTGGAATACCGATTGTTGACATCATATTCGCGGCTCCTACCACAAACGCGCTGACTTTGGATCCCAAACCCGCCGCCGCGGTCCAGGAAGAGTAATGGGTTGACCATGCCTCCACTCCATAAAATGTGGCCCCGGCCTGATTGGTGTATCCCATGCCTATTCCTGCCGAAACCGCAATGATGACGAGTGTGGCCAGACTTCCCTCGACCAGCATTGATCCGTATCCCACAAACAGGGAATCCGATTCCGATCTCACCTGCTTTGCTGTGGTTCCGGATGCAACCAGCGAATGAAATCCGGAAATGGCTCCACAGGCAATTGTTATGAAAAGAAACGGCCACATGGGAGGCGCATTTTCGGGTGACATCTGCACGGCGGGAGCGACTATTTCCATGTTTCCGAACATTGAAGCGCTCAGTGCTCCGAGTACGAGTAAAACCATAGCCACAATCAACTGATAAGCATTTATAAAATCCCTTGGCTGAAGAAGTGTGGTAACCGGCAGGACTGACGCAATATACGCATAAATCAGTAATATGATTGTCCAGATGCCGGTCGGCGCTATACCTAAGAATGAGGGCATTGCCAGGGGCATATAATTTCCCACAATTACAGAGCCATACATCACAACAAGCGCTATGACAGACCAGGTAAATATATTTTTCCCCTTTTTATATATCAGGTGCCCCAGATAAACAGCAATGGGGATTTGCAGCCAAACCGGAAATACGGAAGACGGATACATATTAAATATGATTGCTATTATGAGACCAAAAATCGATATGACAATCCATAAAGCAAGAAACACAATTACAAAGAAAAAGAATCGGGTACGGCTGTTGACATATTTGGCTGTAAATTCCGATATGGACTTTCCCTGATTTCTCAGGGAGATAACCAACGCTCCAAAATCGTGAACCGCCCCCATGATCGCTGATCCAAGAAATACCCAGATAAGCGCCGGAAGCCATCCCCATATAATCGCGATTGCCGGTCCGACAATCGGCCCTGTACCCGCTATTGATGTGAAATGATGGCCAAAAATGATTTCCTTTTTTGTGGGGACAAAATCTATTCCGTCTTCATATTTTACAGCAGGTGTTTCCGCTTATTCAGAAATATTAAAAATTTAATATCCAAGAAACCTACCGTAAAACTTGTACATAACAAGATAGCCGAAGAATACAACTGCCATCATGAGTAAAATTTCCATATCTCACCCTATTTTCATGTATTTGACGCTATTTTCATCTATGCTCATGTCAGTAAAACGGGCTTCATGAATAATGAATTCCTATATGGGCATATCTTTAATCATTGAAAAATATAATACAAATACCTTTTGATTCAAACCACCAATATTATATTTTTAACGCGATACAAAACCTGAAACTTACCTGAAAAGGACATGATCAGATTTTTTGATCCGCGGGAGAAAAAATCAACTCAAAAAAAAGCGGCCGGATATATATCGGGCCGCTAAAAAGAGAATTTTTGGATTATTTTTACTATTTCAGAACACCCTTTTCCTTCCAAAACTTTTTTGCACCCGGATGCAATGGCGTCACAATCCCTTTGATCCCGTTTTCCGTGCTCATGGCTGTTGCCGAAACATGGGCTTTTACCATATATTCAAGCCCTTCTTTGGTAAAAATATTTAACAAAAGTTTATACACATCATCATCGGAGACTTTTTTATTCACAACAAGAATGGCGGTATCCTGAAAAGTGATCACATCTTCAGATTGCCCCTGATATGTATCCGCCGGAATCACAACTTTTGTAAAATATGGATATTTTTTGAATAATCCCGCTTCGTCACCGGCTTCATATGTATTTAGGAGCATGATATCCGTTTTTGACGCGGCATCACTTACAGAAGCATTTGGAAATCCCGCAAAAACCCAGAAGGCATCCAACTGACCATTTACAAAT
Organism: Calditrichaceae bacterium; assembly: GCA_050178385.1. Taxonomy (GTDB): domain Bacteria; phylum Calditrichota; class Calditrichia; order Calditrichales; family JBFXGD01; genus JBFXGD01. Next base: position 7,065 of record JBFXGD010000020.1, read on the forward strand.
GCTTCGTCAGCCTCAAGATATCCCAAATTTTCACGACCCATTTTATCCCAAATGCCAAGCGCGCTGAAATAAAGCTCCGCATTTTCCGCAGCGCCGGAACCTTCATTACCGACACCGACACGTTTATCCATTAACTCTTTCGGATGTGTTATCCCTGCTTTTTTCTTCACAATCAGCTGGGCCGGCGCTCCGTAAAGATAGGCCACGGCCATTACATCGCCATATTTGCTTTTGTCGTTTTTTAATTTTCCTTCTTTTGCGCTATAAACATGAGCGGAATACGCGATCCCAAATCCGGAGAGTCCTGAATTAACCAGACGTATATTTTCAATAGAACCGTTTGAAGACATCGCGAGTATTTTTAAATCACTATTTTTTGCGAGATTTTGTATGGCCTGGGCATAATACTGGAAAGTCCCGCCTGAAGGGCCTCCGGATATTTTATAGATTTGAGAAAATGCAGCTTCCGGCAAAATCATGATTGTTGAAATGGCAAGAATTATAAAAAGCTTAAAAAAACGGATACTCAGCATAATTCAACTCCTTTTATTGGATCAGGCATTCTGGGATTAATTTATGTAATATATTAAAACTAATTCCGTCTTGGATGGAGCTGTATAATCATATTGCAGCTTTCTTTATAAAGTTCAGGGCGATTTTTCCGCACTGATATCACCCGCTGACCGCAACAGATTGTTTTTAGTATGACAAATAACAATCGCTGATATTCCTTTAGATCTTGACCTCCTTATCCAAACAAAACAGCCGGTCTGTTATAATAAAAATTAAACACTGACCGGCTCATGTGCAAGCTTAAAAGAAATTAGCATTTGTTGACATCAATCCACTGTAAGTTCAACCGTTTTATATTCTTTCTTTAATTCAGCGATAATACTTTTTAATATTTTTTCATTTGCCTGAAATCTGATGAGAACCTCCCTGCTCCCTTCGGGGACGCCATGTTGAGTCGTTAGAATACTGATGCACTTAAAATCTTCTTTTCTCATCAGATCGCAAACTTCCTTTATAGATCCTGGTGTATCAGGAATAACCAATGATATCCTGTATGCTGCCACACGCGCCCCGGTTATGTTGATCAAAGCTTCAAAAATATCCTGTTCGGTTACTATGCCTATTAACTTCTGTTTGTCATCAATAACAGGTAAGCCGCCTATTTTGTTGTCATGCATCAAAATAGCCGCGCGCTCGATCGTTGCGTCCGGTATAACGGTGATTGGTGACCGGGTCATGATATCTTTTACTTTGATTCGGGACATCAGATAATGAAGTTCCCATATATCAAGCGAAGATGCTTTTGAAGGTGAAGCCTCTTTCAGGTCCCTGTCGGAAACAATTCCTACCAGTTTATCTTTGCGCATGACCGGTAATCGACGGATCCGGTTTCTTTTTAGCAAATTGATCGCTTCAGAAAGTGATTCATCTTCATCGACGGTAATAACTTTTTTACTCATCCATTTACGCACAAGCATAATTACTCCTGCTGTTCTTTTTACTAAATACCCAAATAGGCGGATTTGACATGTTCATTATTTAAGAGCTCCTTTCCGGTACCGGCGATCGTTATCCTTCCGTTCTCCAGAACATAGGCTCTGTCGCAGAATGTAAGAGTAGACTGAACATTTTGTTCGACAAGCAAGACAGTCATTCCCTTTTTATTGATACTTTTGATGATATTAAAAATTTCCTGAACAAGCACCGGCGCCAGACCCAGGCTCGGCTCATCAAGCATTAATATTTTTGGCAGTGACATCAGTCCCCTACCCACAGCCACCATCTGCTGCTCTCCCCCGCTTAATGTACCCGCTAACTGTTTTCTGCGTTCTTTTAATCTGGGGAACAAATGATAACATTCTTCCAGTGTTTCATCGCGTTTGGTTTTGGCGTCACCGTGAAGGGAACCCATTATTAAATTTTCTTCGACTGTCATTTCATTAAAAAGCCGGCGGCCTTCCGGGACATGAACAACTCCCTTTTTTATAATATCGTCCGGAGCGATATTCGTCAAACTTTCGCCATTAAAGGTAATTTCACCGGAATCTACTTTTTGCAAACCTGATATCGTTTTGATCGTTGACGATTTTCCGGCGCCGTTAGCTCCAACCAACACAACAATTTCACCATCCTTTACATCGAATGAAATATCCCAAAGCGCCTGTAAATCGCCATAACTCATATCAATATTAGTAACCTTAAGCATTATAAGGATTCTCCATATTATAATCCGCTCCCAGATAGGCTTCAATGACTGTCGGATTTTTTGAGACCTCTGCAGGTGTTCCTTCAGTGATTGTCGCCCCGTAGGCGATGGCGTGAATCCGGTCACTGATACCCATGATAACTTTCATTATATGCTCAACAATGATGATGGTAATACCAAGTTCATGTCTGATTTTATTAATGATATCAATAGCCTCATCAAGCTCCGACGGGTTGAGTCCCGCGGCCGTTTCATCAAGAAGAAGCAGTGAGGGTCTGGTTGCCAGCGCTTTTGCAATTTCCAGCCTTTTCCGCCCTGCGATAGGCAGGCTGCCGGCTTTTATTTGACTTACCGAAGTTAAGCGGCAAAAATCGACTACTTCCCTGGCAACTTTCCTTGATCCCTGAAAAGTTGACTCACGCGCGAAAGCCGCCGCCATCACATTCTCTTCCACGGTCATTCTCTTCAAAGGTTTAACAACCTGAAACGTCCGGCCTATGCCGAGCCGCGCTATCTCAAATGTTTTTTTGTTTGTAATATCCTGGCCTTTAAATATGATTTTGCCTGAACTGACGGGAAAATACTGATTGATAAGATTAAATAAAGTCGTTTTTCCACTTCCGTTCGGACCGATCAGCCCAAAGATTTCTCCTTCCTGAACTTCCAGAGAAACATGATCTACAGCCATCAGGCCGCCGAAGGATTTTGTGACACTATCAAGAGTCAGAATACTCATTATTTTATCTCCGGAACTCTTTTGAACCTGAATTTTTTAGCTATAATTTTCCAGTCGCCCACTATGCCGCCGGCCAGATACAGAATAACAAATATTACCAGTAACCCGAAGACTAATGAGTGAATTCTTGAGACCCATACGGGCGCGAACCCAAAAAAAGCGGATCGGAAGAGTTCCTGAACGAATACCATCACAACGGCGCCGACCGCAGGTCCCCAAATTGTACCGACCCCGCCGATAATACCGACCAGGATCGTGATAATCGATATGTTATGAAGCGCGAAAACAACTTCCGGATCAATGAATCCCATATAGATCATATAAAATGCGCCTGCCGTTCCGGCCCAGAATGTAGAGATGACTGTCGCGACATTCTTGTATTTTTTTGTGTCAATGCCCAGCGCCTCCGCGGCGTCCTGATCTTCTCTGATTGACAGAAAATAGAATCCGGATTTTGACCGCATCACCGCCTTTATGGAAAAAACAGCACCGGCCGCAAGGATCAGCGCGATGAAATAATAGGGATATTTGCTCACCCATGTGGTTATATAAAGGATTCCATTATGTCCGCTCGTCAACCATTCTTCTTCACCGAATATTAAACGAAGTATCTCTGCCGAAGCCAGAGTTCCAAGAGCAAAATACGGCCCTCTCAGCCTGAATACCATAATTCCAAGCAGATAACCTATGAAGATAGCCGCCAATCCGCCTGTAAGCAGTCCCCACCAGGGTGAAATTTTAAAATGATAATATGGTAAAGCCGCCGCGTAAGCCCCTATGCCGAAATAAGCCGCATGACCAAATGAAACAAGTCCGGTGTATCCCGCAAGAAGATTCCATGAACTACCAAGTATCACCCACAGGAGTATAAATATCAGGAGCCCTTGTATATATGGCGAAAAGTGAAAAATAAACGGCAGAATAACCGCGACGGCAAGAATACCCAGCTCAACCCGCGAAATGCCTAGTAAAGTCGATTTTTTTTCAACCATTTTTAATTCCTAAACCTTTGTCAATCGTTTTAAACCACCAGGAAAAAACACCAAAACAAGAAGGAAAATGATAAGCCCGACCGCATCACGGTACCCCATAGAAATGTAAGTCGCTCCAAAAGTTTCAGCGACTCCCAGGACAATACCGCCTACGATTGCTCCAACTGTCGAACCTAATCCTCCCAGAATAGTGATTACAAATGCCTTCACGGTGAAAATGGGACCAACATCCGGGTACAAATAATATACCGGTAGAAGGAGTGAACCTGCGGCGGCATCAAGAGCGCTTCCCAGCCCGTATGTGAGAATCGTGATCTTTCCCGCGCTCACCCCCATCAGTGTCGCTGCTTCTTTATCCTGCGCGGTGGCCCTTATTGATCGTCCCAGGTCGGTTTTTATCAGCATCCAAAACAAACTGACTGTAAGAAAAATAGCGATGACAAATGCGATGACTAAGGGTGTATGAAAAGAGATTCCGGAAAAATGCCAGGCCATATCGGTGTAAGATGTCTGAATCGAGCGATAATCACTGGAGAAAATTGAGCGCGCCAGCTCCACCAGCACCATACCAATACCAACAGTCATAAGCACCTGATTTTCAGGCAATATTGATTCTTTCTTTATCAGGGGATGCAAAAGATACTTACTTAGACCTTCCGCGAATATAAAAACGACCGGGATAGTAATGAAAATCGAAATATATGGATCCAGGCCGACAAACTTCCATAATACCCAGGTAATGTACATAGCAACCATGAGAATCTGCCCATGAGCCAGATTTATAATTCCAAGCACGCCCATAATCAGCGTCATGCCTATCCCGATAATCGCGTATAAACCACCAATAAGCAGTCCGGACACGAGTGTTTGCAAGAATAATTCCATCAACAACCCCAAATAATTGGATTATTAGAGAAGGAGAATAAAACCGGTTTTAAATCTGCTGAAAATGCCCTGTAAAATGACCGGTTTTTCTCCTGAATATCAAACATCATTTAGCCCAAATCATATTCCAGTCAATCGGATAGTTGAACTCAGCGTTCGCCAGATTTCTCGGCCATACAAGTTTCAATTCATCGTCTACCCATTGTACTACATACGTATCCATTTTATTCTGGTGAATTTTATTGCCGTACGCGACAAACTTCACCGGACCGAATACGGTCATCATATCCGTGTTATCCAGAGCTTTTTTGATGGTTTCCGAATCGTATTTGCCTTCACAGCGCATCAAAGCGTCCGCGACAATTTGAGCCGCTGAATATGCTTCCGCACCGTGGTAATCCGGCCCGTCTCCACCATATTTGGTAATGTAATCATCAAAATATTCTTTGGCGCCGGGAATCGGCAGAGTCTCATGCCATAATGTGGCGGAAAGAACCATTTTTGATGCCGCTCCCGCATTATCCTTAAATGCCGGCATTGTATAACCCGCGCCTGCTCCAACAAAGAGCTTAGGCTGGAAATCCAGTTCACGTGATTGTTTCATTAATAAGGCAGCGTCCATGACATAGGAAATCATATACATCATATCGGGATTCGATTTTTTCGCATTCATCAGTAGCGGTTTAAAATCGACCGTCCCGCTTGAATATGAATCCAATCCCTTCACTTCGATTCCAAGTTTTTCACTTGATTCCTTAAATGATTCCGCTCCTTTGGAACCAAATGCCGTATTTTCATGGAGAATATAAACAGACTTTGGTTTAACAACTTCTGCCAGCAATCCCTCCAGACCGGAGGCATATTCCGATACCGGTGGATTGAGGCGGTAAATATAAAATCTGTCACCGTCATTTACGGTCAGGTTAAAGTCTTCAGGCTGAGTGATTTTATCAACCGAACCGGTGTTAACCAGAAATGGAATTCTGTACTGCTGCGCCACCGCGGCGGCGGCAAAAGTAACCGAGGAACTGTATCCTCCTGCAATAAGCGGCACCTTATTGACATTAATAAGTTTTTCCGCTGCCGATCGCCCCACATCGGGTTTACCTGTATCATCTTCATAAACAAATTCAAGCATCCTGCCGTTGATACCTCCCGCAGCGTTTATTTTGTCTTTAGCCATTTCGTAGGAGTTTTTCTCCATTTCACCAAAATTCGCCTGAGAACCGGATAAAGGAAGCAGGACACCGATTGTAATTGGACCGCTTTCTTTTTTGGCACAGCTGTTTATTCCAATCATCATAAAAATGATAGAAGAAATAACCAGAATCTTTAAAACCTTCATGCTACCCCCATCCCGGAATTCCGGGTTTAAATTTTAGAATAAATGATGAGAGATTCTGTTGTCATTTTGAAAATATTCAGGGGACAGGGACATCCTGAAAAGTCCCCTGAATAGTGAATCAGAAAACCAACTGAAACATTACATAGAAAATATTATTGTCTATGTTGGCATCTTCATCCTGAAGGACATAGGCTGCTGTAATTTTTGAAGCAGACCATTTTTCCGGAAAGAACGAGTAGGAAGCTCCGAAAGTGATATCCGTTTCTTCGTTTTTATCGACATCTGTATTCGGATCAACCTGTTCCCAGCGAGCCAGAAGTTCAATATTTTCCTGAATACGGTACGCGCCGAAAACATAGTATCCATTGAAGGTAACATCTTTAGCGCCGTTTTTATCTATAACAGCGATATACTCCGCTTTTATACGATAAGGGAGAGGCTCAAAATATAGATATCCCGAATAGCTGGAATATTCATTAAAATATTTGTTGCCCATGCCATAATAACCGCCGGCTTCGAGACCCTTCACGGTGGCAGGTTTATATGTCAGCATACCACTTACCGCGGCGCCCGTGGACTGTGTTTTGGCCGTCGATTGATGTGACGGTTTAATGTTTACGGCGCCATCTCCGTTATGCAAAGTAATGTTATAACTGATATCACTAAACTTACCAAGTAAAGCCATTCCATAATCGCGATAATCCGCGCCAATCGTCATCGAACCCCATTTCTGAGCCGAAACCGGGCGCTCGATAATATCTATATCCGTGTGTGATGTCAATCCGCCTGCGCGCACTCCCGCGCCAATAAAACGGCCGACCCTGAGCTCAGCTTTATCGGATAATTTGTATTGAATACGGGCATCAAGCAATTTTGGGGTAGTAAGTTCCATTTGAACAAATGCTTTTAAATTAGGACCCATTGTCCCGGTGAAACGCAGCCTAACTCTGCGAAGGCCGAATCCCGCTTCAGAAGTATCCGTATTCGTTTGAGCGAAGCTGCCCCAAAACTGGACAGTACCATTTGTTTTGACCGTGATATCCGGCAGTTCACCGGCATGAGATAAGTTTGTAAATAAGAACAATAAGGCAAATGAAAATAATAGTGTGGTAATTTTTCGCATTCCGCCTCCTAATTTGAGATTAAAGTAAAAAATTGATTATACATTAAATATTTTCTGAATCTATATATCCTCCTTTTTTATAAATCGACTAACAGGCGGGAAATATGCAATGGGTATGCCAAACGGAAAAATGATCCGGGAGACCGACTTTAACAACGGTTAACTGGTAACTTCTGTGAAAATTGAAGAAAAAAGGATTTCCTGAAATCACAATAAAATGGCTAAAATTGACCGATAATGGCTAAGAATCACCATTTCCGATATTAAATTTACTGATTTTATATCGAAGCGTCTCCCGTGGTATTTTTAACAGTCTGGCAGCTTTACTCGTATTTTTATCACTTAGTGTATAAGCTTTCTCCAGTAACCTTATCTCTGTTTCTTTCATGATTTCATCAAAGGAACGTCCGCCAAAATCAGATTTCCGCAGCAAATTACCGGAGCCGCTTTCAAGCTGAGCATTGATTAGTTCACCGGGAAGATGCCGCATTTCGATAACCGATTCTTTTTGAAGAATACATATCCGTTCCATTATGTTTTTTAGTTCACGCACATTACCGGGCCAGCCGTACTGAAGTAGAATCCTTTTTGTATCAATCGAAAATCCCATAATTTTTTTATTAAATTTTCTGTTGAAATGATCGAGAAAAAATTCCGCCAAAACCGATATATCTTCAGGACGCTCCCGTAAAGGCGGAACTTCAATCCGCAACACGTTCAGTCTATAATACAAATCTTCCCGGAATTCTTTATTGATGATAGCTTCTTTAAGATTTTTATTTGTCGCGGCGATGATTCTCAGACTCACCTCAATATCATCGACAGAACCAAGACGCCGAAATTTTTTGTTTTCAAGAACCCTTAATAGTTTGGCCTGGAGAGACAGGCTCATCTCACCGATTTCATCCAAAAACAGCGTACCCTCGTCTGCTCGCTCAAATAATCCTATTTTTCTGTTTTTTGCATCCGTGAACGCGCCTTTTTCGTATCCGAATAATTCACTTTCAAGCAGTGTCTCCGGTATCGATGCGCAATTCACCTCTATAAATTCTTTTTCCGCTCTCGGGCTTAATGTATGCAGAGCCGATGCCACCAGCTCCTTACCTGAGCCGCTTTCACCCGTTATAAGTACAGTTTCGGTCCCGTGCCTGGCATATTCTGAAATCTGGTGTTTAACATGCGCCATGACAGAACTCGAACCAAGAATCAGGTCAATGCCTTTTTTTTCCTGCTGCTCCTCCCTCAGCCGCTTTACGGTTCTCTTGAGACTCTGAGTTTCTAATGCCAAACGTGTAATTAATTTAATGGCATCCGCTTTAAACGGTTTCTTGATGTAATCATAAGCGCCCAGTTTAATCGCTTCGACAGCCGACTCAACAGAAGCAAATCCGGTGACAACAATCACCAGTAAGTCTGGCTGAATCTTTTTCATCTGTTCGAGAATTTTTATTCCGTGCATATCAGGTAAGTTCAGATCAAGTAAAGCAAGATCGATATCTTCCTTTTTTACTGTCTCCATGGCTTTTTTACCGGTACTCACCGTCAAAACCCGATATTTTTCTTCTGTAAAAATACGCTTTAAATTTAGCCTGATAAATTCCTCGTCATCAACAACCAGAACGGTTTTCTGTTTTGTCATAAACTTTCCTTCCACTTATGCATGTACCGGCTGAGAAAGAGCAGGAAGATAGATCGCGAATATGGTTCCCTTGCCTTCAATGCTTCTAACTTCTATTTTTCCGCTATGCTCAGAAATAATACTGTGTGTGATGGATAAGCCCAGTCCTGTTCCGCCGCTCTTTTTCGTATAAAAGGGATCAAAAATCTTATCCAGATCACTCACTGGAATACCCGGACCAGTATCTTCTATGATTATCTCAATCCAGGTTTTTTCTTTATCATTACTTTCTATTCCCACATATGAATTGCCCAACCGCCCGTCATCCGAACAGGAAGTAGACACAGTCAATTTACCTCCTTGGGGCATTACCTGGATGGAATTTATAATAATATTGAGCAGGGCCTGACGTATTTTTTCAGAATCCATCATGATCACAGGGACATCCGGTTTTAAACGGGTCTTAACAATAATCTCTGCGTTCTTACACTGTTTATCAACGAACCGCAGTGTCGTATCAATAAGTTTGTTTATATCTTTTAAAGCCAACTGCCCTTTTGACGGAGCGGCATAATCGAGCAATTCATTGATTAAATTTTCGAGTCGTTCAACTTCGGTCAGGGCTTGTTCAACAACTTTTGTGATCTCAGGCTGATTCGAAATTTTATCATGCAGATCATCAAGAAATAGACTGATTCCTGTAAGGGGATTCCTGATTTCATGGGCAATTCCGGCGGCAAACCGCCCGAGTGAAGCCAGTCTGTCAATACGTTTCAGATGATCGTCGATATGCTTTTTATCGGTCGTATCCTGCAGTATGACAATGACCCCGGTGCTGTCACCTGTCGAGTTATGAAGGACAGAAACGTTCACCATAACAAAACGTATTCCTTCTGCTGTGTACAACTCAAGATTATATCCGTGATAAAAACCCTTTGATTTTATGGATTTCTGAACTTCATCTATCACATACTGATGATTTTTGAACACTTGCCAGACGGTCCTGCCGATTATCTCTTCCCGTTCAGCCTTCAAAATATGGATGGCTGATCTGTTAATACTGGTAATTTTTCCGTTTTTATCCGTGGTGATGACTCCGTTGAGCATGTATCTCAGTACGTCTTCGACAAAATTTCTCTGCTGTATGATTTCCCGGTACAACTGCGTATTTTCAATGACCCGGGCCGCCTGGTTAGCCAGAATTTGAAGTGAATTTATGTCCAAATCCGAAATAATCTCTTTGGTAAACAGCTTATCGGCACCCAGAATACCTATGATTGTCTCTTTAATTTTCAACGGAATAAAGACGAATGAATTACTCTTCCCAAGCTTTCTTATTTTTTTGTCAAGCGGTGTGGCCTCAGGGTAAACTTTAAAATCATCGACTCTGACAATCCGGCCGGTTTTTACCACCCGCGTTTCGATACAGTCAAATCGATGCAGATTATACTTTGATCTGCGCGCGAGGTGTTCCTGTTCATCTGAAAAGCCAAAAGTTTCCCGGCACTCCAGATATGTCCCGGAATCATCAATTAAATACAAAATGGCCCGGTCGAATCCCATACTTTCAACTGAATTTTGCAGGATCAGTCTGAGTATCTTATTTATATCAAAAGTTGTTCCGAGAATATTGCTGATTTTTTGGATTGTTTTGAATATTTTTACCTGGTATTCCAGATCCCGCGCGTAATTTTCAGTTTCATTCTTCGAAATTTCAAGCGTCTTCATTGAATTCAATAATTCACTCTTGCTTTTTTTTAATTCATAAGCCATGAAATTAAAGACCATTCCCAAAACGCCAATTTCGTCTCGTCTCTGAATATTTATGACTTCATCAAGATGCCCGTCGGCCAGTCTGCCGGCCGCGTCGGTAATTTTTAAAAGAGGGCGTGAGAAACTTCTGGAGATAAACCAGGAAGAAATTCCGGCAAACGCGAAAGTGATTATTATAAACCAGACAATATTATTACGAATAAACAAAATTATTCTGCTGAAATCATTGGCAATTGAGAGAGCGGGATGCTGAAAACGCCCGATTTCCGCTCCGATTGTAATGGCGCCAAAAATCCCGGATTTTTTATAATCCCCTTTATTGTAAAATATCGGGGCGTATGCCATCACTTTTTTTATTCCGCCCACATTCGTTGTGACCACCGCTCCCGAAACCCCCTCGCGAACCTGGCCGGCGACATAAGGATATCCCTGATGAATAAATCCTGCTTCATCGAGATTAAATGGTATTCTCCCTTCCGCGACCGCTTCAGGTGGAGAATCCGCTCTGTAAGGCGGAACCCATTTTCCGTTCTCATTTACTCCCCGTATATCCCAAAATTTCGGATGCGTGATAATCCATCCTTCATCATCAAACATAAAAGCGTAATCACCCGATCCATAGACCGGAAAGACTGTCGTCGATTTCTGGTTAGGCAGGATGTGCTGGGTAAATTCCATAAGGTGCCGGTGATCCAGCGCCAGCATCACAATTCCCCTAAACTCGCCATAATCATAAAGCGGAGCGGCAAAACGCACTACTCCGTCGTATTTCTTTCCTTCAACAGCCTCTTCTATTGTCGCGGCGCTCTGAAGCTGTTCCTTCCTGCTGACATAAAATCCTGTCACATGAGACACATATATTTCGTTTTCGGGCAGTTCCGCGGTTTCCCGAAAATAAGTTTCACATAAGTATGTTGTGTTTTTCGGATTTCGCACATTCTTCAGTGATTTTTTAGGAAGGAGTATATTATCCTGTATTTTTAATTTTTCATTTCCGTTCGCGTCAATTATAGCGATCTCTTTATAGAGTGGAATAAGAACTCTTTCTTCAGACGGATACTCATTCGTCCCGCCTCTCACCCAGATTTCCGATTTATGCTGATTATTGAAATAATGGTAATTTGTCTCAGTCGGGATGACATCTTTAAACGCCAGAAGATCATGTTCGCACTGTTTTAAAAATTTTTGCACCATTGTCGCGGTTAACACTGCCTGCAATTCCATCGATTCCTGCGTCTTTTGATCGATGGCCTGTAAAACCTGTTCGTAGATATCACTTTTCAGCGAATTCATTGTAAATAATGTAAAAAACCCAAATATTAGTAACGGCAGTATGGCGATCACAAGAAACGACAACAGGAATTTTTTAAATATGCCGAGGCGGAAATCCGGCAGATAACTCAGATATTTGTTTTTTTGAGGTGATTCTGACGGGTACTCTTTCAAATTATTCTTTCTGAACTGATTTTACTTGAGATTCTCCGAACCATAAATATTAAGATTTTGATATTCTAAAATCAACTGTTATCCAATTCACAAGGTACCAGTTTCTATTTAAGCTTTAATATTAAATTCGTATAACGAGAAAATCTCTTTCTTTATTTTCGAATCATCCTGTAAAACTCACTTGTTTTTTGATGAGAATTATCTATATTAGGTGTACTTATGTACACTTGGAGCTTATAATGAACGGATTCGTGCACCTTCATACACACAGTTATTACAGTCTTTTGGATGGTATTTCTTCTCCGGAAGAACTGGTTATTGCCGCCAAAAAAAGCGGCATGAAAGCGCTCGCGCTGACCGATCATAACAGTCTTTACGGCGCGATCGAGTTTTATCAGACCGCGAAAAAATACAATCTGAAACCTATCATAGGCGCCCAATTACGAATTTCGGACGGCTTCGATCTCATTTTTCTGGTAAAAGATGATACCGGTTACCGGAATTTATGCAATATAATTTCGATCGGGCAGTTAAACGGGGGCCATCTCAAATTCCGGATAGACATAAAAGATATTTTTCATTACAAGGACGGATTAATCGTTTTGTCCGGCGGTCACAAAGGAAAGATTTTTCATCTGCTCCACAAACGCCGGTTTGATGAGGCAATAGAAGAAGCATGTCAGCTGCAAAGTCAGTTCGGAGAAGATTTTTTTCTCGAAATGCAGCATTTTTCACCACAGCACACAATTATCAATCTGAGGCTTCGGGATATATCGGCGGAATATAAAATTCCGCTGGCGGCGACCAATGATGTTCATTTTGTTTCGCTGAAAGACTGGTCACTGCGGCGTGTTTTGCATGCAATCGACGCCAACACAGTCTCCGGCAAAATTGAAACCGCCGGAAGTTCCGAGCAGCATTTAAAATCCCCCGGGATGATGAAAGAGATGTTTGATGTCTTTCCATCGGCTCTGACGAACACTCAGCGCATCGCGGGAATGTGTCATTTTGAGTTTGATCTTGGAAAGCCCATTTTTCCTTCGATTGAACTGCCGGAGGGTGAAACAGGATTTTCATATTTATGGAAAAAGAGTTTTGAAGGCGCGACCAGGCGGTACAAACCTCTGACGCGTGAAGTAATTAAGCGGCTTCAATATGAACTGCAAACCATCCATGACCTTGGGTTTGCGGAATATTTTTTGATCGTCAAAAACATAGTCGATTATTGCCATAAAAACCATATTCCATGCGTGGGGCGCGGATCTGCCGCCGACAGTCTCGTTTCTTACGCGCTTGAAATTACCCAGGTCGATCCAATCCGTCACAACTTATATTTTGAACGTTTTCTTAATCCGGAACGCGCCGATCCGCCGGATATTGATCTGGATATCTGCTGGAAGAACAGAGACCGCGTACTCGGCTATGTTTATGAAAAATACGGCAAAGACCGGGTTGCCATGATTTGCACTTTCAACACCTTCCAGGTGCGGTCGGCCATACGTGATGTTGCCAAAACCTACGGACTGCCCGAAGACGAAATCGGCAAACTTACCAAACATCTGCCGCACCGCGCCATCGAACAGCTTGAGGAAACGATTAACACCCTGCCGGAATTACGCGAACTGCGTCACAATCTCTCATTGTATGAAGAAATCATTCGTATCGCCCATCGTATTGCCGATTTTCCCCGTCACCTTTCCATTCATCCCGGAGGCGTCATTATCGCTCCGGACCGGATAACCAATCATACCCCGCTGGAAATAGCCGGGAAAGGAATTGTTATTTCTCAGTACGATATGTATTCCATCGAAAAACTGGGCTTGGTTAAAATGGATCTTCTCGGCGTGCGCTCGCTTAGCGTTATCACGGACTGTATCCGCGCGGTAAAGAAAAAGGCCGAATCCGGCGATCTGAAAACCGTTGCGGATAAGCATAAAAAAACGCCGGATTTTCTCCTGAAAAACAGCGATGAGCTCTCCCCGCTTGATTTGAGAACGATTCCCGGGGAAGATCCCGATGTCACCGCCTATATCCGTTCCGGACAGACTATGTGCTGTTTTCAGCTGGAAAGCCCCGCCATGCGCGGATTATTAAGAAAAATGATGATTGAAGGCGTTGACGATGTCATTACAGCCGTGGCGCTGATACGGCCGGGCGCATCCGGCAGCGGTATGAAAGAGATCTATATAAAACGGCGCGCGGGGCTGGAAAAAACCACATATATCCATCCATCCATCGCTCCCGCCCTTGAAGAAACTTACGGTGTCACCATTTATCAGGAGCAGGTGCTGCGCATTGCCCATCTGGCTGCCGGACTCAGTCTTGGGCAGGCTGATTCACTTCGCAGAGCCATGACCAAATCACGCAATAAAAAAGAATTTTTAAACATTCACGGGGCGTTCATTCAGGGCGCATTAAAAAACGGACTGGACAATTCACAGGCTGATACAATCTGGCAATTTCTCTCGCAATTCGTCGGCTACGGTTTTAACAAAGCCCATTCGGCCACATACGGCACGATCGCCTATCAGACCGCTTTTTTGAAATATTATTTCCCCCTGGAATATATGTGCGCCGTACTCAATAACCAGGGCGGTTTTTATTCCCGGATGGCTTATACAGAAGAGGCGCGGCGTATGGGATTGCGGCTTTTGACTCCGGATGTTAATTATTCGGAAGCTGATTTTAGCAGTGACAACGACGCCATCAGGACCGGACTCGGAGCGGTTTTTGAACTTTCAGAAAAGACGATTCAGTCAATCATAGCCGCCAGAAAAATCAAATCTTTTTCCGATATATTTGATTTTATCAGAAGAACCCGGGCAAACGAAAAAGAGATCGGGCACCTTATCAAAGCCGGAGCCCTGACATCCATCCATCAAAGCGCGCCCCAGCTTCTGCTGCTGAACAGGCTGTATTTTAAAAACAAAAAAAAGACGGCTGTTGTACAGTATGTGGCGGGTGAAACCGAACTAGAACCATTTAACGATTATCAAAAAATCATCAACGAAATGGAGATGCTCGATTTTGCCGTCACGGATCATCCCCTTGCTCTTTTTGAACAAAATATTCCCGGCGACAGCATCATTCCTTCAACAGAAATTGAATCTCATAAAGGTAAATCTGTTACCTGTATCGGGTGGCTGGTCACATCACGACGCATCGCCACATCCAAAAATCAATATATGAAGTTTCTCACACTGGAAGATCGTTTCGGCTTGTTTGAAGTCGTCCTTTTCCCTGCCGTTTATAACAGGTTTGGCCATTTAATCCGCACTCACGGACCCTACATTATTACGGGAAAAATACAGTCCCGTCTGCCGGGAGAAGCCAATCTGATTGTTGATAAACTGGAAATTGTCGCCATGGACAAAAAAGAGATTGAATTTCTTCTGCAAAAAAAAGAACCTCTGGAATGGAACGATTAATAAATCACCCGATATTGCCGACATTAGTTTTTTATTTTTATCTTGCATATATAAACACATTGCTTATATTTCACTTTATATAAGTTTTTTACTTATTTTTGTTTTTATATAAGCTAATCAATTATAAATATGCGAATATAACAGAAAGCCTTATAACTGCAATGCAAAATCAATATCTCGTGATAATCGGTGATATTATCGGATCAAAAGGAATCAAAAATCGTAAACAGGTTCAGCAAAGATTCATGAGCGCGCTGAATGAGTCATCGGCTGCATACGCGACATCCGTGGTCTCCCCACTGACATTAACCATTGGCGATGAGTTTCAGGTGGTGTTATCGGATTCAGGAATGCTTTTTGATACGCTTTATCAGATTGAATCGAGCATGGAGGGAATATCTCTGCGCTACGGTTTCGGGATGGGTGGCATTGACACGGAAATTAACAGAGAAAGCGCCATCGGGATGGATGGACCGGCATTTCATTATGCCAGAAACGCGGTCGAAACAGCGAGAAATATGAACAAAATATATGTATTAAAGTGCGCCGATAAATCGAAAGAAGCGAGAATAAATATATTACTGGACTGGTTAAATGTAACAACAGCAAAATGGAATATTCAAAAAAAGAGTATTTTGTTTTATTACGGGAAACGCTGGACCCAGACTAAGATTGCCGGGAAAGTCGGAATGACCCAGCCTGCGGTTTCACAGCATCTCAAAGATCCGGCCTTTCCGCTTGTAAACAGGACACAAATGAGTATTCAGACAGACATGAACAACATAATCTCGGACCGCACAATATGAATATACAAATTATTTACCTGGCGATATATTTAACGGGCCGTCTTTTGTTCTATGATATGAATCTGATCATCTATCCGCACGCCCGTCTAAAAAAGCGCTTTATCATCAAACGGATTTTATGGGGAATGACCGCGATAATACTGGCTGTGGATTTATCATCCGCCATGCTGATATTCATTATTCACTCGCTGATGGTTTTAATCGACTCGCTTCTTCTTCCGGGAAAAACGCACAATGCTAAACTTTTCCTTCTCCTGCACCTGTTTATCGGTCTAATTCTTTTTCCGCTGCAGCTCTCTTTTATGGAAAACTGGCTTCCCGCTATGCCAAATAAAATGGCTGAAATCATATTTGAAGGATTAAAAGGGAGTGCTTTTCATAAATTCACTCTTCCCGATATAAATATTGACCAGTTACTTCTTATTCTCACGGGATATGTATTTACCCTCAAGGAAAGTACGATCCTTATACGTCTGATTCTCAACAGGATTCAGGCGGTTCCTACCCAAAAAAACTTTCCCGATGAAACTGATACTGATGAGTATGACCGCGGTAAACTGATCGGTAATCTGGAACGGACATTTATTTATTTTCTAATCATATTTGATCAGATTGCCGCGATTGCCGTCATTATCGCTTTAAAGTCACTGGCCAGATTCAAGGAAATGGATGATAAAAATTTTGCGGAATATTTTTTGATTGGTTCCCTGCTCTCATTATTTCTTGCCGCTCTTCCGGCGGTGTTGGTACTCTTATTGTTCTGAGCGCTCCTTTTTGCAATAATTGATAAACAGTCCCGAAATATTTATTTTCCGGAAAACGATATTCATGGAAGTTCACATGGCCAAAAAAAGAACCTTTATTTCGATTTCGTTGATATTACTAATCACTTTTGATCTTATGACTAAAAATTTTGCGGCTGATTTTCTTAAAACAAGGGAATTCATTCCGATAATTGGGGACATACTTGTGTTCAGGTATGTAGAGAATCATTCTATGGCGTTTAATTTACTTTCATCTATGGAAACAGACGTACGTTTATATACCATTCTGGCATTAAAATTGAGCATTTTACTGATTCTGATAATTATCGCGATGCGTAAAAATTCATTTTCCATGCTGCGTTTAACGGCATTTACACTGATTATCGCGGGCGGAATCGGTAATTTTATCGACCGCGCTGTCAACGGTTACGTTATTGATTTTATTCATTTTTTTATCTCTGACATTTTTAATTTTCCTGTTTTTAATTTCGCGGATATTTTTATTTCGACCGGAATCATAATCTTGCTATTCTGGGGAAAGCCGCTTACTTTATTTGCAAAAATTGATTAAAAAGGAGACTGAATGGATCAGAATACGGTGATTAATTTTTCTAAATTTAAAACCAGACAGAGTTCTCTCTCTGAATTTGAACGCTTAAAATTAATGGATTATATGGGTAAGAGCCAGCCAATCGTTATGACTTACCTGATGGCAGCGACTGAAAGCCTGAAAAGTCAGACCGCGCGAAAAACCCTTTTTGATCTTGGACTGACGCTTTTGATGACGGTTTCTGAAAATAAAAACAACATTATCGAATACACCACGCTCGACGGGCATAATAAAAAAAATATCCGGCTTTTTGAGTCTGTGCTCAAGTCAGATAATAATCATTTAATTGATTCTTCGATTGCCATTGTTAATGAATTGCCCGACTCCGAATTACTGCTGATGATTATAGAATCTTTAAAAGAATGGACAAGAGCAGAATCACAGTTTAAAAAGAATTATTATACAATGATGTTAATTTATCTCAAAACCATCATTGACTGCTTTGCGGAAAAAGAAGTACAAATATAAACTTTTCCCTTTAGAGTTACCGGTTAAAACAAATGAACAAAGAAATCACGCATAAATCCGTAGATTTAAGATTTTATGCGGAACTGAACGATTTTTTACCGGCGGACAAACAATTCATACGGTTTAATCAGAGATTTAAGGGCACTCCTTCAGTAAAAGACTTAATTGAAGCAGCCGGGGTTCCGCATCCTGAAATTGATTTGATACTTGTTAACAGTGAATCCGTGAACTTCGCATATAAAATTTCCGATCACGACCAAATTTCTGTTTACCCCGAATTTGAATTATTAAACATTACACCGATCATAAGATTACGAGCGCGGCCTTTACGTATTACAAAATTCATTCTTGACATAAATCTGGGAAAACTCGCAAAATACCTGAGAATTCTTGGTTTTGACACATATTACAACAATAAACTTGATGATTCTGAAATTGTTAGTCTCGCCGGACTTGAACACCGGATCATTCTGACAAAAGACATTGGACTGCTAAAGTACAAGGCAGTGACACATGGCTTCTGGATAAGATCTGTCTATGTCAGGGAACAGCTTCGGGAAGTCGTTGAAAAATTGGACATCGGACAGCAGGCAAAGCCTTTCACCAGATGCGCGCATTGTAACGGAGAACTTGAAATAGTACCCAAAGAAGTCGTCCGTGATAGGCTTGAGCCGCGCACAAAAAAATATTTCAGTGAATTCCGCCAATGTCCGGATTGCGAAAAAATCTACTGGAAAGGTTCACATTTTAAACGAATGCAAAAAATTTTTGATGATCTCATCGAAATCACAGCCACAAAAAAAAACCCGCATCTTGATCCCGATTTTTATTGGGATTGATGCGGGATAATATTTTTTCCTGCTCTTACTTTAAGGATGAAATCTGCTCGTCCGCATGATAGGAACTTCTGACCAGCGGTCCGGATTCCACATGTTTGAACCCAAGTTCCAGACCGATGCTCTTAAGTTCTTTAAATTCATCAGGGTGATAATATCTGGTTAAGGGATAGTGCATTTTAGTCGGAGGAAGATACTGACCGATGGTCAGGATATCGCAGCCGACCGCTCTTAGCTCTTTCATCGCTTCAATGATTTCATCTTTCTCCTCCCCGACCCCAACCATCATACCGGATTTCGTCGTAAAACCCCGTTTTTTGGCATGGTCCAGCACGGAAACCGATCGTTCGAAGTATGCCTGAACACGAAGCGCTTTTTGTAAACGCTTAACCGTTTCAACATTGTGATTGAGAATATCCGGTTTAGCGTCAAGCACCACATCCAGATCATCGAAATCTCCCTTAAAATCGGGTATCAGCACTTCGACGGAGCATCCCGGAGCCTGCTGTCTTATCTGACGGATCGTTTCCGCGAAGATGAAAGCCCCACCGTCAGAAAGATCATCCCGCGCGACAGAGGTAATTACTGCGTGACGCAATTTGAGGTCATTTACCGCTTCACCTACCCGGTAGGGCTCTTCGATGTCATATTCCGTCGGTTTCCGGACGTCAATATTGCAAAATGTGCAGCTTCTCGTGCAGATATTCCCCAAAATCATAAAAGTCGCCGTCCCCCGGCCCCAGCATTCACCCAGATTTGGGCAACGCGCGCTTTCACAAACCGTATTAAGGCTTCTGCCTTTTACCAAATGTCTTAAATCCGAAAATTCATGATTACTACCCAGCTTCACCTTTAGCCATTCAGGCCTGCGTAAAGCAATATTCTGCTCTATATTTAAAGGATTTGTCTTTTTTGCCAATGATAATTCCTTTGTTATAATTTCTTTTAAAACACAAAAATATTCTGATCTTGATCAATCAGATCAGAATCGAATCAGACTTGACGCCCATGTAAAACCGCTGCCGAAAGATGCAATACTTACGAGGCTGTTGTCTTTAATAAGACCCATTTCCATCGCTTCACTCATAGCAATAGGAATAGATGCCGCAGTAGTATTGCCATACCGTTCTATATTGCTGAAAACTTTTTCCGGTGGTAATTCAAGTCTTATTTGGACGGCTTCGGTGATACGTTTGTTAGCCTGGTGCGGAATAACAAGATCGATATCATCTTTTGTATATCCGGTGGCATCAAGCGATTCCTGGATCACTTCCGGAAATCGTGTCACCGCGTTTTTAAAAACATGTCTGCCGTTCATATACGGATAAATCGATCCTTCTTCAATCATTTGTACCGACAACCTTCCTGGCTTCACGCTTCCGGGATCTTCAGCCCAAAGATGTTTTGTAAAGCGGCCGTCCGCATGGAGGTGACTTGTCAGCACGCCTTTTTTCTTGTCATCAGTGGCTGTCATTACCACAGCGCCTGCGCCGTCACCAAAAAGAACCGCTACATCCCGTCCGCGGGTTGTTAAATCGAGTCCCGTACTGTGAACTTCGCTGCCCACAACGAGGATGTTCTTATACAGGCCGGTTTTTATAAACTGATCCGCGGTAGCGACCCCATACACAAAACCCGTACATTGATTTCTGATATCCATCGCGCCGATCCCGTAAAGCTCAAGATGTTCCTGCATCGGGCATCCGGAACCGGGAAATACAAAATCGGGGCTCAAAGTCGCAAATATAATAAAATCAATTTCTTCAGCTTTCATTCCGGCCATATCCAGGGCTTTTTTGGCAGCCTGCGCTCCCATATATGATGTTGTTTCAACACCCGGATTAACAAATCTGCGTTCAACAATACCTGTTCTCTCACGGATCCAGGCATCAGAAGTATCCATTATTTTTTCTAAATCAAAATTTGTAACAACTCGATCCGGGAGATAGCGCCCTACTCCCACGATTTTTGAATTTTTCATACTCACCTTTCTGAATTATGTTAATTTTTAAATTGAGAAAATATACAAATTTTTATCCTTAATTTAAAGTGAGTGATATTTAGCATCATCCCTGACTTTTATTTTAAAAATATTTTTTTATAAATTGGTCTACGCCCTCCGCCAGTTTCGGATCGGTCAATAGTGATGAATGAGAATGACCTTCCATTTTTAAACTTTCCACATTCCCCCTGTTCGCAGATTTTACGAGCATGTCCATATTTCCAAATGCTACTGTCTCATCACGGTCGCCATGGACCACCAAAACCGGATTCTGAAAAGTCTTAATTGTATGAGACGGAGTGATCAGGCTGAATTTTTTCCCCAACCTTACTTCAATGAATGTCAAAATACTGTTTGCAAAACCCCGCGGCATTTTTTTCTTCAGAAATATTTCACGCATGAACGATTCCAGATCCGCAAATGTTCCAATAGTTACTACGCCTCCGATTCTTGGGTCATCGGCGGCTTTATAAAGTGATGCGGCTCCTCCCAATGAATGGCCTAAAAGTACTATCCTTTTATCAGAAACTGAGCCGTTCCGGACATATTCTGCCACCTGATCGAGATCTTCCTTAAATTTGATCATGGACGAATAACCGTCATCATCGCTCTCACCATGATTTCGGCAATTTAGCAAAACAACCCTCCACCTGTGCTCCAGACTCTTAGTCAAAGTCAGCAGCTTCTCTGAAGTACTCGCCCATCCATGAACACCTATGATTACAGGGCCATCGGCAGTCGAATTGATATCCCAAATCTGAATTTTTTTACCGTGTTTCGTTTTGAGAAACAAATTTTTGTATTCCAATCCGAAATCTTCCGGATTTTTAGAATTGGAAATATGCGGCAGATTAAAAGATTTCTGCAGCACGTAATTAAACATGATATACAACGCAATAATCCCGGTAAAGCTCAGAAAAACAATCGATAGTATAACATTCACAGCCCTAACTCCTTCTTAGCCATCAGATTCTCAGCGCATTGCACTAACGGACAGTAGAAATCGAATGAATTTTATCAAATAATTTCATTTATTGTCTATTGTCTTTATATTCAATTCCTGAATCTAACTCAATAATAAATAAATAGTAAATAAAAACTCAACAAATAACTATCGTTCAATTTACCGGGTCTGACAATGAATTTTATTATAATGCATTTTTCTTCATGGTTCAAAAAATTATTTATTTTACTCCTGATAATTATACTTTTTTCATGTGATGAAGACAACAGTATTACACCACCCGAAAACGGGACACCAGAATTTCATGTGACGGCCTACGGTGATTCAGGCAGCTTCGAAATCGCTACCTGGAATATAGAAAACTTCCCGAAAGCGTCATCCACGACCATCAAAAATCTGGCAAATATTATAACCGATCTCGATGTGGACATCATCGCCGTTGAGGAAATTACAAATACGGGTTCATTCAACTCACTTCTCACCGATCTGAGCGGCTGGGATGGAGTACTCTCCTCTGATGTTTATAATGATGGATCTTATCAGAAAACGGGCATTTTGTATAAAACGGATATTGTCAGCGTTTCCAATGTCAGAAATATTTTTACAAATGACAGCTACGCGTTTCCCCGTCCGCCGCTGACCGCGTTTATAGAGATAAAAGACACCACGGGTATCAAGTATGACTTTAATATTATCGTTTTACATCTTAAAGCATATGGAGATTCTCTGTCGGTTAACCGACGCCGGGAAGCCTGTTTGCAATTAAATGATTACATAGAACTTCAGATCGCGGCAGGAGATGACGCGGATTTCATTGTTCTCGGTGACTGGAACGATCAACTGTCTGATCCAGATTCGGTAAACGTTTTTATGCCATTTTTAGCGGATTCAAACGGTTATACTTTCCTGACAGAAGGAATATCAGACAAGTATTCCTATATTTCAGACTATTATAACAGTTTAATTGATCACATTCTCATCACCGGGGATTCCCGTCAGGAATTTTCATCCGGGAATCTCGATATATTGTATCTCGATTCAGAGTTTTCCGACTATGAATCCACTATATCCGATCACCGGCCCGTAGTTGCGAAATTCAAAGGCTTTGAATTACACTATTGATGTAATTCATGAATGGAATTATTCCGTTTCGACTTTATTCTTCCGTTGGATGAATAATTTATACAGGTACGAAAAAAATAATATCCCGCTGATATCAGCAACCCAGTCATATATATCAGACGTCCTGCCCGGAACAAAAGACTGATGCAACTCATCTGAAAACGCGAAAAGCATTCCCGCAATAATTACAATTATGAATAAATTTTTTTGCGCGAAATCGCTTTCCGTCATTAAAAGTCCCCTTGTCAGGGACAATCCCCAGATTCCGAACACTATAAAATGAAGCAGTTTATCAATAAAACTGACTCCAACATCCGGGAGATATATCGAACTTACAGATGACTGAATAGTGATAAGTATGGACATCAAGATCCATGGAAAGTGAGCATCCAATTTTTTTAGCATTTTCAACTCCATTTTCTAAATGCTGTAGATTATCAAAAAATCAATTGTTTTGAGATATATTAAAAAATATAGCAAACATTAAAATTATTGTCAACGTGATAAAAATAAATGCTCGATCTGATACCGGCATATAAGATGCTCTGTAAAATGTTTCTAAAATCACTTAACATAGTTGAATTCACGTCGATTATTTTTTGACATTAGGAAGGCTGTTCTCTAAATTATTTGGGTTTGAGGAGATTATGGCAATAACAAAAAAAGATAAAAATACATATATTTTCCCGAGCAGTATTGAGTATTTGGAAAAAATCGAGGCAATCTCCGAAAAAATTGCCGCAAAAGCAGGTATGGATGAATCCGCTTCTGATGATCTGTCTATTGCCGTTACTGAACTGGTCAACAATGCCATCCATCATGGCAATAAAGATGATAAAAGCAAAAAAGTCACTGTTACATTTTTCCCGGGTAAAAAGCAGATTAAAGTCTCGATAAGCGACGAAGGAAACGGTTTTAACCCATCGAAAGTTAAAGACCCGGTCGCTCCGGAAAATCTGCTCGCAGAAAGCGGCAGGGGAATTTATCTTGTTGAAGCTTTAATGGATGATCTGAAAATCAATCTAACCGGATCGGGCACCGAAATAATCATTATCAAAAAATTTTAACATTTAATAATAATAGCAGGTATATAGATGTCAGACAAAACCGTTGTCGTAGCGATGAGCGGTGGCGTTGATAGTTCCGTAGCGGCAGTTCTTTTAAAAGAACAGGGTTATAAATGTATTGGTATAACAATGAAGCTGTGGGACTATGAACTGGTTGGTGGAAATATTAACCACGAGAGCGGCTGCTGTTCACTTGATTCCATAAATGACGCGCGAATGGTTTGCGCGAAAATAGACATTCCGCACTATGTTTTAAATTTCAGCCGGGAGTTTCACACCGGTGTCGTTGACGATTTTATTAACGAATATATCGCCGGACGCACACCAAATCCCTGCGTTCAGTGCAATCTTAAAATCAAATGGAAAACTTTGATTGATAAGGCAGTGGAATTAGGGGCTGATTATATCGCAACCGGACACTATGCGCGCGTCAAACACAACGAGCAAACCGGCAGGTACGAATTACACAGGGGTTTGGACCCAAACAAAGATCAGTCTTACGCTCTCTGGGGAACCCGGCAGGAAAGTCTTGCCAGGACCTTGCTTCCTCTTGGTGAACTGACCAAACCACAAGTGAGAGAACTGGCGCGAAAATATGATCTGCGTACCGCGGAAAAAAGTGAAAGTATGGAAATCTGCTTTGTCCCGGATAATAATTACAAACGTTTCCTTAAAACCATTGTCCCTGAACTGGAAGAAAAAGTTAATGATGGAGATCTTGTCAGTATCACTGGTGATAAATTAGGGTCTCACCATGGATATCCGTTTTTTACAATCGGTCAGCGCCGGGGAATTGGGAAAGGTTTTGGGAAACCGATGTATGTGGTGGACACGAATCCGAAAAACAATGAAGTCATCATTGGTGAGGAAAAAGATCTTTATTCAAGCGAACTTACTACAAAATCCGTAAATTTTATCGGAATAAGCGCCGCGGATGACGAGGTTCGGGCCACTGTAAAAATCAGATACAAGGATCAGGGCAGCCCGGCTACTTTATTTTCCGTCGGAGACGGCAAGGTTAGAGTAATATTTGATAATCCCCAGAAAGCGGTAACTCCGGGTCAATCGGCCGTATTTTACGACGGTGATTCGGTTCTGGGCGGCGGAATCATCGAATCTTTCAAACGATAATAATCAGACAGAAAAATGACAGGAACATAAATGTCAGTATCCAAAAATGTAAAAAAAATGACCGTCCCGACCATAATGGATATGAAAAGCAAGGGTGAGAAGATAACCATGCTCACTGCTTATGACGCTCTTATGGCGCAGATATTGGATGACAGCGGTATTGATATCATTCTGGTTGGCGACTCGGGCGGTATGGTGATGGGCGGCCATGAAAACACACTTGCGGTTACAATGGATGAAATGATTCATTACACCCGTTCTGTACGGCGCGGAGTCAGTAAGGCGCTGCTGATTGCCGATATGCCTTTTTTATCCTATCAGGCCGATATGGGTGAAGCGATCAGGAATGCCGGTCGTTTTCTTCAGGAGGCAGGCGCCGAGGGTGTGAAGATTGAGGGCGGAAAAGCGGTTGCCGGCCTGGTTCAAAAACTGGTTGATTACGGTATCCCGGTTATGGGGCATATTGGATTGACACCGCAGTCTATCCATCAGTTTGGCGGATACGGACTGAGGGGCAATAATCGAAAAATGGCAGAAGAATTAATCGAAGACGCAAAAATTTTGCAGGACGCCGGAGCCTTCTGTATCGTTCTCGAAAAAATACCGGCTGAACTAGCGGAAAAAATTTCAGAAACACTAAAAATTCCGACAATCGGGATTGGTGCCGGAGTCAATTGCGACGGTCAGGTTCTGGTGAGTCAAGATATGCTGGGTATGTATACTAAATTTAAACCGAAATTTGTAAGAAGGTATGCGGAACTTGGTGAACTGATGACAACTGCTTTTAAAAACTACATCACTGAAGTTAAAAACAATCGATTTCCGGATACAGATGAAAGTTATTAAAAATATTTCTGACATGCGGGCCTGGTCTGAATCCCGGCGGATTTCCGGTAAACGTATCGGTTTTGTGCCCACCATGGGTTTTTTGCATGAGGGACATCTTAGTCTTATAAGAACAGCAAAAGAAAAATGCGAATTTGTGGTTGTCAGCATCTTCGTAAATCCCGCGCAGTTTGGTCCAAATGAGGATTTTTCAAGATATCCCAGAGATTTTGATCGTGACCGGCAAATGTGTCTGGAAGAAGGTGTCGATATCATCTTCTACCCTGCCGTTGAAGAGCTTTATCCCACCGGATACAAAACTTATGTTATTACTGAAGATATTTCAAAAATACTATGCGGAGTTTCCAGACCCGATCATTTCAGGGGAGTTACGACAATTGTCGCGAAACTGTTCAATATCGTCAATCCGCATGTGGCCGTTTTCGGGCAGAAAGACGCCCAGCAGGCCATCATCATTAAACGCATGATTTCCGATCTTGATTTCGGCATTGAGACCATTATAGCGCCTATTATCAGGGAACCCGATGGTCTTGCTATGAGCTCCAGAAACAAATATCTTTCTGAAACCGATAAGAAAGAGGCTATTGCCCTTTACCGTAGTTTAAAACTCGCCCGGCTGGAGATGATCAATAAAAACAATGATGTGGCAGATATTCGCGAAAAAATGACACAATTGATCACATCCGAATCATCAGGCAGAATTGATTATATTGAATTTCGTGACGCAGACAGTCTTGTTGAAGAAAAAATCGCCGAAGGGAGTGTACTCGTGGCAATCGCGGTCTATTTTGGAAAAACGCGTTTAATAGATAATATGATCGT
>JBFXGD010000021.1:0-33265 GCA_050178385.1 Calditrichaceae bacterium
GCAATGGTCATGATCGCAATTATCATTGTAACCATTCCTTATTATCAGAAGCTTATTGTAGGTGATCAGCCGGTTGAAGAAAAAAAAGAAATTTATCAGTCCGAGGAACAAGATTCAGTTATCTCAAAACCCGTGGTAGAGGATGAAAAGAAAGCGAAGAAAGAAACACCAATTGTTGAAAAAATGAAGGAAGCGAGTGTCTCATCCTACACCAACCTAACAGTTGATCAGGATATCGCGGAAAAAAAGATTGAGATTAATACAGACAAAATTAGAGTAATACTATCAAATCGCGGTGGCGGAAGTCTTGAAAAGTTTGTTCTAAAAAAATACTCCAAGTATGATACCACCCTGGTTAATATGATTGACAGGGAAATCCGCAACGATCTATATCTCAGTTTTCAATCACTAAACGGTTCATATGTTGATGTTAAGGATTTGATTTTCTTTAGCAGCTCCGAGATAAAAAAGAAAAATCTCAGGGAAGGAGAGTCCTTTAAAATAACCTATTCGGTAAAAATTAATAATTCGGAGTTAACAAAAACGTACATATTTTATGATGATGTGTATCATTTTGATGTAATAATTAATTTTACTAATCCCGATGAACTGCTTTTGAACAGACAGTACGAATATGGTTGGAAAAACGGACTCCCGTCGACAGAATCATATGAATCGGATGATTACAGTTATAACCAGATTTATGCTTACATGGCAGAAGACCTTGAAAGCTACGATGTTACAGAAGCAGGTGAAAAAGAGAGGGTGACATTAACAGGAACTGCTGACTGGCTTGCAATTAGAACAAAATATTTTGTTACGAGCGTTTCAAATATTAATGCTGATGTTTCCAACGGAATATATTTTTACGGCATCGGAATCCAAAAAGAGGATTTTGTTCAGCGGCTATATAACACCGGTTTCTTTATTCAGTACAAAAATGAAACAGGCGGGGATTCGCTTCGTGTTTACATGGGCCCGCTGGATGACCATGAACTGAGTAAATATGATAATAATTTAGAAATTATGATAATGAATAATGGGTGGTACGAAAGAATGTTCAGATGGATCAGTCTTTTAGTGCTGCCTATTTTGACATTTTTATATTCTTTTATTCCGAACTACGGCGTAGTTATTATAATTTTCTCTATCCTTGTTAAATTCGCATTGCATCCTCTTACGAAAAAAAGCTATCAATCAATGAAAGAGATGCAGAAAATTCAACCGATCATGGCCGAGCTGAAGGAGAAATATAAGAGCGATCCTCAGCGGATGAATAAAGAGACAATGAAGCTCTATAAAGAACATGGAGTTAATCCATTGGGGGGCTGTCTTCCGACACTGCTTCAGATGCCGTTGCTGATTGCTTTGTTTATTGTGTTCCGGTCGACTATTCAGCTGAGAGGCGCCATGTTTATTCCGGGCTGGATTGAGGATCTTTCAAGAACAGATACGTTATTCCATTTACCTTTTTCGCTGCCGATGTATGGAAATGAATTTAATCTCTTACCTATTCTTATGGCCGTCACGATGATCTTTCAGTCAAAAATGACGATGACCGACCCAAAACAAAAAGCGATGGTTTATATAATGCCGGTATTTATGCTGTTAATCTTTAACCGTTTTCCGGCAGGATTAAATTTATACTATACAATGTTTAATCTTCTTACGATTATCCAGCAAAAATTCATCAGCAAGGGAACCGGCTTGGAGAAGGCTTCCGTTAAAGTTCCCGTAAAAGAGAAAAAAGCAAGCAAGAGCAAGAGGAGATAAAAGACGCCTCTGAAAAGAAGAATCCTGGTATGATAATAGAAGATCAGAATGACACCATTATTTCGCTAATCAGTTCATCCACCGGAGGAAGCGTTGCAATTCTGAGAATTAGCGGTAATAACGCGGTGAGCATAACAGAAAAGTTTTTCCCTGGATATGATTTGGTAAAGTCATCCGGGGGAAGATTTTATGTCGGTAATTTTCTTTCTAGTTCACACGAAGTAATTGATCAGGTTGTTCTTCTAATATATAAAAAGCCGCACTCCTATACCGGCGAAGATGTGGTTGAGATTAATTGTCACGCGAACCCGTTTATCATCCGGAAAATAATTGAAGAGTATCTTACCGCCAATTGCAGGATGGCCGCACCCGGAGAGTTTTCAAAAAGGGCTTTTCTAAACGGGAAAATGGATCTGGTTCAGGCTGAAGCCGTGGCCGATCTAATAAACGCAAAATCGAACGCGATCGTAAAAAACTCACTGCTGCAGCTTAGCGGTCAATTATCAGGCATCATCATCAAAATTAAAGATGACATGATAAGGATTGCTTCTCTCCTTGAATTGGATCTGGATTTCAGCGAAGAAGACCTAAATATTATCACAGCTGACCAGATTCTTGAAATCCTAAATATGGCTGAAAGTAAAATTGATTCCCTTCTAAAAAGCTATAAGGTGGGCCATGTGCTGACCAAAGGAATTGATGTTCTTATAATAGGCAAGCCGAATGTCGGAAAATCCAGTCTGATGAACGCTTTTTTAAACAAGGACCGTGTCATTGTTTCAAATGTTCCCGGCACTACGCGTGATATTATACATGAAGATATTGTTATTAATAATACATATGTCCGTTTTATTGATACGGCCGGTATCAGAATTACAGATGATTTTATAGAATCTGAGGGGGTTTCAAGAACCACTAAATTTATGAAGCAGGCCGATGTGATTATTCTTCTGGTGGATGCGTCGGAACCCCTGACAAGTGAAGATACACATTTAATTTCTTCCATGACGGCAGAATACCCTCAAAAGCTGATTGTTGCCGCCAATAAAACAGACAAAGGAACAGATCAAAACTGTGAAAGATATCTAAATAAAGTGAACGTAAAAACACAATACATATCAGCAAAGCTAAACAAAAACATAGATGTATTAAAAAACAGCATCACCGAAAAAATCTTTCTGCTTGAAAAAGAGATCAGCGAAGAAGTTTTAATTACAAACGAACGCCAATATGAATCGCTTAAGAAAAGCAGGGCTGATTTAAGAAGCACAAAAGATGGATTAATGAACGGCATGGGGTATGAATTTATTGCAGTGGATATACGCACCGCAATCGAACACCTATCCGAAATAACAGGTGAAATTTCAACCGATGACATTCTTAATAACATCTTTTCTCAGTTTTGTATCGGTAAGTAAATGTTCCACGTGAAACAATTAAACAGGTAATAGATGAAACAGTTTGATGTCGCGGTGATCGGAGGCGGCCATGCTGGAATTGAAGCGGCAATCGTTTCGGCCAGGCTTGGATTAAAGACCGTGTTAATAACTCTGGAAAAAAATAAAATCGGTTTAATGTCATGTAACCCGGCAATTGGCGGACTGGCTAAGGGACAGCTGGTTCGTGAGATTGACGCGCTGGGCGGGGTCATGGCTAAAATCACGGATGAGGCCGGCATACATTTCAAAATGCTCAACACTTCAAAAGGGCCGGCGGTTCAATCGCCTCGGGCTCAGGCCGACCGGATATATTATGCTAAAGTGGCGCAAAAACATATTGACCAAACCGAAAATCTGACAGTAATTCAGGATATGGCAACAGGGATTAATGTCATAGGTAATCTTGTCGATTCGATTACATTGAAAAAAAACGGAAAAATTTCAGTTCGCGCGGCGGTGTTGACCGCCGGAACTTTTTTGAATGGTATCATCCATATCGGCTTGAATCAACTGCCGGCGGGAAGATCGGGAGAGCTGCCTTCCCTGGGTATTACGGAGTCCTTAAAAGCGCTTGGTTTTGAATCAGGCCGACTGAAAACCGGAACACCGCCTAGAATTCACCGCGACAGCATCGATTATTCAAAGGTCGAAATACAGTTACCGGATGAAAACCCGCAGCCATTTTCATTTTCCACGGATAGTATTATCCGGCGGCAAATAAACTGCTACATTACATATACCAATTCCTCGACTCACGATGAACTGCGACAGGGATTTGATTTTTCTCCCATGTTTGGTGGCAGAATTCAGGGTGTCGGTCCGCGGTATTGTCCTTCAATCGAAGATAAAATTAATCGCTTTTCTGAGAGGGAGCGCCATCAGCTTTTTCTGGAGCCGGAAGGATATGACAATGATGAAGTCTATGTAAACGGATTCTCTACCAGCCTTCCCGCGGATGTGCAGGAAAAATCCATCCGAACGATCCAGGGATTGGAAAACACAAAAATTATCAGACTGGGCTATGCGGTTGAATACGACTTTTTCTCACCAAGCCAGTTGAAATACACACTGGAAACAAAAGAGGTCGGGAACCTCTATTTTGCCGGACAGATAAATGGCACATCCGGGTATGAGGAAGCGGCTGCCCAGGGCTTTGTCGCCGGAATTAACGCGGCTTTAAAATTAAAGGGAATGGAGCCTTTTGTTTTAAAACGTTCTGATGCGTATGTGGGAGTGCTGGTTGATGATTTGATCAATAAAATCCATGAAGAACCGTATAGAATGTTCACATCACGCGCGGAATTCAGATTAATGCTGAGACATGATAATGCTGATCTCAGGCTGATGGAAATAGGGAAAAAGTATGGCCTGATAGACGACAGGACTTATGAAAAATATCAGAAAAGAATAATTGATATCGACCATCTGCGAGGGGATGAGTTAAATAAAAAAATTACGCCCGAGTTGTTTAATTCATCTTATAAAGACCAAAGTTCGCCTATTACTCAGGGAATAACTGTAAAGGATATTGTTAAGAGGCCTGAGGTTTCCCTGGATGCAATTCTGAAATTGGTATCAGATAAAAATTATGAGCAGGCATCGGTTAGGGAAGTGGAGTTTGGCGTTAAATATGACGGATATATCGATCGCCAGAATATGCTGATGGAGAAGTTTAAGAAAATAGAGAACAAGAAAATCGCGGAAGATATCAATTATAATTTAATTAAATCGCTTTCGACGGAAGCGCGGGAGAAGTTGAATAAAATCCGACCGGCTAGTCTTGGACAGGCATCACGAATATCCGGGGTAAGTCCCGCCGATCTTTCGGTTTTGGTGATATATATTGAAAAATTTAGCATGAACGGTGTTTCACGTGAAACATAATATGATTCTCCCGGATTTGTTTTCGTTTCTGGACACGCAGGGGATCACTTTGAGCGAACGCCAAAGGGCTCTGCTGCTGATTTATTATGATGAGCTGGCAGGCTGGAGCAAGAAGATGAATCTGGTTTCAACCGGTGATTTGCCGCATATCGTTGAACGACATTTTTTGCCATCATTTGCCTATGTTAATCAATTGGCCGCAGACGGGATAGATTCCGGAGCACGGATATTGGATCTGGGAACAGGTTCAGGGTTGCCGGGAATCATACTTTCTATATATTTTAATGACGACAATATCACGCTCCTGGATTCATCCAGAAAAAAAATACTTTTCTTAAAACGCCTGATTAAAAAACTGGAGCTCCGGACTAATGTGATTCATGGCCGGGCAGAGAGTACAAAAGAATCGTTCGACATTGTTGTCGCCAGAGCGGTCTCGGATATCCCGGCCTTGATTGATCTTTCCTCGCCGCTCATAAAAATTCCCGGATTTCTTTATATGATGAAGGGTGATGATTACCGGCAGGAGTTAAGGGATGCTTTGCCGGATGGTGTCCATTTGGCCGAAGTTGAAATTCCAGGAAGCTGGAAACAATTCTCGCCTTACCTTCAAAACAAACTTTTCATAAAAATTGAGTTTACGGATGCCGGAAAATAAGGTGTTTGACGATTTGTCCGCTCTGATAACGGAAGGGCGGAATCCGCGGACGACTAATATTGATTTGATGAGTACTGATGAAATCATACAATTAATAAATGATGAAGACAGGGTGGTCGCGGAAGCGGTTAAGAAAGAATTGCCAAAAATTTCCCGCGCAGTGGATATGATTGTTGGCGCGTTCAGGGAACAAGGCCGTTTAATTTATGTCGGCGCAGGCACATCGGGAAGGCTCGGTATGTATGACGCGGCTGAATGTCCACCGACTTTTGGAGTCGATCCGGAGATGGTGACCGCGATTATCGCCGGAGGCAGCAATGCCCTGGTTGTATCGATCGAAGGGGCTGAAGATGATGAAATGGCCGGACGAGAAGATTTGAGGCGCGTGCTAAAATCAAACAAAGATGTGGTTTGCGGGATCGCCGCGAGCGCCAGAACACCATATGTGAGAGGCGCTCTTGATGAAGCGGGGGCCGCCGGAGCAAAAAAAATCATAATTGTCTGTAATCCCGCAGAAGAATTAAAAATTGATGTTGATGTTGTTATTGGGCCTGTTACCGGCCCGGAAGTCATTATGGGATCCACAAGAATGAAAGCAGGGTCAGCTCAAAAGATGATCTTAAATATGCTTACCACTGCATCGATGGTAAAAATTGGTAAAGTTTATGAAAATCTTATGGTCGATTTAAAGCTGAATTCCAAAAAGCTTACCGAACGGGCCAAAAAACTGATAATGATTGCGGCAGCCGTTGATTATGAAAAAGCGTCTGATCTGCTTGTCAATTCGGGCGGGAGTGTAAAAACAGCAATTTTTATGGGCAAAACGGGCTGCTCAGTTAGCGATGCCCGTAATTTTATAGACCAAAGTGATGGTTTTCTGAGAAAGGCAATCCGGGACTGGGAATTGTCGGAAGGTTAAATCGCGCTTTGAATGGCCGGGTCATGTATTGATTCAAATTTCAAATACTTTTCGTACATGGGTTTGGACAGGTTCATTTCAGGAAACCGATTATATAAGCTTTCCGCAAACATAAAATCGAGGTGATTCGTATTGATCGGAGCGAAACCCATAACTTTTTTCCAGATTTCCTTGTCTTCCATACAAAAATAAGTGAATACATCCGGAGAATAATAACGAATCCGGCTATAAATTGATCTGAACATTTTTAGACGAATCGGTTTAAAGTAACGTGTCTTTTGGTCTTTACCTATAATTTGTTCACCTCGTATGATTGATGTTCCCGGGAACCGGTCTCTGATTGTTTCTTTAAGAGAAGGCGGGAACCGTAAACCACCTATGCTGATCCAAACAATGTTGTCGGGATTTATATGCTGAAAAAGCTGATCAATAACATTGGAATATCCTGATTCCCATTCATCATAAAAAATAACCGGGTCAAAATGAAATCCCAGCTTAAAGCCCATTTTCTGAGCCTGAACCGCAGATTCCAAACGCTCTTTAAGACTGGCGGTTTTAAATTCAATATTTGTTATAACATGATCAGGGTTTAATGACCAGGATAACACTAAATTTTCGGTTTTATTTTGGAACGATTCCAAATGACGCACATGGTTTGTTTTTGATTTAAGTTCAAAAAAAACATTATGTTTGGTGTCAAAATATGGAATAAGCAAAGAGGAAATTCCCGTATATTCTTCCAGCGCCAGGCTGTCAGCCAGTTCTCCGGTCCCAATCCGGATAATGCGATCGGGAAATTTCGCTGTAAAGGCGTCAAATTCTTCCAGAATCTTGTAGTAATTGGCATAAACAGTAAGAACAGAACTGTTCATATAACTCTGAAGAATGCAATAGGCGCAATCAAGCGGGCAGCCGGTTGTCTCGTTAATAACCTGGTAATTACAGCAAATATAATCGTGGGA
The DNA here is from genome assembly GCA_050178385.1 of Calditrichaceae bacterium. Lineage (GTDB taxonomy): Bacteria > Calditrichota > Calditrichia > Calditrichales > JBFXGD01 > JBFXGD01. Next base: position 7,636 of record JBFXGD010000021.1, read on the forward strand.
TGTTCCCGGGCAGGGCTTACAAAAATTGCCTTTATAATTTGTCACGTAAAGGAGGCGCTTGCCCTCGGCGATGGAAGATGATTCAAGTTTCTCCGGTGGCGAATCAGAAATGGTAATAGGTATATTTGAAAGTTTGGAGATGATATTCTTCGCAAACGCGCTATCCCGTACATCCCGATTAATATATATATGTGAAATGGAAATCGGTTTCATTAAATATCCAGAAGCTCCTTAAGTGATGCAATATTTTTTTTAGTGTTAAGCAGACTGAGAGCAGACGTAAAGTCATTCTCATCTTTAATATTTATAATAAGTTGCAATCCCTCGGACTCGAATGAATTGTCAAATCTAATTTGAGCATTGGGCGGCAGATTTATATCTTTTGTTTTTTGTAATGCTTTTAGTCTGTGCTGTGATATGGCCGGATATCGTAATGAAAAAAGGGCGCTTTTTAGGTGTTGCGTTTTTTGGCTTTTTGTAAGCTGGTCATTTGATAAAACCACCCGCACGGAATCATGGCTAAGAATCTCTTCAATGCTCACCTTTTTATTCAACGCGGACTCAAAAACAAGTTCGCTGATATTGATCAATTCAACAAGGCGTACAGATAACTGGATCCCAATGTCAAAAATTGGTTGTAATTCGGCTTCGGATTTATCTAAGAGCGGGCGCAGTTGTCTGTAGGATGCGTTATATTTGTTTATATAATTTAAAAAAGGTTTAGGCCATTGCAGAATACGCTTGATTTTATCCATTTGTGATTCGTTGTGAGGAAGATTCAGCTGATTCCGCCATGCATAGAGTTCTTGTATTGGAACGGAATTAATACCTAAAAAATGAAAAATGGATATTTTTTGATACAGGTTGGGTTCTGAATCATAATTCAGTGAAAAAAGCCGAATTTTTGCGATTTTCTCAAATCCAAAGGAAGAATCCAAAACAATGACCGGAACGGATTTTAGGGAAAGATCGGCGGCAATATTCAGTCGTTTGTAGCCGTCGATAACATATATACGATCTTTATTAATAAAACAAATTAATGGGCTTAGAATCCCAAATTGGTAGATGGATGAACGAAGTTGGCCTGATTCAGGTGACGAATTAATGTCAAAATCCGGCTCCAAATGAATTTCATTCACATTTAAAGATTTATTTTGATTCAGGTTTTTCATATGCACCACATTTAGAATTTTAATAACAATAATTATTCCGGCTTATTCCAAGTTTAATACACACCATATAAGGTATTATTAAATTCACAATTATAAAAATTAAATAGAATAAAACAAATAATTTTTGTATGTTTATTGCTAAGTAGAACTCTAAATCCTGAAGGAGCTCTTTATGAAGAGATATATCAAATCCAGTTGGATCCAAACCAATGCAGAATCTCTTGATCCAAAGCTTACACAGCAGGTGTTTAAGTCACAGAATATCATGGTGGTCAGGTATGTTTATGAACCGGGTTTAGAGTTTCCGGAACACTCACATCCTCAGGAACAAGTTACGATAGTAAGTAGCGGTGAACTTCTTTTCAATATTGACGGAGAGAAGGTAAAAGTGAAAAAGGATGAAATTTGCGCCATTGCACCCAATGTTCCTCATAGTACTAAGGTGATAAGTGAAGAGGGAGCTCAAACAGTAAGCATATTTACACCAATTAAAGATAGAGTCATCATCGAACGAGAATAAGTATTCCATTTTTTTCTATTAAGTGTAAACCCTGGTTGAAACAGTATATGATAAATATTTAATTATAAAGGGTTTATGACAACATTACTAAGCCTGGTTCTACTTATATTTGTTGCATATATCGGTTCAGTTTTTTATCAAAGACTTAGGATTGACGCGCTTTGGGTGAAGAGTTTTGCTTACTCGGGAAGCGTATATCTTTTGATTGGGTATTTGATAGGACCGGATTCGCTTAAAATTGTGACCGCTGATATCCTGGATCAATTGAAAGTGCTTTTCGCGCTTGTTCTGGGGTGGGCGGGGTTCCTGATCGGGTTACAGGTTAAAATCAAAGCTTTAAAAAGATTTCAAAGCTCATATTATAAATTTGCATCATTAAATTTTATCATTGCCCTGGTTTTAACATATTTTGCGCTTCTTTATTTATTCGGGCAAATTTTTCAGATAACCAACAAAAATGAAATATTTATTCTTTCGCTGGCTACGGCGGTGACCTCTCCAATTATAATAGGTGTTGTATCCAGGGAGAGAAGGCTGTCTGGAAGATTGTCGCATCTGCTGCAATTTAACGCTGGTTATGATAACATTCTTGGAATTATGATTGTGGGGATATTCTCGGCAGTTATTAGTAATACAGCACTGCTGGGGGGGTATCATCCCGGGGGCTTGTTAATTTTTGTTTCCATGTTAATTGGGCTTACGGCTACATACCTATATAACTTCCTATCCAAAGAATTGAAGACAGAAGAAGAAAATTTCCTGCTGCTGCTTGGCCTGATGGTATTTATAGTTGGGATTGCCCTTTACCTAAGTCAGAGTCTGCTGTTTATATCGTTTGTGTTTGGCGCGGGACTTGCGAACCGCAAAATGGATACAAAAAAATTATTTTTAAATATAGAAAAAGTAGAGAAACCGCTTTATATCCTACTCCTAATATATGTGGGGGCTAAAATGGATTTAACAGATCCCGTTTATATAGGATTACTAATAATATTTCTTGCGGTAACTGTTTTGACAAAATTGTTATCAGGATTTATCGCGAATTATACATTAAATAAACATTCAAGATTAAAAAATTCAATCGGACTGGCAAATTTAGGGATGGGAGGCTTGTCGCTGGCACTGATTCTGGATTTCCATTTAATTAGTTCATCCGAATATACTCCGGTTCTATTGTTTGTCCTTACCGTTTCAATAGTTGTAAACGATTTATTTTCAATGATTTATCTTGGAAGATTAGCCAGGAAGAAATAACTTTTGAAGGATGGAATGGCCAGAATAATTATCACAATATCATTACTGGTTCTATTTTATTTTATCAGATATGGTGTCGACCATGGCGGAGATCTGTCTGCCGAAACGACAATGCTAACCGGTATAATGCTGTTAACATCTTACCTTTTGGCTATTTCATTAAAAGACATAAAGCTTCCAAAATTAACAGGTTATATGTTGATGGGAATAGTATTGGGACCCATCGGATTAAATTTTCTTACCCATGATATCCTTGACAATTTAAAATTCCTTGAAAATCTGGCGCTCTCTTTTATCGCGATAACGGCCGGAGGAGAATTTAAGCGGGAACGTGTAAAGAAGATTCTAAAGACAGTTGTTTATTTAATAGTGGGGCAGTCTGTATTCGTTTTTGCCGGCTTATTTCTCTTAATAATCTTTCTGGCTGAATATATTCCTTACTTAGCCGGGCTGGAGTCAAACCTGTTAATTGGGTTTGCGATCATGTTTGCCGGAACAGCGACCGCAAAATCACCTGCGATAACAATCGGTATAATCACGGAGCTTAAATCAAAGGGTAAAATGACGGATGTGGTACTGGCGGTGACGGTAATCAAATCCATCCTGCTGATTTTATTGTTTCCGTTTATGATATCCGCCGCAAAAATATTTATAATTGATGGAACTGTAATAAATATAGGAATGCTTTCTGAGCTTTCAGTGCAATTTCTTAGTTCGATCGGACTTGGAACATTTCTTGGTGTTTTAACAATTATTTATTTAAAACATATAAATAAAGAAGTTAGCTTGTTTTTGTTGGGCATAGCGATAATTATCATGGAAATTAGCTCGCTCTTTAACGTGGAAATCCTTTTAGCGTCACTTGTAACCGGCATAATCGTTGAAAATTTTTCTGAACACGGAGATTCTCTGATTCAGGGAATTGAGAAAAGTTCCCTGCCGCTGTATATAATATTTTTCTGTTTCGCCGGGGCGGATTTACATTTGGGGACACTAAAGCAGGCATTATTATTGACAACGTTACTGGTGCTGGGGCGATTATTTTTCATTTACGCAGGAAACTACGTGGGAGCTCTTTTTGCCGGAGAGAACAGAAACATTAAAAATCTATCATGGATGGGATTTGTGGGTCAGGCGGGTATCGCCGTAGGTTTGGCAACAATAATTGAAAATACTTTTCCGGGTATAGTGGGCCAGCAATTAAAGACGATCCTTATCGCAACGGTGGTTATCAATGAATTGATAGGGCCAATATTCTTTAAATATATCTTGATTAAATCTGGTGAAACACAACATAAGGGGTGAAAGTTTGGCAGAGACAGAAAAAAAAATTATGCCGGGGTGTGAGCCCATATTTCACAAGGGCAATAAGATTGGCGTATTAATGCTGCATGGCTTTACAGGGAGTCCTTTTGAAATGAAGCCGTTAGCTGATTCCCTGATACAGGATGGATACACAATTAGTGTGCCTCTCTTGTGCGGTCATGGAACAAGTTATGATGATTTGTTAAAATGTAGATGGTACGACTGGTTTAGTAACGCAAAAGAAGCATTGTTTGAAATACGTAAAAACTGCAAAAAAGTAATTGTTTGCGGATTATCAACCGGCGGGAGCCTGGCCTTGCATCTGGCGGCGCATTATCAGGTAGAAGGCATCGTGGCGCTTGCTCCCGGACTTATGTTGAAAGAAAGAAAATCCATACTTTTGCCCTTTGTTGCTCCTTTTAAGAAATACCGAAGCAATAACAGCGGTCCGGATATAAATGATCCGGAAATGAAAAAAAAGATACCGGCGTATAAAAAAACTCCGTTAAGGGCGGCAATGGAGATTGTAAAACTTTATGAGCACCTTCGGATGGATCTGCCCGAGATCTACGCGCCAATAATGCTGGCACATTCCAGAAATGATCATGTCGTTGATTTTAAAGGTTCGGAACTGATATATGAAAAAGTATCATCAAAAAACAAAAGATTTTTAAAACTGGATAAATCGTATCATATACTAACATTGGACATCGAGCAAAAAATATTATTTCGGGAAATAAAGAAGTTTATTGATGAGGTTTAACACACGGATTGCAAGGCACAGCAAATCTTGATTAATACTTTAAAATTAGTTAAATTATAAACTTAATGAAAAAATCAAACTAATATGTCAGAACTGCGAAAAGATCCGATTTTAGGCCGATGGGTAATTATTTCAAAAGAAAGAGGTAAGCGTCCGATAGATTTTGAGATAATCGCGGCCTCTGTTAAGTCTGATTATTGTCCATTCTGCCCCGGGAACGAAGAAAGTACACCGCCGGAAATTTATAAAATCTCCGGTGAAAATAACGGCTGGTCTCTGAGGGTAATACCGAATAAATTTCCGGTATTACATGTTGAGGGGAATCTGGAGCGCAAGGGAGAAGGAATATATGATCTTCTGAACGGAATTGGTGCTCATGAGGTGATTATTGAGACGAATGTTCATGATGAAAAGATGGAAAATTATAACCAGCCACATCTTGAAAATATCATCAAAACCTACCGTTCGAGAATACTTGATTTAAAAAATGACAATCGTCTTAAGTATGCGATTATATTTAAGAATCATGGCGCGGATGCAGGAGCATCATTGGAGCACGCGCATTCACAGCTGGTTGCGCTGCCGATTGTGCCTCAGATAATAAATGAGGAGCTTGGCGGGTCTAAAAAGTATTTTGATTTTAAGGAACGGTGTATTTTTTGTGATATTATTGATCAGGAACTTGTACAGCAAAAGAGAATCGTTCTTGAGAACGAGTATTTTATAGCGCTCGAACCTTACGCGGCCAGGTTCCCGTTTGAAACATGGATTCTTCCAAAAAAACATGAATCAAATTTTGAGATGCTGGAGAACAGTCGAATACCCAATCTGGCAAATTTATTATTGAATACGTTAAAAAAACTAAAAATTGCGTTAAATGATGCGTCATATAACTTAGTGATTCACAGTGCTCCTTTTGCAGACGAATTTATGCCTTATTATCACTGGCATATTGAAATAATACCTAAGGTATCACAGGTCGCGGGTTTTGAATGGGGGACCGGATTCTACATAAATCCGACATCTCCCGAAGAAGCTGCAGAGTTTTTACAAAATATAACATTATAAAGCTAAAGATGACGAGGTTATCATGAAACAGTTCAAAATTTTATATCTGGCATCAGAAGTGGCACCTTTTGCAAAGGCGGGCGGCTTAGCGGATGTCACCGGCGCTTTGCCAAAAGCGCTAAAAGGGTTGAACCAGGAAATTCGTGTCATGATGCCCAAATATAAATTTATTAATGAAAGAAAGTTTGTACTAAGGGAAGTTATCAGATTGAAAGAAATTCCGGTTACGATTAACGGACGCACTGAAATCGCCAATGTGAAATCCGCATTTTTACCGGATAGCAAGGTTCAGATATATTTTATTGAAATCGCCGATTTCTTCTCACGCCCGGGAATATATGCAGATCCCAACACCGGAGAACCTTATGAAGATAATGCCGAAAGATTTGCCTTTTTCTCTAAAGCGGCTATGGAAACATTAAAAATATTGTCATGGCAGCCCGACGCAATACATTGTAATGACTGGCAAACGGCCTGCGTCCCTGTTTATCTCAAAACTCTCTACCAGGGTGATCCTTTTTTTAAGGGCGTAAAAACAATATATACTATTCATAATCTGACTTCTCAGGGGGCGTTTGAAACAATTAAGGCCAAGCCGATTGAATTTGATGAGAGCCAGGTCAAAGAAGGTGGAATGTTCTACAAGGATGGAATGCTGAACCTCACGAAAGGCGCAATCTACTTTTCGGATTTCATTACTACCGTTTCCGGAAATTATGCGTCAGAGATCATTAGTGATGCTGAATTCGGGTTTGGATTCGGCAAGCTTTTGAAGGAGATGGGTGAAAAATTTGAAGGTATTCTTAACGGTGTGGATTACACGGTTTGGACACCGGATACGGATAGATTAATTCCAAATCAGTATACTATGGAAGATATGTCGGGAAAGGAAGAGAACAAGAAAGCCCTTTTGCTCCGACTCGGAATGGAAAGCAAACCGGAAGCGCCTGTCATCAGTTTGGTCTCCAGAATTTCAGCACAAAAAGGACTGGATCTTGTCGCCGATGCTTTGGATGATTTGCTGAAGATGGATTTGCATCTATGCTTCATTGGTGATGGTGAACCGGCGCTTATAGATAAAATAACAACCTATCATAAAAAATATCCGGACAAAATCAGTCTCAATGTAAATTATGATGAAAAAATGGTACATCTGGCCTTGGCCGGATCTGATCTGTATCTGATGCCATCAAAATATGAACCATGCGGATTAAATCAGATATACAGCATGAAATACGGAACTATTCCAATCGTGTCGGCTGTCGGAGGGCTTTATGATACTGTCGATGACATAGATATGGAATCGGGTGACGGCACCGGTTTTTTAATTGAAAGTCTCTCATCAAAGGGTATAATTGATGCAGTCAAAAAAGCGCTGTCTTTGTACCGGAATAAAAAAGTGTGGGCTGATTTGCAAAAGCGTGTAATGGTTGAAGATTTTTCATGGGAAGTTTCTGCCAACCGTTATGTTGATATATATGAAAAAGTCATAACTGATTAAATTTTAGGCGCTTATGATCGATGGATGGCATTTTTAATACAACGGGAACAGGTGCATGAATCGAGCGGTATTTCTGGACAGGGATGGAACCATAAATGAAGAAATGGGTTATATAAACCACGTCAAAAGGTTCCGGTTATTTGAATTTGTTCCAGATGCCATTAAGATATTTAATTCTCTTGAATACAAGGTAATAGTGGTTACAAATCAATCCGGGCTTGGAAGGGGTTATTTTGATGAACAGCTTCTGGATGATGTTCACAAGACTCTTATTAGAACGGTATCAGAGAATGGCGGAGTGATAGATAGGATCTACTATTGTCCGCATCATCCAACTGAAGCAATAGAAAAATACAGGATGGATTGTAATTGCAGGAAACCAAAGACCGGAATGATTGATCGGGCCAGGGAAGATTTTAATATCGACATAAAGAATTCGTTTATGATCGGTGATCGGTTTAAGGATGTAGAATTTGGAAAAAAAGTGGGATTGCGGACAATCATGGTGCTGACGGGTTATGGGTTGGGAGAATATACTTTTCAAAAAAAAGACTGGCCGTATCTCCCGGATCATGTGGCGGATAATCTGCTGGAAGCCGCAAAAATAATTAAAAAACTAGTCTGAGATTCCAATATGGAATACAACAGATTAGCATAAAAATTGAATAATAAATTAGAAAACTCAAAATTATCACTCAGGGATGGTATGAAATCTAAGCTGATATTAATTTCAATTGTGTTTTTGGCATCACTATGGGGATGCTCAGATTTGGAAGATACACCTTCCAGCGCGGAATTTAATCTAAATGATCGCTATGGATCATTTGTAATTGATACCATATACGCGGTGAAAGATACCTTTATCGTTGGGAATTATGCCGATACAGATCTTTCGGAAAAACTGTCAGTAGGCAAAATTGACGGAATCGAGGCCAGTTTTGTTATCAAAGTTCTTAGCTTTCCGGATAGTACGCTCAGTTTGGATTCCGCCTATATATTGCTTACCGGAGTGGGTACCTTTTCAAGGGATATTCAGAATATTGATCTAAAAATTTATGAAGTAGAGAAAGAATGGGAAAAAGATGTCAATTTGGATGAAACGTGGCATTATTATAATCCATCGACAGATCCGATAGTCAATTATTCCGTGAATGTGGATGATACAACGGAACATAAAATTTTAATAGACCCGGAAGTAGTTTTAGGCTGGCGGGCAAGTCAGGAGATCAACAATGGGCTCTATTTTAAAGCAGCTGAAAATACAGACGGTGTAATAAAAGAGTTCGGATCTTTTAATTCGAGCACTAGTTTTCCGAAGATGGTATATGTAATGAGTACTGACACATCAACTGTTCGGGATACAATTGATGTAGGATTGGATGCGACAATATTTGATTATCCCGGTGATGGAAGCGGTGTATTCGATCTCAAATCAAACGAAGATAAATTATTTGTATCGAGCGGAGTTCTTGTACATTCATTTTTTAAATTTGATTTTGCGGAAATTCCAAAAACAGCCCTGATCGATCAGGTGATTTTAGAGGTCGAGACAGATGATGATAATGATCTTGAAAATCCAGGCCATTCGGCATCGTTTTATATTCGATCAGTTACTGAGGCGAGCCAGGATTTAAGTACATATGAAATTGATTCCTTGTTTACGCTATATGCTGATTTGAATTACCTGCATTCTGAAGAAGATGGTAAGCTGGTGACTTCTGAATCCAGCAGGTCAAGTTTTGGAAAAAGTCTCATTCAGCTGATTGTAGATGGATCTGTTACCAATGAATGGCTATATCTGCAGTATATATCAGAGCTTACAGATTTTTCGGTTAAAAAATTTCGCGGTTTAGAATCGTATGTTAATCATCCGCCAAGGATCATTGTCAAATATTTTAACGTAGAACGATAATCTTAAAAAATGAATTGGACCAGTGAATGAAACGAAATATTTTGATTTCTCTTTTACTTCTTTTAAATATGTCTTACGCCGGTGAATCGATGTTTGGTTTGGTCGATAATGGCGTAGGTTTTTTAAAAACGATAAATTCCGCCGCGGGACAGGGAAGATCCTATGAGATGGCTGTCAATGATTCTGTACAGTTAAATTATAGAAATTATGCAAACTGGACGAGTATCCCAAATACGTCATTTACCATTAAATTTGGTTATGACGCGATTTTTTCAGATGATCTTACAAATGATTATTATGGGGATGCCGGAAATTTTCAGGGTGGGTATCTGGCAATACCGATCCTGCAGAGAAAATTAATTCTTGGGGGTGGTATTCAGCCGATTTCAAAAGTAGAACAACGTATTGTCGATGAGACCAGTTATGATTTCGGTTCTACTACTGTTATAAAAGAAAATTTACTTATGGATGGCGGCCTCGACAGGGCTCTGCTAAACCTTTCATACAGATTTAATATGCTAAGTTTCAGCCTTGGATGGGAATATACATTTGGTAATATAACAGAGAGTCTTGTTTTGGATATTGAGGACGAAACAACATCGCAATTGTACCTGAATTATGATAATTTATACTCCGGACATGGCATGGTGATTAACGCGTTCTCCGATAATATAGATAATTTGAATCTGGGAGTGACCATCCGACCGGCGGTTGACCTGGATCTGGAGACAAAAGGCGATTCCAATTCTGAAATAATTGATAAAACCAGAAAAAGCACGGTAACTCTTCCGGCTGAATACAATTTTGGAATAGAATATCAATTTAGTAACCGCCTGGCGGCGGGCATGGATGTGATGTATCAGGATTGGAAGAACGGCTATAAAATCGATGGAAATAAAGTTGAAAACTATGAAAAATATTATAAAATTGGTGTAGGAATAGAAAGAAAATCAAGCGAGAAAAGGTTCATAAGTTTAGGCCAGCAGATTGATTACAGAATGGGTCTTTATCTGAGCCAATTAAATATCACAAAAAATGATGAACCAGTGATGGAATATGGTCTGTCTCTCGGTTTTTCATTACCAATTCAAAGGTTCCGTTCCAAAATTGATTTTTCCGGAATCGTTGGTAAGCGCGGAAGTCTCTCTACCAATGGCCTTGAAGAGACATTCGTCTCATTCGGTATATCGGTAAGCGCCAGTGAGAAATGGTTTGTGAAGCTTGACAAGTGATGCGTGAATAATGGAGGATTCAGAAAATGATTAAAATGAAATGGATGTTAATCATCATGGTTTTAATGACAGTGGTCGCGTTTGATTCCCCGCTGCAAGCTCAGGTGGATGAAATACTAGAGCTGGATTCCACTGAACAGACCGTAGATAATAATTGTGAACCTGAAAATTTAGATACACCTTATGATAAGTATGCAAACTCTGAGTTTGAAACGAGTGTTCCAATGCTGTATAACTTCGGAACAGAGCACTTTAAAAATAAAAATTACAGGGAAGCATTGCCTTATTTATGGAAAGTCTTTTTGCATGATGAAGGCAAAAGAGCGCGTTTATCCATAAGTAAAATAGCGCAAATATATTTTGAAGAACAAAAAGTGGATAGTGTTTTAATATCTTGTTTCAGGGGACTGGAACGTTTTCCGGAATTGATTCTTCTTCATTATTATGCAGGCTATATTCAGGATAAGCTAGGCAAATTCAGATGCGCGATTCCTCACTATGAAAAACTGGTTGAAAGTGATTCTACAAATAAAGCTTATTTGAAAACCATTGCCTTTCTCTATTATAAAGATGAAGATGAAAGAGCAATAGAAATGCAGGAAAGATTGGTCGCCCTTGATCCGGGTAATGCGGAAGAGGCAAATTCCCTGGCCCAGTATAATGTATATTTCCATGGAGCCGGAGCCGGACTGGATGCTTATAAGCAGTCCTATTTCAATGATCCGGAAAATGTGGATGTTGCCTTGAGTTACGGCCGGTCCGCTTTGGAATCTGGAAAATATAAAGAGTCTCTTGAGCCGTTGACCAAAGTAATTGCAAAAAATCCATCGACAAAGGCGTTGACACTCAGAGCATCTGCCTATGAAAATCTGGGCAGATTTAATGACGCTATTTCTGACTATAAGAAAGTTTTGGAAAAAGAATCAAACAATGCGGATGTCATGTTAAATATTTCATTGAATTACCGCTCACTTAACAGTTTCAGCAATGCGAACTACTGGATAAGTAAAGCGCTGAGCGCCAAACCGGGTTATGGTTTTGCTTATATTATCAGAGGCGAACTATATGAATCTGCCGTCTCCTATTGTCAGAGTCAGAGAGGTGGTAAAGTGAAATATGAGGATAAGCTGGTATATGAAAAAGCGGATTTAGAATATGATAAAGCAAAGAATGATCCCATCTTCCGTTCAAAGGCGACGACTAAGCAAAACAATTTAAAGCCGTTTCTACCGACAAAAGAAGATAAATTTATGCACAAAAACGCTAAAATAAATGATGACTGTTTTAGCTGGATCGAGAATTAGGAGCACAATTTGAAGATAGCAATTGGTTCTGATCATGCAGGGTATCTGCTAAAGGAAACGATTAAAAAATTTCTTGGTGACAAGGAAATCGAATTTACGGATTATGGTACCTTCAAAATGGACTCTGTAGATTATCCTGAGTATAGTTATAAGGTCGGCCAGGCGGTGGCGTCTGGTGATTGTGATTTGGGTATCCTGATATGCGGAACGGGAATCGGGATGTGTATCACGGCAAACAAGATTAAGGGTATCCGCGCCGCTCTTGCTTATAATATAGAAACTGCTCAGCTCAGCCGTTTGCATAACGATTCAAATGTTTTGTGTCTCGGCGGAAGAATGTTAAAAGAAGATGAAGCCCTGGAGATAGTCGATGCCTGGTTTAATACCACATTTGAAGGTGGACGGCATCAATCCAGACTTAACCTGATTTCCCAATTAACAGGATTGTAAGGGAGTTGTTATGTTAGAAGAACTGAAAAAATCTGATCCCGAAGTGTATGAATCCATCGTTAAAGAACTTGATCGGCAAAATAATACTCTTGAAATGATCGCTTCCGAAAATTTCGTTTCGATGGCTGTGTTGGAAGCTAATGGCTCAGTGCTGACTAATAAATACGCAGAAGGATATCCGGGTAAAAGATATTACGGCGGATGTGAATATGTCGATATCGCAGAAGATCTGGCAAGAGACCGGGCAAAAATGCTGTTTAATTGTGAATATGTAAACGTCCAGCCGCACTCCGGTTCGCAGGCCAACATGGCGGTTTATTTTACCTATCTTGAACATGGCGATACAATACTGGGTATGGACCTGGCGCATGGCGGGCACCTAACGCACGGGTCACCCGTAAATTTTTCGGGGAAAATCTATAATTTTGTCTCATACGGTGTAAAGAAAGAGACCGGATATATTGATATGGCCGTGGTAGCGAAACAAGCCCGCGAACATAAGCCGAAGATGATCGTTGTCGGGGCCAGCGCTTATTCAAGACATTATGAATTTGCCAGGTTTAAAGAGATAGCCGATGAAATTGGCGCTATATTATTTGCAGATGTCGCCCATCCATCGGGATTGATCGCCGCCGGGCTGCATCCAAGTCCAATACCTTTTTGTGATGTTGTAACAACAACCACACACAAGACGCTGCGCGGCCCGCGGGGCGGAATGATTATGGCGGGTAAAGATACCGAAAATAAAATGGGTATTGTGGCTCCAAAGTCCGGCCGGGTGAAAATGATGTCGGAAATTATCGACAGCAATGTAATGCCGGGTATTCAGGGCGGGCCCTTAATGCATGTGATCGCCGCAAAAGCGGTTGCGTTTGGAGAAGCCCTAAAACCGGAATTTAAAACATATGCCGCTCAGATTATAAAAAATGCAAAAACACTCGCGGATAGTCTGATCGAAAAAGGGTATGATATTGTTTCAGGTGGCACGGATAATCATGTTTTTCTGGTGGATTTAACCAATAAAAACATCACCGGTAAAGCCGCTGAAAATTCCTTACACGCGGCCGGAATTACAGTAAATAAGAATATGGTTCCGTTTGATACCAGAAGCCCTTTTGTAACCAGCGGAATACGGCTTGGGACAGCAGCCCTTACCACAAAGGGTATGAAAGAGCATGAAATGAAATTGATTGCGGGATATATAGATAAAGTATTGACTAATATTGATGATGAACAGGTTTACAGCGAAATAAACGGCAACATTAAAGATCTGAACCGTCATTTTCAGTTATATAAAATTGATTAATCATAAAATTATAAACATCTGTTTGATTTGAGCATAAAGTAGACGGATTATGAGAGAAGTTGAGATGCACTTCCTGGATCACCTGGAAGAACTTCGGTGGCGAATAATAAAAGCGCTCGTATCCGTATTTATATTAACTATAATCTGTTTTGCGTTTTCTGATCAGATCTTAAAGCTGCTGCTGATTCCAACCGAGAATTTAACTTATAAAGTTAATCTGCAAGTCCTGAAAGTGCAGACAATTTTTGTAATCAAACTGGAATTGGCACTAATAGCAGGGATTATCATAAGCCTGCCGGTTATATTTTATCAAATCTGGGCATTTATCGCGCCGGGTCTTCTTGATCGCGAGAGAAAGTACATCATACCTGTTATAACTTTTGCAACACTCAGCTTTCTTGCCGGCAGCGCGTTTGCCTATTATATCATCGTTCCATATTCACTGGAATTTTTTCTCAGTCTTGCCCCGCCGTCAATCACAAACAATATTGCCATAGATTTTTATTTTGGATATGTCATCAGAATCATTCTCGTTTTTGGTGTAGTGTTTGAGTTACCGGTTGTCAGTTTGTTGCTGACAAAAATTGGGCTGATCACTCCGTCGATGCTAAGAAAATACAGAAGTTATGCAATTGTTATTATCTTTATTGCCGCCGCGATTCTAACCCCGCCCGATCCCACTACACAAATTCTGCTGGCTGTGCCTCTTGTTATACTTTATGAAATTACCATCATTGTCAGTCATTTCTTTGTCCGGAAAGACAAAAAATCCGCATCATAGTTCAATATATAATGTTGATTAACTTGGTATTAATGTTTACATTAATTTCTTTTTTATGATTATGGAAAATAGTTTAATCAAGGACAAAAGAGATAAATTGAATTTAAGCGCGATAAAAAAGCCTTTTAAAAAAGAATTAAATGAATACGATATTACCTTCAATAAAATCATGTCATCAGACATCAAGCTGATTGATTCTGTTGTAAAATATATTGTCCGTCACAAGGGTAAAAATCTTCGTCCGCTGCTGGTGTTGATGTCCGCTAAATTAGTCGGAACAACCAATGAAAACACCTACATCGTGGCATCTATTGTTGAAATGCTTCATTCAGCATCCTTAATACATGATGATGTAGTCGATGATTCAGATATGCGAAGAAGTTTTCCGTCAATAAACGCGATATGGAAAAATAAAATAGCGGTTCTAATTGGTGATTATCTTTTATCAAAATGTTTAATAGGCGCGACCATGTCCGGTAAACTGGAAGTAATGAATATTTTAGCTCATGCGTCGAAGAGGCTTAGTAAGGGAGAGTTGCTGCAGATTGAAAAGTCGCTGAAAATGAACATTACGGAAGAAGACTACTTTAAAATGATTTCTGACAAAACCGCCGCGCTCATAAGCGCCGCGGCGGAGTTAGGCGCTATAACTACGTCATCCAACGAGAAAGACCATGAAAACCTCAGGAATTTTGGTGAATACCTGGGCATCGCATTTCAGATCAAAGATGATTTACTTGACTACTACGGGCATCAAAGTATATTGGGAAAGCCGGTCGGTAATGACTTCAAAGACAAAAAAATTACTTTGCCGCTAATACATGCATTTCAGAATGCAAAAGACGGTGAAATCAAGAAGATAAAAAAAGCCTTAAAGAAAGGCGTAAGCAAGAATGATGTAAAGGAAATTATCGAATTCGCCGAAAAGAACGGCGGAATCGATTATGCAAAGAAAAAACAAAATGAATACGCTCAGAAGGCTAAAGATTGTCTGGAAGAATATCCCGAATCTGATTTAAAGTCGGCAATGTGGCATTTTGTGGACTATGTTATTGAGAGAAAAATGTAAGAAAGATGGACGATAATTCTCCAAAAATATTAATAATTCGGCTAAGTTCCATCGGCGATGTATTATTAACCACTCCATTTATCAGACAAACCCGCATCAAATTTCCAACGGCCCGGATAGACTTTGCGGTTAAAAAGGAATTTGAGGACCTGATAAGGTACAATCCGCATATTAACGATGTTTACACCTTTGATAAATACAATAAAAATAAGGAATTAAAATCTCTCCAAAAGCAATTTAAAGCTGTTGATTACAACTATATATTTGATCTGCACAATAACTTCCGGTCAAAATTTCTGTTAAAAGCAGGGACCAATGCCCAAAAAGCCCATATCCGTAAAGACAAATTGAAACGCGCGCTTCTGGTTTACACTAAAATAAATCTATATAGCGAAGTCAAACCTATTCCGCTGAGGTATCTGGATGTCGGAAAAATAGCAGAGATAGAAAATGATTTTCAGGGGCTTGAAATTTTCTGGAAAAATGAGATTGAAGAGAAAGTTGACAGGATCCTGAAGGAAAAAGGTGTGGCGGGTGATAGTGTCGTTATTGCCCCGGGCGCCGGATTTTTTACAAAACAATGGCCGATGGAATATTTTAAAGAGTTGACCGGGCTTTTTGTAGAAAAACGTGATGAGAATATCATTATACTCGGCGGGAAAAATGAAATTGGCAGGTTTGATTCACTTGAAATTTCAGAAAAGGTGATTAATTTAACCGGAAAACTAAGTTTGCTGGAATCTGCCGCGGTATTATCGAGATCAAGGGCTGTTGTATCAAATGATTCCGGATTGATGCATATGGCGTCTGCCGTAAAAACGCCCGTTGTCGCAATATTTGGTTCGACCGTTAAAGAACTGGGATTCTTCCCATACAGAAGCAATTCGATAATAATTGAAAACAGGAATTTGAAATGCCGCCCATGTTCTCATATAGGAAGAAAGAAGTGTCCGCGGGGTCATTTTAAGTGCATGCGTGATATAAAACCCGAGCTGGTATTTAAAAATGTGCAATCAGTTTTGACGGGGAAGTTATAAAATATGAAATGGGTAATGGGATTAGTATATACATACCTCGTTTTTCCGTGCATTCTGTTAATCGCAAAGACAGTAAGCCTGTTCAACAGCGATATCAGAAAAGCTCTGAATCTGAGATATTGTGTTTTTGACGAACTGCGACGAATAAAAAATAAAATACCCCATCAAAATAAAATAGTTCTGCTGCATGCCGCTTCGATGGGTGAATTTGAACACGTAAAGCCATTAATAACAAAGATAAAATCGACATATAACACGTCAATAATTGTGACATTTTTTTCACCGTCCGCGTATGAAAACGTCAAACAGTATCCCGGTGTAGAGTTGTTTATTTATCTGCCTCTGGATAAGCGGTCAAACTGGCAAAAATTTTATGATATTTTAAAACCCGATCTGATCATTATTTCAAAACATGATGTCTGGCCTAATCAAATATGGATGGCCGAGAAATACAGAATACCAATATTTCTCGTCAATGCTTCTTTGTCGAGGAATTCAAGCCGAACACGGTTCTGGATACGTTATTTCCTGAAATATGTGTATCGGTCGTTTGATCACATTTTTGCCATAAGCACTCAGGACATGGAAAGATTCGCCAAATACTTTCCGCTTTGCCGCGTTTCAAAGATGGGAGATACAAAATTTGATCAGGTGCTGATCCGGAAAGACGAGGCGGCCTCAAAACATTTAATTCCCGGACAGTGGACGGAAAACAATTTGATCATTCTCCTGGGAAGCATTTGGCCGGAGGATTCTGAACATATTCTGCCCGTTATCAGCACGATTTTAGAAAAAAAAGCCAATGTAAAGGTAATTATCGTTCCGCACCAGCCGTCGAATCACTTTATTGAGTCATTAAACGCCGGTATGCAGAAGTTCGATCCTGTACTTTTTACGGATCGCAGCCATCTTCGGGAATCACGTTTGTTGATAATTGATGTAGTCGGTGTGTTGGCGGATCTTTACAAATACGCGGATATCGCCTATGTGGGAGGCAGTTTTAAACAGGGGATCCATAATGTGATGGAACCGGCGATTTACAAGATACCGGTTCTTTACGGACCGGTTCATAAAAACTCATTCGAAGCAATTAATTTGCATAAGGCCGGCGGCAGTGTTCTTTTGAATAATGAAAAAGATGGCCTGGCAATTTTGGAAGATTTAATAGGGAATGAAAATAAACGCGTTGAAATTGGCAATATGGCGTATAAATTCGCCGTGGAAAATCTCGGCGCTACCGATAGAATTGTGAGAGAATGGGTTGATTATTTGTCTCAAACCGACCGCGGATAGATTAATTTTTTTACAAAAATCAAAAAAGCCCGATATCAAATACCGGGCTTTTTTTATAAACAGATAATTTAGGATACTCTTCCGGGATATGCTTTTAATCCTTCGGAGAGAATAAACATGGCCCGTTTTATATCCGGGACATTCAACACATAGGCGATCCGAACTTCATTTTTCCCAAGACCGGGAGTGGAGTAAAAACCGTTGGCGGGAGCAATCATAACGGTTTCATTGTCAATATTAAAGTCGGTCAGCATCCAGCGGGCAAAATTATCGGCATCATCAACCGGCAGTTTTACCACCAGATAGAACGCTCCCTTGGGCATGGGCGCGATCACACCCGGCATGGCTCTCAGTGCTTTAACCATTGTGTCCCGGCGGTCCTTGTATTCGGAAATAACGTTGTCAAAATACTCATTAGGCGTATCGATACCCGATTCAGCGCCTAATTGTTCAATCGTCGGAGGGCATAAGCGCGCCATTCCAAATTTCAATGCGGCTTCAATGATCTGACTGTTTTTTGTGACAATCATGCCGATCCGCGCGCCACAGGCAGAATACCTTTTTGATACGCTGTCCAGCATGATCGCTCTGTCTTCGATATCGGGTAAATGCATAACCGATGTATGGGTCTCGCCATCATAAAGAAATTCCCGGTAAACCTCATCCGATAGCAGATAAAGATCATGTTTCTTTACGATCTCTTTTAAGGCATACAGTTCCTTTTCGGAATAAACATATCCTGTGGGATTATTGGGATTACAGATTAAAATAGCTCTGGTTTTATCGGTAATCTTTTCGGCGATGGATTGAATAGAGGGTAACTGGAAATCATTTTCAATGTTGGATGTGATCGGTACAATCCGGACTCCGGCTTCAACCGCGAAACCATTGTAATTGGTATAAAACGGTTCGGGAATAATGATTTCGTCTCCAGGATCCGCAATGGCCATCAGAGTGAAAATAATTGCTTCACTGCCTCCGGTTGTTATCAGAATATCATTCATATCGACATTAATATTAAATTTGCGATAGTACTCTGTCATTTTAATTCTGAGTGATGTTAAACCTGCCGAAGGCCCATAAGATAAAACGGGCATATTTAGATTTTTTATCGGATTCATAAACGAGTCGGGAGTTTTAATATCCGGTTGCCCGATATTCAAATAATAAACATGCTTTCCCTTTGCCACGGCCTGATCCGCGAAGGGAACAAGTTTACGAATGGGAGAAGATGGCATCAAGTTGCCGCGATTAGATAATATTTTCATTTTGTATTTATCCCTGAATTTTTATTTTGTTCTATAATATAATATAGATAAAAAATATATTGATTGTTAAATAAAAAAAAGGATTAATCTGTTGGTAAACAGCTAAAAAAAAATAAAGAGAAGTTGTGAAAATGGGTTTAAATGTCTAAATTGTGGGACTTCCTAAAATTAGGAAAAACAATAACATTTCACTTGAGCGATAAGAAATATAAAAACCGGATTAGCGAATTAATAATCACTTTAATTCTAAAATAAATAAAGGCTTACGAGAAGAGTAGCTATGAATCGAGAAAATGGCATATAATTTGTAACAAATATTGATTCTAAACATATCTTTTCAATTCAAAAAACAGGGTTAAAACATAAACCTTCACCGCACAACAGAAGGAGTTGAACATGAAACGAAAAAAGGTCACAATAGATGGAAACGAAGCTGCTGCTTATGTGGCCCATAAAGTAAATGAAGTTATAGCCATCTATCCGATAACACCCTCATCGAACATGGGGGAATGGGCTGATGAATATTCCGCAAAGGGCCAGAAAAATATATGGGGAACAATTCCGAGCGTCACAGAGATGCAGAGTGAAGGCGGCGCCTCCGGCGCGGTACACGGAGCTTTGCAGACCGGCGCGTTAACAACCACATTTACAGCATCACAGGGATTGCTTCTTATGATCCCGAATATGTATAAAATAGCGGGTGAATTAACAGCGACGGTCTTTCATGTTTCGGCGCGTTCCATCGCCGCGCAGGCATTATCCATATTTGGGGATCACAGCGATGTGATGGCAACCCGCCAGACGGGTTTCGCGTTACTGGCGTCAAATTCAGTTCAGGAAGTTATGGATTTTGCGCTGATTACGCAGGCCGCCACACTCGAAGCAAGAATTCCTTTTGTACACTTTTTTGATGGTTTCAGAACATCTCACGAAGTTATGAAAATTGAACAGCTTACGATTGATGATATGAAAGAGATGATCGATGATGATCTGGTTATTGCCCACAGAAAAAGAGGCTTGACACCGGATAAGCCTGTAGTCCGTGGAACGGCACAGAATCCGGATGTGTTTTTCCAGGCCAGGGAAACGGTCAATCCATATTACGAAAAAACTCCGAATATTGTCCAAAAAGCCATGGATAAATTTGCAAAAATAACGGGTCGCCAGTATAAATTGTTTGAATATGTCGGACATCCGGAAGCCGAACGTGTAGTTGTAGTAATGGGTTCGGGCGCTGAAGCCGTTCAGGAAGCCGTTGAATATTTAATGGCTGCAGGGGAAAAAGTTGGTATGATAAAAGTTCGTCTATACCGCCCCTTCTCGAAAAAGCATCTAATGGAAGCTCTGCCGAAGACAACCAAAGCAATGGCTGTTTTAGACAGGACAAAAGAGCCGGGTTCCGCGGGTGAACCATTGTACCAGGATATCATGACTTCAATGATGGAAGGCATGACGGAAGGAATTCTGCCTACTGAACGTTTCCCGAAATTTATTGGTGGCCGTTACGGGCTTTCATCCAAAGAATTTACGCCCGCCATGATCATGAGTATTTATGACGAATTAAAGAAGGAAAAGCCGAAAAATCATTTCACCATCGGTATAAAAGATGATTTATCAAACACCAGTCTTGAATATGATCCGAGTTTGTCCACGGAATCCAAAGATGTTATCCGCGGAATGTTTTACGGATTAGGAGCTGACGGGACGGTTGGCGCGAATAAGAATTCAATTAAGATTATCGGCGAAGAAACAGATAATTATGCCCAGGGTTATTTTGTATATGATTCAAAGAAATCGGGTTCGGTGACCATTTCGCATTTGCGTTTTGGGAAGAAGCCGATTCATTCAACCTATCTTATCTCAAAAGCAAATTTTATCGCTTGCCATCAATTCACATTTGTTGAAAAATTTGATATTCTTGGAAACGCGATGGAAGGCGCGACATTTTTGCTGAACAGTCCTTATGAAAAGGATGAGGTTTGGAATAAACTGCCAAAACTTGTTCAAAAACAGATGATCGACAAGAAACTTAAATTTTATGTGATTGACGCTTATGAAGTCGCGAAACATACAGGTATGGGACAGCGTATCAATACGATCATGCAGACTTGCTTCTTTGCGATTTCGGGTGTATTGCCAAAAGATGAAGCAATCGAAAAAATTAAAAATACCATCAAAAAAACCTATGGCCGCAAAGGTGAAGATATTGTAAAAATGAATTATAACGCGGTTGATCAAACGCTGGCCAATTTGCATGAAATAAAAGTACCGGCTCAGATAAGCAGTCTGATAGATCTGCCGCCGGTTGTATCCGAAAAGGCGCCGGATTTTGTTAAAGATGTGACGGCGATGATGATGGCCGGAAAAGGTGATGATCTTCCGGTAAGCGCGATGCCCGATGACGGGACATATCCTACAGGGACAACACAGTGGGAAAAACGGAATATCGCTCTTGAAATTCCTGTCTGGGATGAAGAAATATGTATTCAATGCGGCAAATGCGCTATGGTATGTCCGCATGCGGTTATCAGAATAAAAGCCTATGATGAAAAACATCTCGAAAACGCTCCATCCACATTTAAACATATGGTCGCCAAGGGAAAAGAATGGCCGGAGAAAACCATGTACACGATTCAGGTTGCTCCGGAAGATTGTACCGGATGTGAGATGTGTGTGGAAGTGTGCCCGGCAAAAAGCAAAGAAGTGGTTGGGCATAAAGCGC
Source organism: Calditrichaceae bacterium (assembly GCA_050178385.1). Lineage (GTDB taxonomy): Bacteria > Calditrichota > Calditrichia > Calditrichales > JBFXGD01 > JBFXGD01. The sequence continues at coordinate 29,593 of JBFXGD010000021.1, forward strand.
TGGATATGGCGCCTCAGCTGCCTCTCAAGGAAGCGGAAAAAGAGAACTGGGATCACTTCCTTAATATCCCTGAATTTGATCGGTCGATGCTAAAGCAGGATACGGTAAAAGGTTCACAGTTCCTTCAGCCTCTGTTCGAATTCTCCGGAGCGTGCGCCGGGTGTGGTGAAACGCCGTATATCAAACTGGTTACCCAGCTTTTTGGTGACAGAATGGTGATTGCCAATGCTACGGGATGTTCATCCATTTATGGCGGTAATCTTCCTACGACCCCCTATACAACGAATGAAGATGGCCGCGGACCGGCATGGTCGAACTCATTATTTGAGGATAATGCCGAATTTGGTCTTGGTTACCGGCTTACAATTGATAAACAAACCGAACAGGCTTTTGAATTGCTTACTAAATTAAAGGATCAGCTTGATTCCGCGTTGGTTGATGAAATTATGAACGCGAATCAGGCAGAAGAGACCGAAATTTTTGAGCAGAGAAAACGTGTTGAAAAACTCAATGAGCAGTTGCTGAAAATAAATTCAAAAGAGTCAAAACTGCTTCTGAGTTTGAGTAATTACCTGGTGAAGAAGAGTGTATGGATTATCGGCGGTGACGGCTGGGCTTATGATATCGGTTACGGCGGTCTGGATCATGTTCTCGCTTCAGGAAAGAATGTTAATATTCTTGTACTGGATACGGAAGTCTATTCCAATACAGGCGGTCAGATGTCCAAAGCAACCCCGATGGGCGCCGTGGCAAAATTCGCGGCCGGCGGTAAGCCCGCCCCAAAGAAAGATCTCGGAATGCTGGCCATGTCATACGGCAATGTTTACGTGGCGAAAATCGCCATGGGCGCGAGTGATACTCAAACGGTAAAAGCGATCATCGAAGCGGAAAAATATGACGGTCCTTCTCTGATCATCGCTTACAGCCACTGTATCGCTCATGGATATAATATGCGCTACGGAATGCAGCAGCAAAAACTCGCGGTCGATTCCGGTCACTGGCATTTATACCGCTACAATCCGGATATGGCAAAAGAGGGAATCAATCCGTTAAAACTCGATTCCAAAGAGCCGAAAATCGCGCTGGAAGATTACATTTACAATGAAACCCGTTACAAAATGCTGACCAAGATGAATCCGAAAGCAGCAAAAGAACTTCTTGCTCAGGCCCAGGAAGATGTCAAGGAACGGTATAAGTTGTACGCCAATATGGCAAAAATGGATTATTCCACCGACAAAGAAGATGAGAGTAATGAAAAATAATTAAGTTAAATGATGCAGGAGGCTGAAGATAAGTCTCCTGCATTTTTAAATTATGGGGGAAAGGAGCCGATATGGATCTTTCAACAAAGTATCTAGGCTTAAAGTTAAAAAATCCGCTTGTACCTTCCGCGTCACCTTTATCAAATAATATTGACACCGTAAAAAAACTTGAAGACGCTGGCGCTGCCGCGGTGGTAATGTACTCATTGTTTGAAGAACAGATCACCCACGAAAGCAACGAGATCGATACGTTTTTAACCTATGGTTCTGAAAGTTTCTCCGAAGCATTGAGTTATTTTCCTCAGCCTGAGGCGTTTAACAATTTGGATGCGGAAGAATATCTGGAACAGGTTGCCCGTCTAAAAAGCGCGGTTGATATTCCGATAATAGGGAGTTTAAATGGCGTTTCATCAGGCGGATGGATGAAGTACGCGAAAAAAATTGAAGAAGCAGGCGCCGACGCGCTGGAGCTAAATGTTTATTATATTCCGACCGATCCGAACATGACGTCACAGCAGGTCGAAGAGATTTATCTCGATAATCTTAAAACGGTGAAAGAATCTATTAAAATACCGGTCGCGATTAAATTGAGTCCCTTCTTCAGCGCCTTCGCCAATATGGCAACAAAACTGGATAAAGCAGGCGTCGACGGCCTTGTACTGTTTAATCGTTTCTATCAGCCGGATATCGACCTCGAGGAATTGGAAGTTGTCCCGAATTTAATCTTTAGTTCGTCACATGAAATGCGGCTGCCCTTAAGATGGCTCGCTATTTTATACGGCAAGATAAACGCGAATCTCGCGGCGACGACCGGGATACACGACGCGAAGGATGTTCTCAAGATGGTAATGGCCGGCGCGGATGTGACCATGATGGCGTCAGTGCTTCTGAAGGACGGTGTCGGTCAAGTTTCCAAAATTCTGGCTGATCTTGAAAAGTGGATGGAAGAACATGAGTATAAATCAATTTCACAGATGAAGGGATCGATGAGCTACAAGAATGTGGCGGAACCGGCAGCGTACGAACGGGCCAACTATATGAAAACACTTCAGAGTATAAAATAATCAAAGCCCCGCCCGGCGGGGCTTTTTTATTTAATCAGGTTTGGTAAATTTAGATTTCTAAAAAAATGCATCAGCATAAATTTCACATTATATTTATTATAATCAAACCGTCTTAATTTATGCCATCCTATTCCCGGAGAGAAAATGCCCGTTGAAGAGTCAAAGTTAGGTCTGGTATTGGGAAGCGGCGCGTCGAGAGGATTAGCGCATATCGGCGTCATAAAAATTCTGGAAAAATATGATGTCAAAATCGGCAGCGTCACCGGTACGAGCATTGGAGCATTGATTGGCGGATTGTACGCGTCGGGAATGACCGGAAAACAGATGGAGGAAATTGCCTGTAATACAGACTGGCGCACCGTCGCGAAAGTTTTTCTGCCGACCTTATTTAGAAATACTTCTTTTGCGGGAAAATATCTTAAGGAATTTATCACGGCCCTGGTGGGAGACACAGATTTTAAGGATTTAAACATACCTTTCGCGTGCGTCACAACCGATTTACTGAGCGGGGATGAAATCATTGTTGATAAGGGTTCGCTTTCGGAAGCGATTCTGGCAAGCCTTGCCCTGCCGGGATTATTTAAGCCTGTTCAAACAGGGGGGCGGCTTTTGGTTGACGGGGGGTTGGTCAATCCGCTTCCGGTAAGTCTGGCAAAATATCTTGGGGCGGAAATGACGATCGCGGTCAATGTGACACCGCCGATGGACCGGCCCATGAAAAAGTTAAAAGTAAAATCCGCCAGGAAGTCATCTTTTCTTAAATTCGCGGACAATTCTAAAATATTGTCAGAAAGATTGTCATTATATTTTAAGATCGCGGATAACCTTAAAGATGAAAAATTTTTGTTTTTTGATCCGGGCCGGCCTAAAAAAGGGATGAAAGTACCATCCTTAATGGAAACGGCAACACAGGCCGTGGTAATTATGCAGAATCAGATTATTAAACTAAAACTTGGAGAACATCCCACCAACATTCTTATCGAGCCGGATGTTTCACAATTTCAGCTGTTGGATTTTTCAGACGCGAAAAAAATTATCAAACAGGGTGAAATTGAGACAGAAAAACATATCGGGAAAATATTCAATATCATTGAAAAAATGGAAAAACTTAGTATTTAGATTATAAAGTTTGCCCGTCTGCCGTCTAATTTTAACATCCGTATAACTTTTATGTCTTTTTTTAAATAGTATCGGTTTTTACGCATCTATTATCATTTGCTTCAATCGTGGAAATGTGGATGTCATTATTTCTGTTTTATAAAGATGTCAGCGCATTATATTGACACAATACTATGCCGGATTTCAAATACAAACAAAGGTTTGGGGTGTGTCGTACAATACCCGACA
>JBFXGD010000022.1:0-32628 GCA_050178385.1 Calditrichaceae bacterium
AGAAGTAGGAAGTAGGAAGTAAGAAGGACAAGAAAAAAGATAAAAGAAAAAAGACAAAAGAATAAGAATGGTCTAAACTTGGATTAAATTGATTAAATGATGACCATGATTAAGAAAATGGAAATCAGAGTATAAAAATGTCGGAACTATGATTAAAATGATTAAATGATTGGGATGATTAAGACATGGGATATCAGTCCTCATCTTAATCACACAAACCCGCCAAAGGCGGGCAGGTCAGAGTTCAGACAATAAATGACGATAAAAAGACGCGGCATGCCGCGTCTGTATATTTTGTTAATCACCCGCAATAAACGCGTCTAATTTCCAGTCATTTTGTTTAAAAATAAATATGCCTCGATATCCAATTGGCGAATGGATGTCAGTTTCTTTTACAAATCCATATCGCTTATTGTCAACCACAACGGGAATATATAACTCATCAATTTCAAGATTGATGTCTTCCCACTCTAAAACTTCAAAAATTGAATAACTCGTTGAATGAAAAATTGAATTTTCAGTAGTTGACAGATATACATTACCATGTTCATTTTTTATTGCCCTATGATAATAGGGATCTAAATTATTTGGAAAAGTATCAAATATATATGGAAATGTATAGGTTAGAGTGTCATCAGAAAAGGTCCCTCCGAGCTCAATCAGGGACATAAATAATGACCAAAATGGTGAAGCATTATTTTCAATTTTCCATTTAGCTTTAAATTCTTCAATCCCGCCATCACCACCAAAACTATTTAATATATTGCTGTCCAACATAGAATAGACAAAGACTGAATCATGCATTTCAAGCGCATTTAAAAGCAGTGTCCTAAATTCCAAAAAACTGTTATTCATCCAACTTTCGTCTACAGGGAGAAGTTTTGGAAGAGAGTCTATGTACAGTATTGAAGATTCAATTTCTTCCTTTTTAAGAGGTTGATATGCTTCTTCTACATATTCGTCAGTAGAATTGGAATCACTACAGGAAAAAAAACAAATGGACATAAAAATTGTAATAGATATAATTAGATTCATATTTATTATCCCCAACCATGTAAACGATAAAACGGCCATTGCAAAAAGCACTGATTTTATGGAATATGTGAATTCCAGCTATTGGTGATTACTTCCCGTGCTCAGAATGTCTGGCTTTAATTTAATTGATATTTAATGTTTACTTCGACTACATAATCTATACGCTTCAGAATTTTTGATATGGTGTTACTGAACCCAAACTACTCAATTCTTACTTTAATTCTTAGCTGTCTGTGTACAGATTCATGTTAGTGCAATTGAAATAATGCACCTATTTTAATCTAAATTTTACTGTTAAATTTGTCCTTGTGGCTACTGATTGCTCAATATCAATCAATGAATGAACATTTGCAGTCTTTAAAGATACTGACAGATCTAAATTCCTGAACTCATTTGTTCTCGTGGAGATTTCAATGATTTCTCCAACTTCTTTCCCTAAAGATTCAGCTATTATTTCTGCGTCTCTCTTCGCATTTTTTAAAGCGGATGTATAGCCATCTTTTCGGGCCTTTTCAACCTGACTGCTTCCAAACCTCGATCTAAACTCATAAAAACCGTTTGATAGTAATTTAATCTGAAAATCCTGGTACTTTGAGATGCCCTGAAAAACAACTTTTATTTGTTGCGAAGATGAAAAGTTTTTATCTCCTGAACGCGGATTACTTTTTCTGATAGTCAATAAAGAATATTGAATTGAACTATCCGGAACGGAGAATTCATTTAAGAGTCTGATTAGTTTTTGTTCCTGTGATTTGTGGTCATCAAATACTTTCTGAGGATCGGGATCATCAACAGAAATTTTGATATCGAAATATAGTATGTCCGCAACAACATACACAGTCGATGAAGATTCAATTGTGATAGAGTTCGACTCCATTTCTTGCGCGTACAAAGTAGAAGTGATTAACAATATCCAGAACAATTTTAACATATTGTCACCTCCGGTAAATTTGGAATATAACAGATGTTTGGTCTGATAAAAGATTCTGTTTGTTGTCTTCAATATATAGAATTACAATTCCGCGAAATTTGATAGATTGATGGGCTCGATTGATCCTTCGTTATTGTGAAAATGCCGGGAACAGTTTTTATAAAGGGAAACTTATATTTCAAAATTGGTAAATCTCTGAAAATAAAAATTTCGGTCTATCGAATTACCGAACTATATATTTCGCCATCTTCTGTCTTTGGACATTCCCAGAAATAAACAATGATATGATCGTTTAGTTGAAATTCATCCATTATGAATGGCTCAATAATTTTGCTTTCATGGCATGAAATTTGGTTGTCGACTGTACAAATGGCTGCCCAGTTTATGTGCTCGGCAGTTCCCGCGTCAACTACAAAAGTTCCGATTGTAGATGATGAATTGTTTTTGATTTCTACACCACTCCCGGCAAAAGTTAATACGACGTTGTCTTCCACTTTTTCTGCGGCGTCATCAGTACAACCGCTCCAAATAAATACCGAAAATATTATGGAGATTAAAATCATTAATTTTAATCGCATATATTCTCCAGTAATAACTTGTGTTTAATTGAAGGAAAAAATTTTATTTAGGAATTTTAGTACAACACAATGTAAGCAAACTATGACCACAATCAAGAAATTTTAAATTATCCATATTACGTTAAAAGTAGGAATTAGGAAGTAGGAAGTTAAAGAGCGTTAAGAGTTAAGTGTGTAAGAGTTAAGAGTGGGGGCGTCCCAATTTGGGCAGGCGATGTCATAGTCAACCGCGGTGAACCCGGTTAATCTACCTGTATGTCATGCCGCAGGCATCTTTGGCTATCTTGGAAGGATGTAGAAAAAAAAGATTCTTTTGGGCGAATTTTCTGTTCGAGTGGATGAGTCAGAAAATAGAAATATGTATCACGAGTTAAAATTCGCCAGGGCTTTTTGCTGCTTTTTGGCCATTCAAAAAGTAGGGAGAAAAGAATAAGTAAGAAGTAGGAAGGACAAGAAAAAAGATAAAAGAAAAAAGACAAAAGAATAAGAATGGTCTAAACTTGGATTAAATTGATTAAATGATGAGCATGATTAAAAAATTGGAAATCAGAGTATTCATTTAATCATGCGAATCAGAGTTCAGACAATAAATGACGAAAAAAAAGACGCGGCATGCCGCGTCCGTAATTTCGGGAAAATACACATCCCCTCTTTTATCTTTTGTCTTTTGAAGACAGACGCCCAAATTGGGCCGCCTCTACGCATAACGCTTAACGCTTTTTACTTCTCCCTCTTTTTTCTTATCCTTCTTTCATTCATCGTGTGCGGCTGTTATATTATCCGTTAGGGGCGGCCCGATTCACTAAATTGATTTTTTTACTTATAAAACAGGCTGGGGGAGAATATTCATTTCCATAATCGGAGGTAATATGATCTATGAAACAAAGGATTTCGCGCATCTTATCGGCATGGACGGATTCAGCGGCGAATTACTAAACGATCATTTTACGCTGTATAAAGGGTATGTCGCCAATACCAATAAAAATCTTGAACTCCTGACCAAACTGACATCCGGGTCTTACGAAGCGGCGGAAGTCCGGCGACGTCTGGGATGGGAATTTAACGGGATGCGGCTTCATGAATATTACTTCGGTAATCTCGGCGGCAACGGCAAGTTGAAAAGCGATTCACGTCTGATGAAATTTATCAAAGACAGTTTTGGCGGTTTTGAAAACTGGGAGAAGGATTTCCGCGCGGCGGCGGCCATGCGGGGTATCGGCTGGGTGGTTCTGTATCATGATACTATGGCAAAAAAGCTGATCAATTTCTGGATCAATGAACATGATGTCGCTCACCCGGCGGGATGTCAGCCCATCCTGGTGATGGATGTTTTTGAGCACGCGTTTATCCGCGATTACGGTCTCGCGCGGGGCGGATATATCGACGCGTTTTTTAAGAATATCGACTGGGCTGCAGCGGAAGAACGGTTATAATCAGAAAAGGCGCCGTTAAACGCGGCGCCTGTATCTTTCATCAATCCCACTTAAGCGGCGGATGTTTTAGATGATAATCCGTTGCCGACTGATATGCTTTTGCCGCCGAAATCAGCTCACCTTCCCTGAACAAGTTTCCGGTGATGGTGATACTCGTGGGCGTTCCGTCCTCTGAAAATCCGTTGGGCATGACGATGGCCGGATGCCCAGTCAGATTTGTTAACAACAGATTGTCGCCTTCCCAGGATGGCGCGAGATAAATATCAACGGTTTTCATCAAATCATTCATCTCCTGAATAAGCTGATAGCGGATGCGGTTGGCGTTGATATATTCAACGGCGGGTATAAATCGAGAAGCTCTGAAAACATTCGGCCAGGCGTTCTTGACCTGCCGGACGAGGAGATCGTCTTTCCCGCTCCGGGTGAGCTCGTCAAAGGCGGCGCCCGCTTCGGCCGAAAGAATGATACCGAGATCCGCCACAGGCAGTTCAGGTAATTTGATTGGAATCAGTTCGATTCCCATGTTTCTGAATACACCGAGCGCGAGAGAATCATTGGTTTTAAAATCGTAGTCTTTTTTAAAATCATCTTCAATATATCCGACTCTTAACTTCCGGATATCATATGTGGCATCATAATTAAACGGCAGGTCGTAAACTGTCTGATCTTTTCCGTCGGGTCCGTTGATGGCGTTGAGAACGATGGCGCAGTCTTCGGCATCGCGGCAGATGGGTCCAATTTTATCCATGCTCCAGCTCAGCGCCATGGCGCCCGAACGGCTGACCCGCCCGTAGGTGGGACGAAGGCCGGTGACACCGCAAACGGTGGAGGGCGATATGATCGATCCCCAGGTTTCCGTTCCGATGGCAAAGGGGACAAGTCCCGCGGAAGTCGCTGCCGCCGATCCCGCGGATGATCCGCTCGAACCTTGTGTGATATCCCACGGATTGCGCGTCATTCCACCGTACCAGTATTCACCCCAGGCAAGCGCGCCCATGGTTAATTTAGCGACAAGCACGGCGCCTGCCGCATCCAGTTTTTGAATGACCGCCGCGTTTTCATCGATGATCTGGTCTTTGTATGGCGTGGCTCCCCAGGTTGTTTTATAGCCTTTTACGGCAAGAAGATCCTTCGCGCCGTATGGAATGCCGTGCAAAGGGCCCCGGTATTTTCCCGAAGCGATCTCGGAATCGGCCCGGCGCGCCTGCTCAAGGGCGAGATCCTCCGTCAGCGTGATCACGCATTCGAGTTTCGGATCGTATTTTTTTAGGCGGTCGAGATACATTTGGGTTAACTCCAGCGAAGTGATTTTTTTCGTACGGATCATTTCGGCGAGCTGACCGATTGAGTAAAAGGCGAGCTCATCGGAACTTTCCGGCGCTTTTGTTCCGGAATAATCAGTTAGTCTGAAGTATTTTTCCTTGATGTCCATTTTCATATCCCGGGGAATCGGATTAAACAGAATCGCCGGCGGAACATCGTTGTTCAATTCCACCTTGTGGATATTGCCGAAATTTCCCGATTGCTCATTGAGAGCATCGAGCATGGAATCTCTTTTGACGTCACTAAAGGAGAGCCCGATCAGTTCTTCCGCCGACTGAATTTTATGGATGGTGATGGTTTGACCGGTCCACAGGTCTCTGTAAAACAATCCGATCAGGAATCCAATAAAAGCGGCCGCGAGAAAAAACGCCGCGCCCCGAAAAATCTTTTGCATAAAACCTCCCCCGGTAAGATGAAATTGTCTGAACGCGTTTTGGACATTTTTAAATAAAATGGAGAATGCATTCAAGATAACATAATTTTTATAGTGATACCGCATCAAAAATTACAGGGGAGAACTTCTCTGTCGTCATATTCGATGAGAGAAATTCAAATAAGGTTATTACCGTTGCTAAAAGCGCTTGATTGTAAAATTGTTATTTTTGCGGTCATACAAATTTCATTTTCAGGATATCTTTTGCTAAATTAAAGCGCTTTAATGGAACTGAGGAATACATGAAAAACAAAAAAGAATTAATCGTTGTCGGCGACCGCGTTTTGATTAAACCGGATCAGACAAAAGAAAAAACGAATTTTGGTTTATATCTTCCGCAGGGGGTAGAGAGCAAAGATAAAGTTCAGGGCGGATTTATTTTTCGTGTGGGGCCAGGTTATCCGCTACCCGATCCGGGTTCCCTTTCCGATGAACCGTGGGACGGATCACATGCCGAGCCCAAATATCTTCCCTTGCAGGCCCAGGAGGGTGATTATGCGCTGTTTTTACGCAAATCATCAATTGAAATTGAATTTGAAAAAGAAACCTATCTGATTGTGCCGCAGGCCGCCATCCTACTTTTAATTCGCGAAAATATTCTGGATCAGATTCGACCGGAAGAATGAGAATCGTCGGATCCTGACATTTATGATCAATTTTGATCTGCTCACAATCCTGAATACGAATTGTCGGAACTTTCTGGCCGGTTTTACGAAATAATTAATACGATCTGCCGGTTATCAGAATTGAGTCTGAAATACAATAAGGTATAAATGATGAGAATGTATATATTCTTTTTTACGGTTTTAATATTATTTACAGGCCTGACCTGGCTGGCGGGCAGGCTGCTGAGAAATACCAACAGAAAAATATGGAATATCGGCGCTCTTGACCGTACGGGTAAATTGCTGCCTTTCATTATGGTCATTATGCTGGTGATCTGGAGCTCGGGATCGGGTATGGGAGAGCATACCGTCCGTTTTGCCGGTGCCACCGGCAGCGCGATCATCATGATATTTAGTCTGATACTTTTGCTAACTCTGCCGTTTTCGCTGTTTACAAACCGCATCAGCGGGTGGGTGAATTATTTTGACGCGAAAAAGAAAAAATCAGAAGTCGTTCAGGTTCAGAGACGATTGTTTCTAAAGTCCACCGCGGCGGTGATCCCCGTCCTGGCGCTGGGCACCAGCGGCACAGCTTTGGCGGCCTCCTTTGAGAATGTCCGTTTTCCAAAAGTCAAAATGAAGTATGCCAATCTGCCGGATGAACTGGATGGATTTAAGATCCTCCATTTAAGCGATCTTCATCTCGGATACTATTTTAATCTTGATGATCTTGAAAACACATTAATCCGGGCGGAAGCATTAAAGCCTGATTTGATACTGGTGACGGGTGATGTGGCCGATGATCTCACACAGTTGGGCGGCGCGATGAATCTAATCGATCAGCTCAAAACCCCCTTCGCCAAATTTGTTTCGCTTGGGAATCATGAGTATCACCGCGGGATCCGTGAAGTAAAAAGAATACTCGACGCCGGACCGGTTCCGCTTCTGCAAAATGATTCTGCTTTGCTGGAAGTAGGCAATTCAAAGATATACATCGGCGGCGCCGATGATCCGGTCATGTTAAGATCGGATATGACAGAATTCCTGGATAAAACAGTTCAGGCGGCCATGTATAAAGCCCCGTCCGACGCGTTTAAAGTGCTGATGAGCCATCGTCCGCGGGCGCTGGATGTGGCGGACGCGCATTCAGTGGATTTAGTGCTCTCCGGACACACACACGGGGGACAGGTTGGATTTAACGGCCGCAGCGCGTTTGAGAATTTCGCGAAGGAAAGTTATCTTTGGGGAAAATATCAGCAGGGAAGTGCGCAACTTTATACATCAGCGGGAATGGGGCAATGGTTTCCTTTCCGGTTAGGTTGTCCGGCGGAAGCGCCTTTGATCATTTTGAAAAAAGCATGAACTGGAAAAATATAAATCGCTGACGGCGATGATAGTCAGATGCCCGGTTATACGGAGGCGTTAACCGAAGAATTAATGTGAAAGCAAAAACCGCCCTCTGATTGAATTTTGTCACTTTTATTTATTCGTATCATAAATTTATATATATTAAGACAATCTGTCCGGCGTTTGAGATGAAAGGTGATGAATGGACAACCGTGGTACGAATCTGAAATCTAATTTGATAACCGTTACGATCGGTTTTTCACTGCTGCTGTCAATCGGTGTTGCCGGATACATGATGATAGAGGGCTGGGGTTGGCTTGACGCGCTATATATGACGATTATTTCATTCTCGACTGTCGGTTTTCAGGAAGTATCCAGTCTCGGGAAATTCGGCCGTATTTTCACCATGTTCATTATAATGTTCGGCATGATATTTATAGCCATGCTCTCGGCGAGTGTTACAAGTTTGTTTGTCAGAAATGAGTTACTATCTGTCAGGAAAAAACAGAAAATGCAAAAATCCATTCAAAACTTAAAAGGTCACACCATTTTATGCGGCGCCGGCGATACCGGTTCGGCCATCGTTAAAGAGTATCAGGAATCCAAAAAACCGCTGGTGGTCATTGATGAAAAAACAGAAATTCTGGATCATCTTAAAGAGCAGTTTCCGGGGTTGCTGGTGATAGATGGTGATGCCACGAAGGATGAGGTGCTTTTAGAAGCCAATATCAAAAACGCCAGAGGACTGATTACCGCTCTTTCCCTGGACGCGGATAATTTGTTTGTGGTGATTTCCGCGAAAGCGCTGAATCCGGATATGAAGATTATTTCGAGGGCAGTTGATCCGCACACGGAAAGCAAACTCTACAAATCGGGCGCGCATTATGTTATATCTCCAAATCTCGTGGAAGGTATGCGGATGGCATCCGTGATGCTGCGTCCCACGGTAGTGAGTTTTCTGGATGTGATGATGCGGGGGGATGAATTCTCTTTCAGGCTTGAAGAAATAAATGTACCAAAAGGAGCCAGTCTGCATGGCAAGGCGCTGATGGACGCGCGCATTCCGCAGCTCACCGGTCTGATAGTGATTGCGGTTAAAAAACAAGATAACTCAGGTATTATATTCAATCCCAGTTCATCCACTGTTCTCCACGAAAATGACACGCTGATCGTACTGGGCGATTATGAAAAAATTCAGAAGCTCGAAACTTTATTAAAAGCATAGCGTGAAATAACTGTTCTTACCCCGAAATATCCATTGTTTTAAAATAGTTTGCAGGTAATTCCCACAAGGATAAGTGATAATAAATTGAATTATATCCATAAATTCAAAAGAACGGAGGCATCATGATTTCACAACAGGAAATCAAAGGTCAGCATGATCTCAGCTACCTGAACATCAAAAATTTAAACAATGCTTACTGGAATCTGACGACCCCCGCTCTCTACGAACAGATCATCCGGCGGCGTGAGGGGTTGCTTGCGCATCTCGGCCCGATGGTTGTCCGCACAGGCAGTATTACCGGACGTTCACCAAACGATAAGTTTATCGTAAAAGAATCTGTTTCCGGAGATAAAATCTGGTGGGGGAAGGTGAACACACCTTTTGAAGAATCACAGTTTAAAAGTATCTGGCATCGTCTGTTGGCTTATCTTCAGGGTAATGATATTTTTATTCAGGATTGTTATGCCGGCGCGGATGATAATTTCAGGCTGCCCATTCGTGTGATTACCGAATACGCCTGGCATTCTCTTTTCGCCCGCAATATGTTTATCCGAATCCGGGATGAGAACGATTTAAGAAATCACCAGCCGGAATATACAATCATCGATTTACCAAAATTCCATGCCGTTCCGGAACTTGACGGCACAAACTCTGAAGCGTTTATCCTGATAAATTTTGCTCAGAAACTGGTATTGATTGGCGGAACAAGTTATGCGGGCGAAATCAAAAAATCCGTTTTCACCCTGTTGAATTATTTGCTCCCGCAGAAAGATGTTCTTCCCATGCATTGTAGCGCCAATGTGGACAGTAAAGGTGAATCCGCTATATTTTTTGGGTTGTCGGGCACCGGAAAGACCACGCTCTCCGCGGATAAAAATCGGCCATTGGTCGGAGACGATGAGCACGGCTGGAGCAAAGAGGGTATTTTCAACTTTGAAGGCGGATGTTACGCTAAGGTTATCCGTCTTTCTCCGGAAGCGGAGCCTGAAATATTTGAAACGACCCGGAAGTTCGGCACCATTCTTGAAAATGTTCAAATCGATTCCTACTGGCGTATTCCTGACCTGGATGATCTTACCTTTACCGAAAATACACGTGCGGCTTATCCGATCACGCATTTGAGCAATATTGTTGATGAAGGGAAGGCCGGTCACCCCAAAAACATTGTTTTGCTGACAGCCGACGCGTTTGGCGTTCTTCCGCCGCTATCGAAACTGACGCCGGAACAGACCATGTATCATTTTCTTCTGGGCTATACGGCAAAGGTTGCGGGAACCGAAAAAGGAGTTACTGAGCCTCAGGCGACCTTCAGTACCTGTTTTGGAGCGCCGTTTATGCCCATGCATCCAAGTGTGTACGCGAAACTGCTGGGCGAGAAAATTCAGCAGCATAACGCGCAGTGCTGGCTGGTGAATACCGGCTGGACCGGCGGGCCTTATGGAGTCGGACACCGTATGTCCATCAAATACACCAGAGCCCTGCTGAATGCGGCATTGGATGGGAAAATTAATAACGTTGAATATACTAAGGATCCGGTATTTGGACTGGCCGTACCGAACTCCTGTCCGGATGTGCCTTCTGAAATTTTGATGCCAAAAAACACCTGGTCAGATAAGGCGGCTTATGACAAAAAAGCGGCTGATCTGGCGAAGCGGTTTAAAGATAACTTTAAACAGTATGAAGAATTTGTATCAAAGGATGTGGCCAACGCCGGACCGCTTGTTTAAACAGAATAGCAGTAAAAGAAAAGGCCGGTTTATGCCGGCCTTTTTTATTGATCATGAATGTATGACGCGTCTGTACCAGCCCGGGCCCTTTTTTTCGTAGGATTTAAATCCAATTTTCATCAGATAGTTAATATGCGACTGAACCTCAGTCTGTATGATAAAGCATTTATGATTTTGATCCTGGAAAACAGAATGCTCTTTATAGAAAAGGTAGTGCGCATTCTTTGAATCCCTGTAGTCAAGGATCACATAGTCAATTTTGATTTCGAGCTCATTATTTTTTCCCTTCTCACAGATAAACAGACCCACGGGCAGCATATTCCGCAGAATGAACACAACAATCGGATTTTTAAGCTCGTTAAGCTCAAATTTCGGAAAAAATGTACTGATATCATTCTCATGAAATTTCAAAAATCTCAGTAAAAAGGGACTTTGAAGCGTATCAATCTGAAATAATTCAAAATAATCTGCGCTTTTGCTCATTTGAATCAAGTAGTACACATCCACCAGCGTAATAAATCCGTTCAGCACAAAAACGGGGTAGGCGTTTACCAGTAAACCATAGGTAGCGAAGGTAGCCGCGCCGATCAGGTTGATCCAGCGCAGACGTACAATCGAACTCATCATTAATGAAACGGCCACCAGAACCGATCCGGTATAGCCGACAATCTCAATCCAATTCATTTATATTCGTTTTCTCCCGATAGGGGAATGTATTGTTCCCGTATGCAAATTTAATTAAACATTAAAACGGATATTCAGAATATCTCCGTCCTTCACAAGGTATTCCTTGCCTTCAAGCCTCAGTAGTCCTTTATCCTTGCAGGCATTCAAACTTCCCTGGGCGATCAGCTCATCATAATGCACTGTTTCAGCCCTTATAAAGCCTTTTTCCAGATCAGAATGAATCACTCCTGCTGCCTGTTGAGCCTTTGTTCCCTTTCTGATAGTCCATGCGCGGCATTCGTCCTCACCTACCGTAAAAAACGAAATGAGCCCGAGCAATTCATAGGAGGTGCGGATCAGTTTTGATAAGGCGGGTTCCTTGATGCCCAAATCATCCATGAACACTGCCGCGTCTTCTTCGCTGAGTTCGGAGATCTCCTTTTCAATCTCAGCGCTGAGAGAAGTCACCGCGCAGTTGGGAGTCATATATTTTTGAAGACGCTGTTCAATTTCCGCTGATTTCGAGATATTTTCCTCGGCGATATTGATGACATAAAGCAGGGATTTGGCTGTCAGAAACTGATAACCCTTGAGCACCTTTTTCTCGTCTTCACTGAGCTCCATTTCCCGAATGGGTTTTTCAAGTTCCAGCTGTTCTTTCAGACGGTTCATAAGCGCCAGTTCACGGATATCTTTATCATTCTTGATTTTCATGACCATCTTTTCCAGTTTTTCCACGCGGGATTCTACGATAAGCAAGTCGCTCAGAAGGAATTCCCCGTGAATAAACTCAATATCGCGTTCCGGCGACACGCTGTCAAAAGGATGCGGATAAAACTCATTTTCAAAATCCCGGACCATCACCAGGATAGCCTCGACGGTTTTTAGATTGGCAATGAACTGGGCGGGTAATCCCTGGGGTTTATCACCGTCGCTTTCAAGACCGGGCACTTTTATATAATCAATAACGGAATTGACTTTTTTCTTCGGATTGAACATTCCGGTCAGTTTGTCAAGACGCGGGTCGGGGACTTTTACAACACCCCGTTCTGTGCTTTGTTTCGCTCCGGGATCGGCAGACTTATGTTTTAGCAAGGTCGAAAAGAGCGTTGTTTTTCCGGAATAGGGCAATCCTACGATACCGATTTCCATTTTATCTCCTCAAAGTTTATCTTTTAAAATGACGCGCAAATTTAAACAAAATTGACGGTATTGCCAAAAAATCATTCATTAAATGCCATAATGTCCTGAAAAAGGAATAATTTGGATTTCAGATTCGTCAAAGCTAAATTTAACCGCAAAATTAAAGGAATGCTATGAAACTTATAGTTATTGGGTTCGGCGGATTTATTGGAGCGGTTTTGCGGTACGAATTATCCGGCTGGACTTATCGTTTTTTGGGCAGCCGCCTTCCATACGGGACACTGGCGGTTAATGTGATCGGCAGCTTCATTCTGGGATTTTTTCTTATCCTTGCCGAGGGCCGTTTTGCGGTCTCTCCGCAGACCAGGAATTTTGTCGCGGTGGGCATTTTGGGCGCGTTTACCACTTTTTCAACATTTTCCTTTGAAACTATGGCGCTTTTGCAGCAGAGTTTATTTAAACAGGCTTTACTCAACATTCTTTTAAATGTAATATTAGGATTGACGGCTGTGTGGATTGGAATGGTTTCCGCAAAATTAGTTTAAATAAATGTAAGGGGCTGAAATGAAAATCGAAGGTTTGGGAAAATTGCTTCGAATTTACATCGGTGAGCAGGATAAGCTGCACAATCAGTCACTTTATGAAGCCATAGTTTACAAAGCGCGGGAGATGGGGATGGCCGGAGCAACAGTTATCCGCGCCATCGAGGGTTTCGGCGCCGCCAGCAGGACGATTCATACGGCGAAATTGTTGCGGTTGTCGGAAGACCTGCCCATTCTGATCGAGATTGTTGATACGGAAGAACGAATCCGAAAAGCGGTTTCGGAATTTGAAAAAATGATCGATGAGAGTGGGGCAGGAGTCCTTATGACCATGGAGCAGGTCGATATTTTGCGGTACAATCAATAATAACAGATCTGAAAAACAGAAAGAACGGTATTAATGAAAATTGAAAAAGAAAAACTGAATATATTTGGCAGGCAGCCGGTACTGGAAGCGCTGCGTTCAGGTCATAAAGTGGAAGAAATATGGCTTGCTGACGGTCTGGATGGCAAGTGGATCGCTTTCCTGGAAAGAGCGGCCGGACAGAAAAATGTATCAATAAAATCAGTTTCTAAAAATGATATCCAAAAATTAGTCGGACCCGTCGTTCATCAGGGCGTGGCGGCGGTAGTTGACGGATTTGCCTTCATGAACGAATCCGGGGTGTTTAAGTATCTGGAGACGATTCCGAATCCTTTTATTCTCCTGCTGGATCAGGTTCAGGATCCGCACAATCTGGGAGCCATCATGAGAACGGCGGAAGTGGCCGGGGTAAATTTAATCATTATTCCTGAAAAAGGTTCACCGGACCTCAATGCCACGATCGCGAAAACATCAGCCGGAGCCATGTTTCACATCCCTGTCTGCAAAGCGCCGACAGTTGAGAAAATTCTGGAAGATCTTACAAAATCCGGGATCGTATCCGTGGCGGCCATAGCCCATTCCGAAAAGAATCTGTATGAGGTGAATTTTACCGGTGGTACGGTTATTGTCATTGGCAGTGAAGGCCGGGGCGTCCGTAAAAATATCGCCGGGTTATGTTCTGAGCAGATCGCCATCCCTCAATACGGTAAAATCAATTCATTAAACGCCTCCGTAGCCTCCGCGGTGATAATGTATGAAGTGGTGAGACAGCGTCATCACAAGCCGTAATCATTCTTTAAACGAGGTGAGAACAATTTAATCTGATCGAAGTATAAGAAAGAATTCGTGCCGATCAGGTTTGTACTTTTAAATTACTCTTCAAATCAGTACGGCCGGTCAGATTAATTCTATCAATACAGACAAATTACCGGAAGGATCATTTTACGATGAAGAAAATTCTCTGGGCCGATGATGAAATAGATATGCTGCAGGCACACGTCATTTTTTTGCGTGAGAAGGGTTATGACGTGATGACGGTGACCAATGGCGATGACGCGATCTATCAGGTGCGGCATTACAATTACGATCTTGTACTGCTGGACGAAATGATGATGGGCAAAGACGGATTGACGACATTAAATGAGATAAAGGATTACTCGCCCCATCTCCCCGTTATTATGATCACCAAGAGCGAAGAAGAAAGTCTCATGGAAGACGCGATCGGCAAACGCATAGATGATTATCTCACAAAACCCGTAAATCCCAGTCAGATTTTGATGGCCTGTAAAAAAATCCTTGAAAAAAAGGATATCATGAATGAAAAGATGAGTCAGCAATATGCAATCGATGTATCACAGCTTTCCATGTCGCTGATGAAAAATATGGACGCGAAGGACTGGATTGATCAGGCTCTGAAGATTTTTCGAATGGATCTGAATCTTGATTCATCATCCGGCCAGGCGTTCCGGCAGGTGCTGTATGATCAGAGAAAAGAGAGTAATGTTGAATTCGGAAAATATGTGGAAAGAAACTATGAAGGGTGGCTCAGGAATAGCGACAACCGTCCGGATTTATCAGTTGATTTAATAAAAAAATATATCATTCCCAATCTTAAAAAAAACAAGAAAGTAGTCTTCATTGTAATTGACTGCATGCGTCTTGATCAATGGCTTACGCTCGAACCGTTTTTTTATGATTTGTTTAAAATCGAGAAGGAATATTATTATTCAATTCTGCCGACGGCGACACCGTTCTCCCGAAATGCTTTGTTCAGCGGACTTTTCCCGGAAGAGATTGAGAAAATGTATCCTCAGCTTTGGTCCATGAACGAGGATGATGAAAGTCTGAATCGGTATGAAAAGGAACTGCTTGATCTTCAGCTCAAACGGAGTGGAGTCAATATCGGAAATGATCTGAAGTATGTAAAGGTAATGAATACCGAAGACATGAAAAATCTCGAAAAAGATATGCATAATTATCTTGAAGCATCAATGCTGGCCATTGTAGTAAATTTTGTGGATATTCTCGCGCACAGCCGGTCCGATTTGCCGATTCTAAAGGATATCGCGCCCGATGAAGCCGCGTACCGCTCTCTCACCCGCTCCTGGTTTGAGCATTCGCCGATGATGGGCATCCTGAAAAAAATAGCGCAGACAGACGCGACAGTTTTCTTGACGTCCGACCATGGCAGCGTCCGCGGGCTTCATGCGACAAAAGTAATAGGCGACCGTGATACTTCCACTAATCTGCGATACAAGTATGGCCGGAGCCTAAAAGTGGATAAGAAACATGCCGTAATTATTCCCCGCCCGTCTGACTGGAAGCTGCCGAAACGCGGGATCAATACTCAGTATATCATCGCAAAGGAAGATTACTATTTTGTCTACCCCACCAACTATAACAAATATCTGAATCACTATAAAGATAGCTTCCAACATGGCGGTATTTCCATAGAGGAAATGATTCTTCCGATTGTAAAGCTTGAGGGTAAACAATAGCGGTGTAAATACAATCCACCGGCGGAGCGGGATAGGACTTCTTTTTTGAGAATGAATATTCCCTCCCGGCTTGTTTTAACCCGGTTTTTCCATTAATTTCCTGTCTCAATATTAATAAAAAGGATAAGATCCATTCGGATATGAGGGATATTAATACATATTCATCGGAAACAATTGAAGAGTCAAGAGCGGTCGCGCGGGAACTGGCGGGGATATTAAAGCCGGCGGATATTGTGCTTTTGGAAGGAAATCTGGGGAGCGGAAAAACTTTTCTGGTAAAAGAAATCTGTAAATTATGGGGAACAGACGAGGAAGCGACCAGCCCGTCATTCGCGATTATTCAAATTTACTCCGGAGCGATCTCGGTAAATCATTTTGATTTTTACCGAATTGAGCATATATCTGAACTGGACAATCTCGGATGGGAAGAATTGTTAAATACAGACGCGGTTTCATTTATTGAATGGCCGCAAATGATTGAGAACCAACTGGATGATTATTACAAAATAACCATCGAACTGAGTGGAGAGCACAGGGTGTTTAAGCTCAGTCATTCATAAATATAAAATCGGGATACGATTTTTACCTTTGAAATAAAAGAAAATGAGATAAATGATTTTAGCTATCGAGACATCAGATATTTTATGCAGCGTCGCTTTCCGGGATGATGGCAAAATTCTGGCGGAATACAGCCATGAACTTCCTATGCAGCACGCCACACTGGTTGGCTATCTGGTGGATAATGGACTGCAATTTCTGGGCAGTAAGCTGCGGGCCCATAAATATTCAATCGACGATATTAGCGCTGTTGTTGTGGCGATCGGCCCGGGTTCCTTTACGGGTTTACGGATCGGTTTGAGTTACGCGCAGGGATTTTGTTTTGGGAATGAGATCCCGATCGTCGGCGTTTCCAATCATCAGGTGCTGGCGGTACAAAGAGTACCTTCGAAGCGCCCTGTTTTTACGCTAATCGAGGCGCGCCGCGAAGAGGTTTATCTGGCAGAGCATGAATTTTTGGAACATATGTATCCGGAAATCAAGAAACATCAAATTGTAAAAAAAACCGATCTGAACGCGGTCATTCCCACCGGGGCGCAAGTGATATGCAATAGAACCCTTAAGTTGGATCAGGCAATTATTGACCAGGCGGAAAAGCGAAAAATTGACGTGATAACCCACGGCAGTTATTCGGCTTCCATATTAGCGGAACTTGGCTTGCATAAGTTCGGATTAAAAGGCAGTGACAGCCTTTCAGAGCTTGAACCAATGTATATCAGACCTTTTGCCGGTGTAAAATGAAAATTGCTTTTCGCAGAATGGAACCGGGCGATGCGGACCGGGTTCATGAACTGGAAGTACAAATATTTAAAGACGCATGGAGCCGGGAAAGTTTTATTAAAGATATCAACAATACGGATATTTCATACCCCTTTGTTGTTTTGGCTGATTCGAAAATCGCGGGATATGCGGTGATCTGGTATTATGCGGATGAGCTTCATATCGGGAATATAGCCATCGCGCCCGAATATCAGCGGAAGGGACTTGGAAGCCGCTTGTTAGAATATGTTTTGGGTAATTTTGATTATTACATCGCGGCGTATCTCGAAGTCAGAAAATCAAACATTGCCGCGATTAATTTATACCGGAATTTTGGATTTTCTGAATATTATACACGGCCGTCATATTACCGTGATGGCGAAGATGCTCTTGTCATGGTGAAACAGAATATCACACAAACAGTGAAGGAGTGATATGGATTGGTTTAAACGAAAAAAAGAAGTGCTTAAGCCAATAGAGAAAAAAGAAATGCCTGATGGTCTTTGGGTTAAGTGTGAAAAGTGCGGCGAAATCATCTATAAAAAGGAATTGGAAAAAAAGCTTTATGTTTGTCCAAAATGCGAATTTCATTTCCGAATCGATGCTGATATATACATCTCTCTGCTTTTTGACGATAAAACATTTCAGGAATTCAATGGAAATATCAAATCGGTTGATCCATTGAATTTCAAAGATTTTAAGAAATACAGTTCTAAATACAAAGCAACGGTCGAAAAAACCGGGATTAATGAAGCGGTTATCACCGGAAGAGGGGAAATAAATTCTCATAAAGTTGTGATGGCATTGATGGAGTTTCGTTTTCTTGGAGGAAGCATGGGTTCGGTGGTCGGCGAGAAAATCTCCAGGGCGATCGATTTGGCACTAGAAGAAAACTGTCCCATGCTGATTCTTTCATCCTCAGGCGGGGCGCGCATGCATGAAGGCATATTGAGTCTGATGCAGATGGCAAAAACGAGCGCTAAGCTGGCAAGGCTCGCGAATAAGGGATTGCCTTATATTTCGATTTTAACAAATCCGACTACCGGCGGAACCACTGCAAGTTATGCTATGCTGGGTGATATTCATATCGCTGAGCCGGGAGCTTTGATCGGATTTGCCGGCCCGAGGGTGATTAAGCAGACCATCGGTCAGGATTTACCGCCGGGATTTCAACGGTCGGAATTTGTTCAGTCGCATGGATTTATAGATATGATTGTGCACCGCCATGAATTAAAACGCAGGATTGCCGGAGTTCTGGACTTTTTTGCTCATGAAAACAAGAACTGATAACACCAAAAGGAAATATGAAGAAAATATCTATTCTCGTTACAAATGATGACGGTATTTACGCTCCGGGAATCTATCACCTAAAAAAGGCGATGGAAGGATTGGGTGAAATAACCGTTGTGGCTCCCATAAGTGAGAAAAGCGCGGTAGGACATGCCATCACCGTATCTGATCCGCTGCGTGTGGTGGAAGCTGAAAGAAATGGCGGATTTTTTGGGTACGGGGTAAACGGTACACCGGCTGATTGTGTAAAACTTGGCGTAAGGTGTCTGATGGCTGAGCCGCCCGATCTGGTAGTAAGCGGTATCAATTTAGGTTCAAATACGGCGACAAATGTCATTTACTCCGGAACCGTTTCCGCGGCTGCCGAAGGAACTATCATGGGGATTCCGTCCATGGCTGTTTCACTCACATCATTTACAAAGCTGGAATTTGGTTACGCGAAAAAGGTTGCTCGTCAGATTGCGTCAGAAATACTTGAGCGAGGGCTGCCCGAAGGTACTTTAATCAATATAAATGTTCCGGCGCTTCATGAAGAAGAGATTAAGGATGTGGTTGTCACCAGGCAGGGTAAGGGCCGGTACGAAGAGATGTTTGATAAAAGGATCGATCCCAACAACCGCACTTATTACTGGCTGGCCGGAAAAAGGATGCTGCTTGATACGGATGAAGACGTGGATGATGTAGCGGTAATGCAGGATAAAGTGTCCATTACTCCAATTCATTATGATCTGACAAATTTTGCTTTTTTAGAGGAATTATCTAAATGGAAAATCAAGCCCTGATCAGCGATACATCACATGAAACAATTCTAATTCTCGACTTCGGGTCTCAGTACACGCAGTTGATCGCCAGACGAATTCGGGAAAAAGGGGTTTTCTCCGAGATTCAGCCCTATAATTATGATCTTTCAAAAATAAAAAGTAAAAAAATAAAAGGAATTATTCTTTCAGGTGGTCCGTCATCTGTATATGAAATTGACGCACCTCACATCGGGAAGGAAATATTCGATTTTGGTGTTCCTGTTCTCGGAATTTGCTACGGTCTGCAGCTCATCACCCATTTGCTGGGAGGAAAGGTCGTTAAATCCGAGAAAAAAGAGTATGGTTCGGCGCGGCTGCAAATATCCGAATCCGGCTATTTGCTGAATGATATTCCCGATAACAGCAAAGTTTGGATGAGTCACGGCGACAAGGTGCTTGAGCTTCCAAAAGGATTTCTGCCGGTGGCTTCAACGGAAAATTCCCCTTACGCGGCGATCCGTCATGAACAAAAAGCGATTTATGGATTGCAGTTTCATCCCGAAGTAATGCATACCGAATACGGAAGCCAATTACTTGGTAATTTCGTTTTTTCCGTTTGTTCATGCGCGGGGGACTGGTCGCCAAAATCATTTGTGGAAGAGAGTATCCATCGGATCCGGGAAGAAGCAGGAGACAGCAAAGTAATATGCGGACTTAGCGGCGGGGTAGATTCAAGCGTGGTGGCTGTATTGCTCCATAAAGCGATAGGAGACCGTCTGCACTGTATATTCATAGATACAGGGCTTTTACGTCATAACGAAGCCGAAGAGGTTGAAAAGGTTTTCAAGAATAATTTTGACATTAAATTGACCTGCGTCAATAGTTCAGCGTCTTTCTTTCATATATTAAACAACATAACGGACCCGGAAGAAAAGCGAAAAAAAATCGGACATGAATTTATCCGTGTATTTGAAGAGGAATCCAAAAAACTGGGTAAGTTCGATTATCTGGCTCAGGGTACGCTTTATCCGGATATAATAGAAAGCGTTTCATTCAAAGGCCCTTCGGCGACTATCAAGTCACATCACAATGTCGGCGGGCTTCCGGAAAAACTAAATTTCAGATTACTTGAACCTCTGAGGGAGCTGTTCAAGGATGAAGTCCGTAAGGTAGGAGCAGAACTCGGAGTACCGGATATAATTTTGGGGAGACATCCGTTTCCGGGACCGGGATTAGCGGTGCGGATACTTGGAAAGATTACAGAAGAGCATGTCCGGTTGCTGCAGAAGGCGGATGCCATTTATATTGAAGAACTAAAAAACGCCGGTTTATATGATGAAATCTGGCAGGCATTTGCTGTACTGCTTCCGGTCAACACCGTGGGTGTGATGGGTGACGAGAGGACATATGAACGGGTTGTCGCGCTGCGCGCGGTGACCAGCACGGATGGAATGACGGCTGACTGGTATGAAATGCCGCGTGCGGTGCTTGCAAAAATTTCAAACCGGATTATCAATGAAGTGAAGGGTATTAACCGGGTTGTATATGATATCAGTTCCAAACCACCGGCAACAATAGAGTGGGAATGATTTAAACCAGGAGGACATTATGTGCGGAATTGTCGGCTACCTCGGTAGTAATATGGCTGCTCCGATTTTGATAAATGGATTAAAGAGACTCGAATACCGCGGATATGATTCTGCCGGTATCGCCATTATGAATGGTAAAGGGATTGAAATAATAAAGGAAGCCGGAAAAATCCGCAATCTGGATAACGCCCTTCGGTTAAAATCGCCAAAAGGAACCATTGGTATCGGCCACACGCGATGGGCAACGCACGGTGAACCAAATCAAAAGAACGCCCATCCGCATATCGACGGATCCGGTAAAATTGCTCTAATTCATAACGGAATCATTGAAAATTACGCGGTACTGAAACAGGTCCTGCGTGAAAAAGGACATGAGTTCAGAACTGATACCGATACCGAAGTTATCGCGCATTTGATCGAAGAGTTTTACCATGGTGATTTTGAAGAAGCATTCCGCGAAGCGCTGTTGGAGTTAAAGGGAACCTACGGAATTGCTGTCATCACCAGGCACGAACCGGATAAAATATTTGTCGCCCGCAAGGGGAGCCCGATTGTTATTGGTGTCGGTGATGACGAATATTTTGTAGCATCAGATGTCACTCCTCTTGTCGCGCATACACGAGATGTTTTTTATCTTGAAGATCATGAGATGGCCATCCTGTCCGCAAACGGTGTGATCACAAAAACGATTCAGAACGAAATGATTGAAAAAAAGGTTGAAAGGATTACATTTGACCTTGGAGCGATAGAAAAAAGCGGATTTGATCATTTCATGCTCAAAGAAATATTTGAGCAACCCAACACCATTATGGACGCCATGCGCGGCCGGGTCATAAAAGAAGAAGGGCTTGTTAAGCTTGGTGGTCTTGCCGATGTGGAAGAAAAGCTGCTTAATGCAAAGAAGATACATTTTACGGCATCCGGTACATCATGGCATGCCGCCCTCTTAGGGGAGTATCTGATTGAAGAGTTCTGCAGAATTCCAGTTGAGGTGGAGTATGCTTCAGAATTTCGGTACAGAGATCCCATAATCGGCAAAGATGAAGTAGTGATTGCCATTTCTCAATCCGGAGAGACAGCGGATACACTTGCGGCGCTTCGGGAGGGCAAAAGAAAGGGCGCGCTTGTACTTGGTATTGTTAATGCGGTCGGTTCAACCATCGCGAGGGAAACAGATGCCGGTGTTTATATCCATGCCGGTCCTGAAATCGGCGTGGCGAGTACAAAAGCCTTTACATCCCAGGTTACGGTCCTGGCGCTTATTACCATAATGCTAGCCCGCAGAAAAAATATGTCATCAGCTCAGGGAAGGCAGATGGTGCAAGACCTTCTGGAAATTCCAAATAAAGTTCAGAGAATTTTGGATCAGAATGATACTATAAGAAAGCTGGCGGAAGACTATCATGACCATCGTAATTTTCTCTATCTTGGACGCGGGTATAATTTCCCGGTCGCTCTTGAGGGAGCGCTTAAGTTAAAGGAAATCTCCTATATTCATGCAGAGGGATATCCTGCAGCAGAGATGAAGCATGGTCCGATCGCGCTGATTGATAAAGATATGCCGGTTGTATTTCTGGCCACTAAGGATGTAATTTATGATAAGGTCATCAGCAATATCGAAGAAGTTCGTGCCCGGAAGGGGAAAGTGATCTGTATCGCGACGGAAGGCGATATAAAAATCCGCAATTATTCTGATCATGTCATATATATTCCGGAGACAAGTCAGGCGTTAATGCCGCTGCTCTCTGTGATCCCATTACAGCTGCTGGCATATCATATTGCTGTTCAAAGAGGATGTGATGTGGATCAGCCGCGTAATCTCGCAAAAAGCGTTACAGTGGAATAGCCTGCGCGCGGGACACAGAGGATTTAAGAATTTTACTGAACCAAAGCCCTAATCGAGCTTTGGTTCTTTTTTTATATCATATTCAGTCTTATATTGACAACAGCCTTGATTAATTAAATTTTTCTGATCAAATTATTTTTCTATATATAATAATACTGTAAGAGGTATCGAATGAGATTCTTGTTGGTTGTATTTGTATTTACGGTCCTATTTGGGACAGGATTCGCGCAAAAAGCGTCAAATCGTGAATGGGCGATATTTCAAAGGGGCGTGGAACAATACAAATCCGGTGAATATGAAGCTGCGGAAAAAAACTTCAGTCTGGTTATTTCAAAGCTGCCTGACAATCAGCTTCTCACTGCAAATTATCTGATGCTGGCGAAAACTCAGTACAAACAAGAGGACTATACCGCGTCACTTAATCTTTGTGAAACATTCCTGCGGGATTTTCCCGGAAGTTCTTATACAGATGATTTTTACTATATCATGGGTAATAATTATTATCGTCTAAACCGTTTTCAGACAGCCGTATCCGCATGGCTTGCCGCCGCGGAACATACCAGGAGCGGCGCATTGAAAGAGAATTCCTTAAAACTGATAAAAAAAACCATGCAGTACAAACTTGATATGTCAGCGCTTCTCGATCTTAAGGATGAGATAAAAACCCCATTCAGCAGGCACGCGCTGCTTTATTATATGGCAGAGCGTCAGTATGCGGCCGGGGATGTTATTTCGGCCTCCTTCTCACTTGATGAAGTACTTAAATCGACTCAGCAGGATGAGTTTACCTCCAGTGCCAGGGAATTATATGACAATATTAAGAACCAGAAAAGCAACACGATCAGGATAGCGGTGTTGCTTCCGGTCAGCGGCTCAAATTCTGATATCGGTAAGGCGCTTCTGGATGGTCTCAATCTGGCGGTATCTGATTTCAATCGGTCCCTTCAGGGCAAAACGGTTGATATTGTTGTATATGATTATGAAACCAAATTACCTGTTGCCATGCAGAAAATAAAAGAAATTGCAAGAGACCCGTCCATCCACGCGATATTTGGGCCGGTGGAGAATGATATAACAGCCGCCTGTGCAGGGATTGCCGATTATGAAGGTTTGACGTTAATTACACCCACGGCGTCATCGAACGATCTGGCGTATATTTCTGACAGATTAATACAGCTGGCTCCGACAGTTGACGCGCTCGCGAACAGTCTGGTTCAGTTTGCCGAGGACTCCTTGAAAATCAAAAGAGTTGCCACCCTGTCACCGGTTGAAGATTATTTTGTTAATTTCACCGATTCCTTCGTAGAAAGACACGAACAAAACGGGGGAACAGTTGTGGCGCAGCAATGGTATTATCCGGGTGATCAGGACTTTTCCAAACAATTTAAAGCGATCAAGCGGATAGGCCTTAAGCTGACTTTTCAGGATTCCGTCATGGAGAAAAAACCATCTATGGACCCGATAAAGATCGATTCTCTTTACGCCGCGTACAGAAAAGAAAAGATGGAAAAGAATGATGAAAATAAAACAAAAATTGATTCTGCAGACATTCCCGTTAAATCAATCGATGCTCTTCTAATTCCCGTATATAAGGATGACATCGGATTAATCGCGCCGCAGCTGGCATACGCGAACTTCAAAACACATCTTCTCGGAAACGGTGACTGGTACAACAGCGACGCGCTTCGGAAAAATAAAAATTATATCAATGGTATCATATTCGTTTCCGACGGTTACCTAAATGAGGAAAGCTGGGATTATAAACAATTCAGAAATAATTTCAGAACTCAGTTCAGCAGAACGCCTGAACGATTTGAACTGGTCGGGTATGACAGTTTCAATTTTATTCTGAAAGCCGTTTCCCGCGAAGGCGTATTCCTGAGCCGGTCGAATTTTTATCAGGTAGTTATGCAGGAACCTCCGTATCAGGGGGTCTACAGAAATTTTGATGTTGGTTCCAAACATTACAACAGCGCGGTTCGGGTTATCAAATATATTTACGGACAATTTATACCGCTCAACTAAATTATGCTAAATCAGACTCAAAATATATCTTCCGATCACGGGATCGAACAGTTTAAAATATTTAAGCGATACCGTGCACTGGTTCATGGATTCTCGACCCGCAAAGGTGGGGAAAGCAAACCGCCGTTTGACCAATTAAATCTTGGTTTTAACACGCCGGACAGCCGGACAGTGGTTCAAACAAACCGGGAATTATATTTTGACGCGCTTGAAGTTTCGGAAGATCTGCTGGCTTTCCCCGAACAGGTTCATTCATCGAATATACAAATAGCGCGCGGTCCGGGGGTTTTCAAAAAAACAGATGCTTTGGTTACGAATCTTGAAAATCTGTTTTTAACTGTTCAGACTGCGGATTGTTTTCCCGTTTTTATTTTTGATCCGGTTAAAAAAGCGGTTGGTCTTGTTCATTCCGGCTGGAGAGGAACGGCTCAGAATATTACCGGAAAAACCATTGATATAATGAGAAATGCATTTAATTCCCACCCTGAAAATTTACTGATTGCCATCGGACCCGGAGTCCAACAAAACTGTTATCAGGTTGATGATGATACAGCGAGTAACTTTTCACCAGACTTTTTAATCGCGGACGGACCGGGACATCATAAGCTCGATGTCCAAAAGGCTATTATCAGTCAGATTATCCAAAAAGGCGTTTCTGGTAAAAACCTGGAAATCAATACGGCCTGCACGCATTGCGCGAAGGATAGATATTTTTCATACAGAAGGGATAGAGATAAAAGCGGCCGGATGATGGGTGTAATCGGCCTAAAAAATCGAACATAGACTCACTGAATTCCGTCCTTTATTGATGTATAAAAAAAATGATACAGGTGTCAGATGCAATTCGACATAAAAAAAATACGTTTGTCTTTGAAAAATCCCTGGACTATTTCCAGAAATTCGAGCAGTTATAAGGATAATGTTTTTGTCAAACTCGAAAAGGATGGTATCACCGGTTACGGGGAAGCGGCGCCCAATATTCGATATGGTGAAAATCCGGATCTCACTATGAGCAAAATAGAAGATGCCGTTTCATCACTGGAAGCGGTAGATTTCCTTCACTACACAGATGTAGACCGGCTCCTCAATCAGTCGATCAGCGGTCAAAGCTGCGCGAAGGCCGCATTAGATATAGCGCTGATGGACTGGATAGGAAAGTCGGCAGGATTACCCCTGTACCAATTGTTCGGATTGAATCCTGACCGTATTCCAGGGACGTCATTCTCAATAGGAATAGATACAAAAGAGAATGTGATCAGGAAAGTAAAAAATGCCCTGGATTTCCCTGTGTTAAAAATTAAGGTCGGCTATGACGGTGATGAAGAAATGGTCACATGGGTAAGAAGTATAACAGATAAACCCATCCGCGTGGATGCGAATGAAGGTTGGAAGAGCAAAGAAACAGCGCTGGAAAAGATATTGTGGCTTCAATCACAGGGAGTTGAGCTCATCGAGCAACCGCTTCCGTATCAGATGATAAATGAAACCGCCTGGCTTCGGGAAAGAATTTCTATCCCGGTCATCGCGGATGAAGCGGTCAAAAAAGCGTCGGATATCGCGGGACTTATCGGGGCATATGACGGTATTAATATAAAACTGATGAAGTCAGGGGGTATTCAGGAAGCGCTGCGAATGATACACGTGGCAAAAACACTCAATTTAAAAATCATGGTCGGATGTATGATTGAAAGCTCCGTAGCTATTTCCGCGGCGGCACACATCGCCGCTCACGCGGACTGGGTTGATCTGGACGGAAACCTGTTGATAAAAAACGATCCGTTTACCGGAATCGGGATAGAAAAAGGGAAGCTGATGCTTAGTGAAAATCCCGGTCTTGGAGTTCGACCGACTTTGTAAACTAAAAAGCCGCATCGGTTGACGCGGCTTTTTAGGTATTAAATAAAACTTAGCCAGCCGTCTGGAATCTCTATTCCACCATTGAAAATATTAAAATAATCATCCTGAATTATTTTTGTTATCGGTCCGATTTTGCCTGCGCCGATGGTAATTCTGTCAACACTGCGTATGGGAGTGATTTCCGCCGCGGTCCCCGTGAAGAAAAGTTCGTCCGCCGTATACAGGCTTTCTCTGGGGATTGTTTCCTCAATAACGGTGTAGCCTCTTCTTTTCAAAAGTTCGATTGCCGTAAACCGTGTGATCCCGGGAAGTATAGAACTGCATATGGGCGGAGTATAAATTTTCCCGTCACGCACGATAAAAATATTTTCACCGCTGCCCTCGGCTACAAAACCATTTTGATCCAGAGCGATACCTTCATCAAAGCCGTTGGTGATCGCTTCCATTTTGATCAATTGTGAATTCATATAATTCGCTCCGGCTTTAGCCAGTGCCGGCATAGTATTCGGGGCCAGCCGATTCCAGGAAGAAACACAGACATCAACACCGTTCTCTAATGCTTCCGGACCGAGATATTTACCCCACTCCCAAATGGCAATGTAAATTTCTATGGGATTTTTAAGCGGATTTACTCCAAATGGTCCAAAACCCCTGAATATGAACGGTCTGATATAACAGGATTTAAATTTATTGATTCTGATCGTTTCAAGGGCGGCATCGACCAATTGGTCTACCGTATAATCATGAGTCATTCTATAAATTTTAGCTGAATTAATGAGCCTCTGCATATGATCTTTTAGCCTGAAAACCGCGGGCCCCTTATTCGTTTCATAACTGCGGATGCCTTCAAATACACAGGTACCATACTGAACCACATGTGAAAGAACATGAATATTCGCGTCGTTCCAGTTGATGAAATTCCCATTTTTCCAAACCATTTGTCCAATGTTATTTGCCATTTCAAACTCCTATATCTTTGTGTTTTATACTGTATCAGAAACCATGAAATGCACCTTTCAAGCATGAACATTATATAATTGCTTACTCCTCATTTCTAAAAACCTCCTAACCCGTATTCAATCGGATTTAATTTTTTGGCGGAATGAATCTGATTTATGAAAAATTGAGAACCGGTAATCGAAAATGATGGATTGGGTTTTAAAAAATATTTAATAAATAAGACGTTAAAAGCTTCTAAAATCAACGTCCGGTAGAAACGCGGGATCATTATGATACAATTTTTTTTCACACCTTAAGGTTCCCTTTTCATACTTATAATAAGATATAAGATATTAACATTATTGACTATTTTAGTCAAGTTTTTTTAGGAATAGTTCGTTTGTTATAAGGAGAAACATCAGCGGTTATGGCTGAGAAAACAAGATAGGCTAATATAAAAAAGAGTTAACCAATTCTGATTAACTCCTTTAATATAACATTGCCAATATAATCGTGTTTTTGCATTAAATTGAAAATCAGGCATTCGAAAGGATTTCATATCAAGCCTGACTTATTACTATTTCCCTTTACGCGCAAACAGTTTGTTAGCAAGCTGGAGTAAAATTGAGATCGCTTGCGCTATGTGTTGCAGCGGGACCTTGATTTCTTTTACCACAAGCTCTTCAATTTCAGCAAGATCACTTACAGCACTCTCTACCTTTACCGATGCTGCGCTTAATGATTTGGCAATCTCTGAAACACTGGACATCACTTCCGGTAAATCTTTGTTTACTACATCAAGTGTTCCATTGACGTTTTTCAAGAATTGTTTCAACTGAATAATTGTCGGGATCAGCAAAAACACTAAAACAGTTAAAGAAAGCAGTAATATAACAAGAGCTATTTCCCAAACCATACTTATCTCCAGAATATTTAAGTTCGGTTGTCAAATAAAAAAATCAACCGGGGAACAATTTCGTTTTGAAATCCGCTTCGCTTAACTTCTACTTCTTTGTCTTTTTCGTTGTTTTGCTCTGGGCTTTTTCTTCCTGCTGTTCATCATCAATTGAATTGAGTTCAGAGTCAAAATCTCTTTCTTCTATCGTCTCTGACTGCTCTAATTTAGCTTTGCCCTTTTTGATTGACTCTGAGATTTTATCTTTAAGATCATTGAGTTCGTTTTTGATCTTATCCAGTTCGCTCTGAGCTTTTTCGAGAAGATCGTCACTTTCGTGTTTGAGATCGTCCCGAGTGTCTTTTCCGCTTTTGGGTGCAAATAATACACCGGCGATCATTCCAATCGCGCTTCCCAAAAGAAATCCCTTAAAAAATTTACTTTCATTTGATGACATAAAAACCTCCCATAAAAATATAAAATTATGCTTTATGCATCTTACGGCTATATATGCATTTGAACTTATCAATGGACAGAATAGATCAAAAGTAGTATGCTTATTTCAAATTAATGAATAAATTCTCTATTTTCAATGAGTAAAGTCATAAGTTTGGCCATGATGGCGTGACTGACGTAAGATACGATGCGTAATTTTTATAAATAAATGCGTTTTAATCTAATGTATTCGTTCTTCTCTGACTTTTTAGTCATCTATATAAAATATGTTTGACATCGTTTTAAGGAAACATTATATTTAACGGTTTAGTCTATTTATAACGGAGGCATTGATGGCAATTCAAACTCTCGATATGCGACTGTTGCGTGAGCAAAAGCTCAATGTATATGAGATGTGTTTATTAATAGCCGCGCGCGCAAGGCAAATCAACGCGGAGAGAATTCAGCATAAAAAAGAAAATGATATGATGGATGACGTGGATCTTTATGATGAAGCGGATATCTACGATCGTGAGCTCATGGAGGATATGAAATTTGAACGGGAAATAAATCCTACCGTCATTGCTCAGGATGAATTTTTTAACAGCAAGCTGAAAGCTTATTATGCTCTTAAGGAAGAAGAAACATTAGAAAAGTAAAACCCTCATATTGAGGGTTTTTTTTTACCCTTTTCCCACTAATTTCTTATCTTATCCATATGAAATTCAAACTATTTTACAATGCGGTAATATACAGTCTGGAAAGTGAACAGGTTTTTGACTGGATCCTCATCGTTGGTGAGAGGATTGCTGCTATGGGGCACAAGAGTGATCAGCCCGATATTGGCGATTCCCTTATGGAAAAAATTGATCTGAACGGAAGAACGGTAATTCCTTCTTTTACAGACGCGCACACGCATTTTGCCGCTACGGCCTTGTATGAGGGGCAGATCTCGCTTCATAATGCTGAATCACTCGATGATGTGATCAAAATATTGACCGAAAAAAAGAACAGATTTTTGCCGGGTGAATGGGTCACCGGGGGCGGATACGACCGTAATTTGTGGAAAGACGGTCAACCGCACAAAAAATATCTTGATAAAATCTTTCCGGTCAATCCTGTCGCCCTCGACTCAAAAGACGGGCATGCGCTATGGGTAAATACAGAAGCCTTGAAGCGCGCGGGTATACGATCCGACTCGACCAATCCTCAGGGTGGGAGGATTGCGCGCGATATGGACGGTCGGTTAAGCGGTGTTTTGTATGAATCGGCAATGGGACCTGTAAAAAAACTTAACGATGAAACAATGCGGGATAATTTGAGCGGGTATATTGAAAATTTATATCCGAAATTTCACCGTCTGGGCATCACATCGGTACATACCATGGAATCCTGGAAGGATTTGAATACTTTTCAGATGCTGTACAAATCCGGAAAATTAAAAATGCGGATAAATATGTATCTGCCTCAGGAAAATATGGAAAAACTGATAGCGGCCGGAATCAGGTCCGGATTTGGAAATGAATGGATTCGTGTGGCCGGAGTTAAGTTTTTTGTTGACGGATCCCTGGGATCTCAGACGGCGGAGATGACACAGCCTTATGAAAATTCTGAAAATTATTTTGGAATTGGGGTGATGTCAGAAAACGATCTGATAGAGAGAATTGAGCTTGCCACACAGAACGGACTGGCCTGCGCGGTTCACGCCATCGGCGACAGAGCGGTAAATAAAGCTCTCAATGCTTTTGAAAAATCATATTTGTGGCAGGAAAAATTCAAGCTAAAAAATCGCATTGAACACGCGCAGCTCATTTTACCGGCTGATATTAAAAGGCTGGCTAAACTGAAGATCATCGCTTCCATGCAGCCGCTTCATATTGCAGATGATGTGAAAATAGCAGAATTGCATTGGGGCGCCAGGAGCCGGTTTGCCTATCCGATGAGAGAACTATCCGACGCGGGCGTTATTCTGGCATTTGGCAGTGATGTTCCCGTTGCCGATCCTGACCCGTTTAAGGGCATATATTCAGCTGTTTTAAGAAAATACCGTGTAAATCCGAAAGCAGAAAGCTGGTATCCGGAACGCGCTGTAACATTACGGGAGGCGATTTCTGCCTATACGGCCGGCGCCGCTACGGCCTCGGATGAGTTAAAAATCAAAGGAATGCTCGCGCCCGGCAAACTTGCTGATTTTATTGTACTTAGTAAAGATGTTTTTAAGATTCCGGTTGAAGAAATCCTTGATGTAAGGGTCGAACTGACCGTGCTGGGCGGGGATGTTGTCTTTGAAAATTAAAACATCTGACACATTCAAGGCAAATAGTTTAGACAAATGAGCATGAACAAATCAAAATACTGTTGACTCATAACTATTTATAATTTAACTTGTTACTTAAAGTTCTTTAATTATCCAACCTATTTATTTGAGGGGCATTTCAATGAAAATTAAAGAAAAAATAGAAAATCACGTCGCGATTTTAACCCTTTCAGGTAAAATGATGGGCGGGCCAGAGACTACAGCTGTTCATGAGCATGTAAGAGGCTTGCTTGTTGATGGTGTTAAAAATGTTGTGATCGATCTTGGCGAAGTTAAATGGATGAACAGTTCTGGAATGGGTGTTCTGATGGCCTGCACAACTACGCTCTCTAATGCGGATGGAAAGCTGGTACTGGCGCGCGTTACAGAAAAAGTAAAAAGTTTATTGATAATTACGCAGTTAATTAAAATTTTCGAGACGTTCGAAACCGTAGAACGCGCTGTTTCCTCATTTAATAATTAGTTGTAACTGATATAACACCATCTGTTTAAAATGCCGGGACTGGCAGTTTAATGCTGCTCAGTCTCTTTTTTTTAAGAAATGAAACATTCTCTTTCATCACAGACCGCTGCCCTGTCTTTCATATTTTCCAACTTGATTTATTCAATAGTCGGCATCTATATTACAAAATCCAATTAAACCTTTGAACGGGAGTCATCGTGAAATTCAACGAAGCTGAAGTCATCGAAAAAATTTCTATTCTGGAAAAACAACTTCAAAGAAAAACCACAGAATTGGATTCCATGCGCCGGATAGGTATCGCTCTCAGTTCGGAGCTCAATATCGAGAGGCTTCTTGTCATTGTTATGGATGTTGTAAACGAGTTAATGAATTCTGAACGGAGCAGTTTCTATATTGTTGATGATGAACGGGGGGAGTTGTGGTCCAAGATTGCTCAAAAGGCGGAAGTCACCGAAATCCGGTTGAAAATAGGTACGGGTATAGCCGGACACGTAGCCAAAACCGGTGAAGTGATCAATATTCCTGATGCATATAAAGACAGCCGGTTCGATCCCAGTACTGATAAAAGAACCGGCTATCAGACACATAGTATATTATGTATGCCGATCTTTGAATCTTTAAAAGATGAGGCCAGGAAGCCAAAAATAGTTGGCGTGCTTCAGATTTTAAACAAAAAAGAAGGAGTGTTTGATTCATCCGATGAGGCTCTTCTTGCCGGTCTCGCGTCGCAAATTGCTATTTCCATAAATAATTCCCGCCTGTATAACATTCTTGAAAAAAAGGTCAATGAACTCAATTTGCTCTACGACATTGAGTTGGAAGTCGGTAAGGCGTATGATCTTGATGAATTGTTGAACAAGCTTATAACCAAGATTACAGGTACATTAAAGGTTGAGGCGGCTTTACTCACTATGTATGATCATCATACCCGTGAATTTTCAAATCGGGTTGGAAAAAATATCGATCTGCAAAAACTGGCGGATGCGGGAATTTCACCTGACGCGTCTATTGCCGGTGAAGTCATCCGGAGCGGAACCGCTTATTTTACCAATAACGCGTTAAGTG
>JBFXGD010000023.1:0-19818 GCA_050178385.1 Calditrichaceae bacterium
ATCCAGGTTATCCGGTTAATGTCACAATTACCGCGGGATTAAAATTTTAATCAGGAGTGATGTTTTTAGAATTGTGGTATAGATCTTTCAGACATTCGGAGTGAAAGGCAGCCAGTATGAAAAAATATGTTTATTATTGTTTCGCGGTGTTTTTGATCTTTCAGAACGCGCCGCTGAAAGCGGAAAATACATTGTGGATATCAAATATGCCGCCGAAGGATACGGACAGAAAAATTCAACCTTTCGGAATGCATAAAATATCTTCCGTGCCGGTCCCTGGTATGAGGGGGACCTTTCATATCATACAATGGATACGCGGCGGAACATTGCCTGTAGAATCTGTATATTTGAGCGAAGCTCCATCGGCAAATGCGGAAATACATCTTCTCTCACCGGAAAATAAGCTGATTGATTGTAAGCAGGAGAATGGAACTATCATCTATGACGGTAATCCGGAGGGATTCTACAATCTTTATCTGACAGATAAGTATGTATCCGGAGATACGCTCTACATAATAAACGCAAAAGCGGAGCGGTTGAGCCATAAGTGCCAGAACGGGCATAAGCATGTTCTAGCGAATCTACAGCCAAAAGACCTGAAAAGTCATATCACGTACGAAATAATAAGAGACCGGCTCCCCCGGGAGGATTACCATACCTTTATTCAGTCCGGTGACAAGGTAACTTTCGGTTTGATTCTCAAAGGGAATCCGGTTTCAGGTTCGAGGGTAAAACTCATTACCCAAACCGGTTGGGCTAAATTATCTAAGACTGATATAAACGGAGAAGTGACATTTCAAATACCGGAAGACTATTTTTCAGCGGTAACTGAATTTGAGAAACAAAAGATATTTAATTTTTTGATCGTGGCCGAACATGGCATTGCAGAAAATGGCGTTTTTGACGGCAGTTCCTATAAACAGGTCCGATATACCGCCACATTCTCGGAAAGTTATATTCCGTCAAAAATGATGTATTCGTCCGCGGTATGGGCAATGATAGTATTCGTATTCGCGCTTTCCCTGACAGCCGGCGCCGTTTTTTACTATCGTGAGCGGAAAAAAGTACCGTACCGGGAGGTCACATTCAATGAATAGAATTAGTGATTATATTAATACTTCAAATATCAGCCGGTTCAGATTTTACTTTCAGATAGCGGCATTTCTGCTGCTGATATACGGCGGCTACTATTTTATCCATATAAGCGACCAGATACCGACTTTTGCCTGTCCATATAATCAGGGAAGCGCCGGTACCTGCTTCCTGATAAGCCTGCAGCACAGGCTGCATACAACCTGGAGCAGCCTGTTCAGTTGGCGTGGAATAGCATTGCTGAATGGAATTATTGTATTCTTTATCCTTTTTATTTTTTTTAACAAAGCCTGGTGCGGTTATATCTGTCCTCTGGGTACCATCCAGGACTGGATCACCAAATTACGAAAGAAAACAGGTGTCCGCTTCTCGAAGTACGATGATTTGACTTTTAAACATTTGAAGAAGATTAAGTACATTCTGCTGATTCTTCTTATACTGATACCGTTGGGAATGAGTAATTCCCTGTTCGGGCTTCCGAAATTTTCACACGATCTGTCCGCTCCGTTTTGCCAGGTTTGCCCGGGAAGAACGGTATTACCTTTATTTTCAGGAGATACATCACAATTTGCAGTGGATTTCAGCTCAGGGACAACCATCATTATGTCCTCACTGGGACTCATCGTGACCGGCCTGTTTTTTACGGGTTCGTTTGTAAAAAAGCGGTTTTTTTGTTTTTTCTGCCCGATGAGCGCGCTGCAGTATATTTTTTCAAAAGCGTCTCTGCTGCGGCTGACCAAGGATGGATCGAAATGCACCCGCTGCGGAAACTGCCACCGTGTGTGTGATGTGGGAATCAAAGAAATTGCTGATGATATTGATAGTAAAAATATTGTGCGCGATGACTGTATGATGTGTTTTAAATGTGTTGAAGCCTGTCCGGAGAATGATTGTCTTAAAGTGTCGATTCTAACCCTACCGGTATTTACATCGACAGAAAAAGGATTTTTTAAAAGATATAATGTGACCGAAAAATCGGAGGTGACCGGATGGGAGAAATGAGCGACACATTGAGCAGAAAAGACCGCATGAAAAAAACGGCCGTGATTCATCTTCGTATGGAATCAAATAAAAGTTTAAGGGAGATCGTGGACGATTTTCCCGGAAAGCTGGACGGTATGAGGTATTTTTATGATAAACTAAAACTATATTCCGACAGCTCAGGATTTAACACCGAAGGTAAAAAGGTCATCGCGACGATGTGTATTCATGTGCCCGTTGAACTGATCTACGCTGCGGGAGCGATTCCGGTTAGGATATGTTCGGGGGCGTACGCGACAGATACCATTGGCGCGGAATTCCTTCCCGCCAAAACATGTCCATTGATTAAATCAACATTGGGTTTACTTTACGCGAATACATTCGCCCGAAATATCAGGCCGGATCTGATTATAAATCCAACAACCTGTGACCAAAAAAAGAAACTCCCGGAAGTTGCGGAGGATATTGACACGGAGTTCTATACTCTCGAAGTGCCGCCTACAAAGGACAGTGAAGAAGCCCGATTCTATTGGCAGGGGGCAGTCAAAAAACTGGTTCTGAAGCTTG
Organism: Calditrichaceae bacterium; assembly: GCA_050178385.1. Lineage (GTDB taxonomy): Bacteria > Calditrichota > Calditrichia > Calditrichales > JBFXGD01 > JBFXGD01. Next base: position 2,641 of record JBFXGD010000023.1, read on the forward strand.
AAGCGGTGACCGGCCAAAGGATCACCCGAAGCAAATTGCGCAAGTCCATAAAAATGGTGGCGGAGGCGCAAAATCAGTTTAGAAGATTCAATGAAAATCGAAAAAATCTGCCGGTTATCGGAGGAAAGGACGCCATACTCATCTCAAATACCTTTTTCTTTGATGATATCATAACCTGGACAGCCGCCTTATCCCTTCTTAATGATGAGATGGATGAACGTATCAATGCCGGAGATACCATTGCCGCTGAAAGAGCTCCGCGTATTCTTCTGACAGGATCACCCTCAATATTTCCAAACATGAAACTTCCCGTTTTAATTGAAAAACTGGGAGGTGTTGTTGTTACGGAGGAGTTTTGTTCAACTACGCGTTTGCTTTATGACACCGTCGCGGTGGATGAATGGTATTTATATGATATGATTCCGGCGATCGCGGACAGGTATCTCAAGCCGGGAACTTGCCCGAATTTTACTCCGAATTCAGACAGATTCAGAAAATTATTGGATAATGTCAGGCAATTTAAGGTGGATGGTGTAATTTATCAGGCATTCGCCGGGTGTCAGCTATATGAACTGGAATCACGTAAAACAGGGAGGCTGCTTTCGGATGAAGGAATACCCATGCTGTACATTGAGACTGATTACAGCCCTGAAGACGCGGGACAGTTGTCAACTAGAATCGAGGCTTTTCTGGAATCGATAAAACTTAAAAAACAAAAAAACCGTCCGGAGGCTGAAAATGTCTTATTACGCGGGAATTGATATCGGATCAAGCGCAATAAAGATTGCCCTGCTAAATGATTCATCAGAATTAATGGCAACCGGTATATCGCCCACAGGAAGCAGTTTTAATAAAAACGCGGCGGAAGCTCTGCAGACGCTTCTGGATAAAAACAGCCTGAGCAGGGATGAATTACTTTATACCGTCGCAACAGGCTATGGGAGAAAGTTGTTCAAGGAAAGTGATGAATCAATCAATGAAATAACCGCCAACGCGATGGGCGCGGCTTTGACCTGCCGCGAATCGGGTATTGTAAGGACGATTATCAATGTCGGCGGACAGGATGCAAAAGTGATTGAAATAGATCATGATGGTCATGTGAGCAATTTTGTAATGAACGATAAATGCGCGGCCGGAACGGGTCGGTTTCTCGAGATGGCCGCCAGAAATCTGGAAGTCGATCTTCCCGAATTTGCCGAATTACATTTTCAAAGCGCCGATCAGCCCTTACCGATCAACAGCACCTGCGCGGTTTTCGCGGAATCAGAAATCATTTCTCTTCTCGCCGAGGGACATAGCAAAAGTGAAATCGCGGCAGGTATCCATTATTCTATTGCAAGGAGGATTGCTCGGTTGGCAGGTCGAGTGAAAATCGAAGAAGTAATTCTTTTTGATGGCGGCGCCGCTTTGAACAGGGGGATGCTGGCGGCGTTGGAGGATGAACTGATGCGGCCTGTCATGACATGCAAACTTCCTCAAATTACGACTGCCATAGGAGCGGCTGCCGCCGCGTTAAAATCATTTCATTCACAGGAGGTTACAAATGCCATATATTAAATGGTGCGTCGTTGTTGTAGTGCTCATCATAGCCGGCAGCGCAATGTCAGGAGAATATGACAATTTTTTTAAACCCGATTATGGCGAAAAAATCGCTAAATGTAAAAATTGCGGGGAAGATATTTACGAAAACATGATGACGAAAGTTGACCTGATTCGAAAGGAAAAGGACCCGGAATATGCCTGCTCGCTGCCTTGCGCGATCAAACTTATCGATAATTCTGAACGCTATGCCGACATGTATGTGATGGAATATTATTCAGGCAGGATGATTTCAGCGGCAAACGCGATTTTTGTTCTTGGAGGAAATCATTATCCTGAAAAGACTAATTTTCCTGTGTTTGCGTTCGATCGACAGGATAGAGCCGTTTATTTTATCAGTCAGCACGGAGGATCAATTTTCGGAACAGAATCGATCCTAAAACTAGCGAGAGAAAACAACAAAAATGATTATTCCAGATTGTTCTATCCGGATCCGGGAGAAAAAATCGGCGTTTGCATCCACTGTGAACAGCCTGTATATGAAAAACAACTTACTCGCCTGGAAATAATCACTGATGAAGGAATCGTTAACGCATGTGATCTTAAATGCGCGAAGAGTAGAATTGACGGAAGCAATTATAGCAATATCCGGGTCATAAACTTCACAACCGGTTTTTCTTTTGGATTCGAAAAAGCATGGTTCATAATAAACAGCAATGTACTTCCCAATTCGGGAGAACTGCCTGTGCTGGCATTTAAGGAAAATATGATCGCTGAAGAATTTATTAAAATTCATCGGGGGAAAATACTGACATCCGCAGAGATGATTGATATCTTAAAGAAAGTTAACGACTAATGAGAGCAGGTTATGACCGGTCTTGATCGGGATTTTATTATTCTCAAAATATATGCTTTTGTCACGGTTATGCTGATTGTGATTTTTACCGTTTTTGTGTTTTACAGTCGCGCGGTAGTCTCAAATGATCAGAGATTGTCTCAGGAAGCCGAGATTGTCAGGTTGCTGCATATCACCGATATGTGTGTAGCGACAGAATCAAGACATACCCGTCACATCGCTCTTCCGGAGCCGGCAGCGGCTTTTCAGGATATACCCGGCTTTCTGGATCACTTTCCCACATCGACATTTTTTTGGCCGCCTCCGCAGGTGAAAATTAAGCAATCATCAGAAACGGGTGTTATCGGAAATAAAAATCCAATGATCGGAAATAAGAAATGAGACGCCATTTATTTATTCTAGCCTTCTTTTTGACTTCGGCGCGCCGCCACTGGAAATGGCATCTTGGAGTCATCACCATATTTTCAGTGGTTGTATTTGCTTTCGCTTCCATTGTCTTTTTTATACAGTCGCTGTCATATGAAACGCGACAAGTGCTCAGTTCGGCGCCCGATATTACGATGCAGAAGATAAAAGCGGGCAGAATGGTTGAAATACCGGACAGTCTGGTACAGAGCATCAGCGAAATTCGCGGTATAAAATCAGTTGTCCCAAGGGTTTGGGGGTATTATTTTGATTCTCCCACGGGCGGGGTGTTCACTCTGATGGGCTCAGACTCTCTTCCGGGTAATCTTACCTTAGTGGATGGAAGAGGTATTCAGCCCGGTGACCGGGGAATAGCTGTTTGCGGAACCGGTTTTTTGGAGACGCACTACCTGAGACTTCAGGATAATCTGAGCCTTTTCGATAGCGATGAAAATCTTCTTAATTTTACGATAACCGGCCGGTTTAGATCGCCGTCGGATCTGCTGACCAGGGATCTGATCATTCTGCCAATTGAAGACGCGCGAAAAATTGTGGGATTGAAAGAGACAGAATACAGCGATCTTTCCATCTATGTTTTTAATGATGATGAAATAGAAAATATCAGCCGCAAAATTGACCGCCGTTTTCCTTCCGTAAGAGTCGTTACAAAAGCGGAAATTAAGTCAACCTACGAGGCTCTGTTTGGTTATCGCGGCGGCTTGTTTATGTTCGGGCTGCTGATTTCCCTGTTTGCCTATATGATTCTGGCCTGGCAGAGAGCATCCGGTATTTCTGCAGAAGCGAAAAAAGAGCTGGGAATACTTAAGGCCGTCGGATGGGAAATATCTGATGTGCTCTTGCTCAAATTCTGGGAAGGCATATCCATATCGCTGACTGCGACTCTCATTGGTTTAATCGGAGCCTATATACATGATTTTATTTTTCAGGCGTCTTTGCTCAAGCCGTTTTTAGTCGGCTGGTCCGTTATTTACCCTGAATTTAATCTTCTGCCTGTGGTGCAGATCGGCAGTGTCCTTCTGATTCTTGTTCTTGCTGTTGTGCCATATATTGCCGCGACCATGATTCCATCCTGGAAAGCAGCGGTTATAGACCCTTCGGAGGTGATGCATGCCTGATATGATTGTAACCCAAAAACTGTCAAAAACTTTCAACAAGGATAAAGTAAATGAAGTAGATGCCGTTCGCGGCGTTGACATGAATATAAAAAAAGGTGAAGTCATAGTATTGAAAGGGCCGTCCGGATCAGGAAAAACAACGTTAATGGCCGTATTGGGGTGCATGGCAAAACCAACATCGGGAGAGGTGATTATTCTCGGAAACCGGGTCTCAAAGTGGACGGAGAAATTTCTTACCTTATTCAGGAGACAGCATATTGGATTTATCTTTCAAAATTTTAATCTGATCAGCGGATTGACGGCCGCGCAGAACATTATTATCCCGATGATTCCGTCAGGACCGGATATCAGTGGACTCAACCGGAGAACGATGGAGATCGCGGAGAGTTTGAATATTTCCCACCGGCTGAATTTTAAAATTGACACGCTTTCAGGTGGCGAGGCGCAGCGTGTGGCCATCGCCAGGGCGCTGATTACCGATCCCGAAATAATAATGGCAGACGAACCGACCGCCCATCTTGATACAAAGTTATCCGGCCAGATTATGGATATTTTCCGGGATCTTAAAAAACAGGGTAAAACTCAGATTATCGCCACACATGACCCGCTCGTATATGAATCGGATCTGATAGACCGCATCATCTGTATGAGGGACGGGTACCTGGTTGAAGAGGAGAATGAATAGATGCTGACCGATCTGTGGGTCATCGTAATGCTGATCGGAGATGTCTTTGTTCTTTTTTTCTCGGTTTATGCGGTTGGCGTCGGAATTCAGATTGCCCGAAAGTGGGATATTCAGTCATCGACAGATGAACAGCTCCTGCTCGAAAGGAAGACACACCTGGTATCAACCGTAATGAATTATGTTTTCGGGTTTCAGATGATCTCGCTTCTGCTTTTTGTAGTGACCGTCAATGATCATTTCCCGGCGCTGATAAAAGGCGCAATGTGCGGAACAGGTTCATTGAATACAAATAGTTTCGGCTGGCTGACGCTTTACCTTAAAATAGGCGGATTTTTTATTTACGGTTCATGGCTTATTATAAATAACCTTGATCAGAAAATTCCCGAATTTCCACTTACCCGCCAAAAGTTTTTTCTTCTGCTGATTCTGATCCCATTTATATTTATTCAGATTTATTCTGAACTTCAGTATTATCTGAATATCAATCCAAACATCATTACCACCTGCTGCAGTATCTCATTCAGTGATAATCCGCTGTCACAAAACTCTTTTGATAACAGCGGCGATGAATCGGTTAAAGTATATCTTTTTTACGGACTGCTGATTTTCTATGTCATTGCCGGTGTGTTTGGCTTGCGGAAACAGCAAACAAAACTTGTTTGTCGAACCGGTTATGTGACGGGAATTCTTTCTCCGCTCCTGTTTATAGGGGCGTTGGACGCGCTTATTGTCCATTTTTCAAAATATATCTACGCCATGCCTTCGCATCACTGTCCCTTTGATATGCTTTGGGCAAATTATCTGCATGTGGGTTACCTGCTTTATGGACTACTTTTCGCCGGCAGCCTGACCGGCATGTCCGTCGGTTTGATGGTATTCTTTTCGAATAATAAGAATGTTTCTGATATCGCCGGAATCATGAAAAACCGCTTTATTAAAACCAGTTTGTTCTGCTTCATATCCTACACATTTCTGATTATTTTGATTAAGTATGGATGGACAATCATTTAATTAAAGCTTAATTTCCGGTAAATTTATATCCCCGGTTTTATGTCTTTTTGGTTCGTTTTTAATAATGCTGTTAAATTTGCCATTAAAGAATCTTTTTTTATTTTAGATTCAGACGTTTGATTTCCTTAAGTTCTTTTCTAAATCAGAACTGGAACTAACCGGAAAGGAGTTTCATTGTGATCCGCGCGGTATTGCTTGATCTGGATGATACGCTGCTCGATACAAATATGGACCAATTTATTCCGGTCTATTTTGACGCGTTAAGCCGGAAGATGAAAGATTACCTTCCACCCAAAGATATGATTAATCTGGTCCTGGAGGGTACAAAAGAAATGATTCAAAACAGGGATTCTTCTAAAACCAACAAAGAAGTCTTTGACGGCTATTTCTATCCCCGTCTGGAATACCCGGCTTCGGTCGTACAGCCGGTAATCGATTCCTTTTATGAAGACCAATTCCCAATCCTGAAAAAATATACAAGTCCGATTCCCATTGCGCGCGAATTTGTAAGTGAGCTCTTGAAATGGGGATGTCAGGTGGTTATCGCGACAAACCCTCTTTTTCCCGCCCGGGCCATTGAACACAGGATAGACTGGGCGGGTTTGTCTGACTTTTCTTTCTCCCTCATTACCACCTATGAAAATTCTCATTTTTGTAAGCCTGATCCCAATTATTTTAAGGAAATTCTGACCAAACTAAATGTTGAACCGGAAGAAACGATTATGATAGGTAACGATTTGGAGAACGATATAAAGCCGGCAAAAGAAGCCGGTCTTCATGCCTATTGGATAAATAATAATCAGGGAGAACTGCAGGGATCACTGGAAAAATGTTTTGAATGGGTCAGATTCGGCGGATTTACGAAATTATAGCGATGTTCAATATGACCGGAAAAAACTAAAAGAAGATGTTTTTTGATTTTTAAATAAAATAATTGTCCAGTAACTGAGGAATTAAGAATGAAAATTCAATTTTTTGGCGGCGCGCAAACCGTCACCGGGTCACAATATTTATTGTCGGTCAACGGTAAAAAAATACTTCTGGAATGCGGTATGTTTCAGGGACGCCGCAGTGAAACCTATGATCGGAACAAGAATTTTTCATTTAATCCTTCTGAAGTTGATGTAATGCTCTTGTCTCATGCTCATATTGATCATAGCGGCAACATTCCCAACCTGATAAGAAACGGATTTAAGGGACAAATATATGCCACTTCCGCCACAGCGGATTTGTGTCAGATTATGCTGCGTGATTCAGCCTATCTCCAGGAGAAGGATGTGGAGTGGGTGAATAAGAAGCGAAAACGTAAAAATCAACCCCCCATTGAACCGATCTATACGATTGATGACGCCGAGCTCGCGCTGAAACATTTTGTAGGTGTTCATTACGATCATGCGATTGAAGTGGCTCCCGGTGTGAGAGCGACTTTCAGGGATGCCGGACATATTTTGGGTTCGGCGGGGATTCTTCTGGAAATTTCCGAAAACGGAAGATCACTCAGATTTGGGTTCAGCGGAGATATCGGCCGTAAAGATATGCCGGTGCTGCATGATCCGAATTATCTGCTCGATCTTGATGTGCTCATGATGGAAAGTACTTATGGTAATCGGCTTCATACACCTTCGGATGATGTTGAGGAAGAATTGGCGCAAACCATCCGGGGAGTTGTCAGTGATGGCGGAAAAATCATCATTCCCGCCTTCGCCGTCGGCAGAACCCAGGTCCTCGTATATATGCTTCATAAGCTTTTTGATCAGGCGAGGATTCCCGATATCCCGATTTTTGTAGACAGCCCCATGGCCTGCAACGCGACCGAAGTATTCAGATTACATCCTGAGTGTCTCGACAGGGAAACCCATCGACTGTTTCTGGCAGAAGATGATAATCCGTTTGGATTCGGCAGGTTGAAATACATCCGGGAGGCGGCAAAATCCAAAGAACTGAACGATCTGAAGACGCCGCATATCATAATATCCGCATCGGGGATGGCTGAAGGAGGCCGGATATTGCATCATTTAAGAAACAATATTGAGAATCCCAAAAACCTGGTGTTGTTTGTAGGTTACGCGGCGGCGTATACCCTGGCCAGGAAAATGATGGATGGTGATGAGGAAGTGAGTATTTTCGGAGAAAAACACAAAGTCTTATGCAAGGTCAAAAAAATGGATGATTTCAGCGGACACGCGGATCGTAACGAATTACTGGAATATGTGAAATTTCACAAACCCGAAAAATTAAAACAAATTTTCCTTGTTCATGGCGAAGAGGATCAGGCGATTCCTCTGAAAACAGCGATTTCAGAATTAGGCTATGCCTCGGTTTATTTCCCTAAAAGGGAAGAATCGATCCAAATATAAGCCGGTACAGCTAAAAAACTTTGAAGATTGATTCTGTAAATTTATATTTGGGCTGGATGTGATAAAAGAAATTGGGAAATATGAAGATAAAAAAGTTTTTAAGCAGCTCCGGCCTTGAGATTCTTGTCGGTCAGGATGATTTCAGCAATGATCAGTTAACGTTTAGAACAGGTCATGCCAATGATTTATGGTTTCATGTCAATGGCGCGCCGGGGAGCCATGTCATTCTTCGCTGCGGTGAAGATTCCGTAGTACCTGACAAGCAGAGTATCAAAGAAGCAGCCGAACTTGCCGCCTGGTTTTCAAAAATGAGAGAAGGCGGAAGTGTGCCGGTGCATTATTGTTTTGTTAAACAGGTGAATAAACCCAGAGGAGCAAAACCTGGATCCGTAACAATCCGCCAGGCGAAGAAAATTAATGTTCGTCCGTTTCTGCATAAGGAAACCGACGGAACTGAAGAGGGGAGATGAATTATAATGAGCACCAGCAAGACAGCTTTTGCCGGAGCATTGCGGAATACCATTAAGAATAGATTAACTTTGCTCTCGCCTGAAATTATCAGTGAAATAAATGCTAATCTTGATCCGTCGCAGGATCGCGCACCAAATCTCTGGGAGACGGCGAATATTTTGGGTAATTACTACAACAGAGTCTCTGTAGGAAATGATGTCCGTAAAACATGCAGGGAGATCATTGATCATATCCGGACTTTTCAGGGGCAAAGGGCGGTAGAATCGAAAACTCCCGCGCCTGTCGTATTCGGTACGTCGGGATGGCGTGGTCTCATCGGCGAAGATTTTACCATCGAAAATGTGCATAAAGTTGTTCGCGGTATCATTGAAATGATGAAAAGCGATGAATTTTTGAAGACAAACGGATACACGGATTTTGATGATGTCAGGAAAGCGGGGATTCTTCTTTTGAGGGATAACCGGTTTATGGGGGATCAGTTTCTCGTTGCCGCAATGCATGAACTCGCTTCAGAAAAAATAAAGATCTATTTTGCCGGTGAATGTCCGACAGGGGTGGGTTCGGCAATACTAAAAGAATTAAAGGCGGCGGGATCGATTAACTTCACGCCGTCGCATAATCCTATGGAATACGCGGGTGTTAAATTCAATCCCGGTGACGGCGGGCCGGCTGATAAGAATCTGACATCGATTATCGAAGAGAAATCGAACGCGTATATGAAAGACGGTTCTGATTTTATCCCGGCGGTGAGCGATTTTGACGAACTCCGTACGGATATCAATGGTAAGGAACTATTCAGAAAATTCGTGGAAGAAAAAGGTCTGGCGTTTGATCTGAAACAAATCAGAGCCTGGCTGAAAAAATCAAAAAATGATCTTTTTATTCTCATCGATAATATGCACGGCTCTTCAAGAGGTTATGTACAGTCGCTTCTCGGTGAGGATATTATAGGGGAGCTTGAAAAGGCGGGGGCAATTGAATTTATGCATACCGATGAAGATTATTCGTTTCATGGAGTGAAACCGGAGCCTAGCGCGGCCAATCAGAAACCACTGATAGATAAACTGCAATTATCGGGAAGAAAAATGACTCTGGCCGTGGCAATGGATCCGGATGCTGACAGGATTCGTTTTGGCGACGCGGAAATGGATAGTGATATGAACCGTTTTGCCGCGATTGCTTTTGAGAATATAATCAATAAAGGTATCAAAGGCGGAATAGTCACCAGTGTGCCTTCGTCAGGTTTTGCACCCGAGGTTGCCCGCGCGAATCAATTTCCGTTTTATGAAACCCCGGTCGGGTTTAAAAATTTCCGTGAGGCGCTCACCGGTGGTGATGTGGCGATGGCATTTGAAGAGTCGGACGGTATTACTTTTAAGGGGCATACGTTAGAAAAATGCGCTTTGGCAGGGTTTTTGGCGGCACTGGATGTGATGGCTTCAACCGGAGAAAATCTCTCGGAACGGTATAGCGATCTGTGTAAAAAATACGGATATTTCTACCCTGAAAGAGGTGGAGAGGATGTCAAAGGTGTGAGTGTGGAAGCCTGGCAAAAATATAAAGCCGATGTTGTCAATGTTCTGATGAACGGACTATATAAAACCGGTGATGAAATTACCATCGGAAATGAAAACAAAAAAATCGTGGAAATAAATACGATCGACGGATTAAAAATTATTTTTGAAGATAAAAGCTGGATTTTGTTGAGGCCCTCGGGGACGGAACCGAAATTCCGTTATTATTATGAATTGGTAAGCAGTGAACCGAGTGATGATTATGCGGAGCGCCTTAAATTCTATGGAAAAACGGCAGCTGATATTCTTGAAAGAGCAAGAAAAATAGTAGAGAGAAACGCGCCTTAAAAAGGAATTTGGATGATGAAAAAAAATGGTAATACGGAAATAAAAGCGGTTATTTTTGACCTTGGACGCGTACTTGTTAAAGTTGATTTCGCGAGGGGTTTGTTCAAATATGCCCATACTTCGCCCAACGCCGATGATCTTGCGCTATTGGATAAATTGTTCAAAAATGAACTGTTTATCCAGTTTAATACCGGAAAGATTGATACAATACAGATGTATCAGTCTGTCAAAGATCAATTTGATATCCAGCTTGAATACGATGTCTTTAAAGAAAAATGGTGTGATATTTTCTCGCCGATGGATGGCATGGAATCAGTTGTGCGCGAAGCGGGTGAGAGATATCATTTAGGATTGCTCTCAGATATCGATCCGCTGCATTGGGAATATCTCAAAAATACCTATGGATTGCTTGATGTATTTGATAAACCTACCCTAAGTTTTGAGACCGGAATCCTGAAACCGGCAGCTGAAGCGTATAAAGTCGCCGCCCACAATGTGGGTTTTGATCCTGAAAATTGTTTTTTTATCGATGACAGGCCGCAGAATATTGAAGGCGCGGTTAAAGCCGGTATGCGGGGAGTTATTTTTACCGGGGTTGAAAAACTAAGATCCGATTTGCATAAATCAGGCATACTCTGATATCGTTCTAAAATGATTCATTCGATATAGAAGTGATGATGTAACTTATTGGATATTTTGTCATCTTTTATAAAGAGAGATGTACAAATTATGGTGGAAAGATATGGATCTAAAAGAATTTTTAGAAAAAATCGATATTGAAAAAGTAAAAATTATTACTGCTGAACAGCTTGAATTTATAAAAGCAGCGGCCGAATTAATCACCGAACGCGATACCCTTATCTCAGGTATAATCCGTGTTTTGAAAATTGAAAACACCTACCTTTTGCAGGAAACGACGAATAAATCTGAAATCACCTTAAGAAGATTTACCAGCCTCGAGTCAGCAAATGAGCTTTTGGATGAACGGATGGAGATTTATGAAAAAATGTGGGACGGCTGCGGCTGCAAAATCAGGTATTACTCATAATTGTTAATTATTCTTGCATGAATCATTCATTTTGCTGATATTCATTCATGGGATCAGCATTTTGTGTCTAAATAACATAGAGGAGGAAACCTAATGAGCAGCAACTTGCCAACGGTGCAGGATTTCATGGACAAGACATTTGTTACCCTGCAGCGTGATATGGATGTCTACAAAGCGATCGACGTTCTTCTTACAAAAGGAATAACCAGCGCGGTTGTAGCCGATGATGAAATGAAGATTGTCGGAATTCTCTCGGAAAAGGACTGCCTCACACTTTTGACAAGAGGGGAATACCACAGTCTCCCCAGCGGCAGAGTCTCTGATTTTATGACAGAGCATGTTGTCACGATCCCGCCTAATACAGATATTTTCAGTGTCGCGGATATGTTCCTGAAACATTTTTTCAGACGCCTGGTTGTGGCGGATCAGGATGGAAAGATGGTCGGACAGATTACCCGGCGTGATTTGCTGAAAATTATTAAGGCGTTTAAAGGTCAGCAGAAGGAAAAAAACAAGAAGATCGCTCCAATTTTATAGAACGATCAATTGTTTTTGCCGAATTGCCTCAACCCGTCATGAAATTCGGGGATCAGATATCAACCCGGGTTTATATTTTCCCTTGTGAAGATTTTAGTAAGATTTTCAATGAGTTATTCCCGCGAAATGGGCATAGTCATACAGCGGCAGCCGCCCCCGCCCCTTGTGAGCTCATTACCAGAAATAGCCACCGCATATTTGTCCATTTTATTCAAATCAACTTTTCCGCTGATCACATCGATGGCTTCAACACGAGGTATTCCGGCTTGCGCGAGCGCTTCATAGGTGTATATATTCATTCCGTAACCGATAATTTTTCCCGGCGCGATCGTAAAGAAGTTAGCCCCGGACTGCCATTGTTCGCGCTTTTGATAAAGATCCGTATCTCCTCCGCAATTAATCGGTTCAAGATTAATATTTACAGTTCTTAAGGCATTGAGAAGATATGGATATCTGTTAAATTTGGGATGGTTGATATCGGACAAATTTATATGGATGACGTCAACGGCATTTTTTGCCAGAATCACCGGTGGTGAAACCACAGCCTTATCATGGTCAATCATCGTAAAAACCATATCAAGGTGTATTGTAGCTCTGATTTTCGGAAGGACGACAACAAACACATGTTTTATGTTTTTACTCTTTTTGAATCGTTCAACAAGATAATCAATCCCCTGCGTACTGGTTCTTTCACTCATCCCTATAAGGACAGTATCTTCCTGCAGAATAAGAATATCACCCCCTTCAAATGTAGCGTCCGGCATACTCACTTTTGTGGCATCAATTAAAAATTCCTGACAAAGCAAATCAGAATGAAAACGAAAAATGTAGCTCATTATAATCGCTTCAGCGATACGAATCCGGTTTGCCATATTTCCGATTATGGCTTTATCATTGATAACCATTGCTGAATCCCTGGTAAAAAACAGGTTTGGCAGGGGCGGCAGTGAATAATTTCTGGGAGTAAGAAAACGTTCCAGTGTATTCCTTTTAATTTTCGTTCCTGTAATTAATTGAGCCGCAAGTGTTTTTGGATCAAGATCAAGAAGGGAATTTTCCACTTCAACGGTGTTCAGGTGGGCGCACAAATCCCGTATGAGTTCTCTTTTTACTTTTTCATCCTCTAAAATATCTGTGAGTAAATCCTTGACCTGAATCGGCTCAGCAACTTTTGCCAAAACACCGCTAAGCTGATTATGCTGTTTGATGGCTGACGGCAGATAAAGAATATCATCATACAACAATTCAACGGCAGCCTCGGGAGTCATCAGTTCCAGTTCCATGCCGGGTGTATGAATGATTACTTTTTTTAAGGGACTTATTTCAGAAGTTACATGAACACGACTCACGGGAGCTCCGGCTTATTGTTTAACAGGCATTTATATAAGAGGCAGAAATTAAGAAAGCTGACCTGAAGAAGCAAGATTATGATAAGGTTGATTTATTTCTTGACAAAATTTGGATTGGCTTATATATTAACCAAAAAGTTAAAATTAATAGTTAAACAAACTGGTTAGTATTATGTCCAGGATTTCAAATACGAAAACCACAGAAGAAATTATTCTTCAAACAGCTATGGATGTATTCATAGAAAAGGGAAGGCATGGCGCCAGGATGCAGGATATTGCTGACCGCGCGGGTATCAATAAGGCTATGCTTCATTATTATTTCAGGAGTAAGGATAAACTTTACGCCCAAATTTTTGAGCTTGTTTTTGTCAAATATTTTGGTGAGCTTCTGGATGTCTTCAAAGAAGAAAACAGATTTGAAACAACATTAAAATCATTTATCAACAGATATATTGATATACTGGATGAAAATCCCAGGCTGCCGGTATTTGTCGCGAGCGAAATGCTGGAAGGCGGAAGTATCGTCGAAGAAATCATTTCATCACTCATCAAATCAGAAAAATTTCAGGTGCCGCACAAAATGATCCATGCCATCGACAAGGCGGTAAAGAGCGGCGAAATCGTAAAGGTGGATCATGTAAATTTAATGATGAATGTGATTGGAGCCTGTATCTATTTTTTTATAGCCGAACCGGTCTTCAGAGCCATTTTTTCTATCGATAGTACTTATGACCGGAAGGCTTTTATTGAAGTCAGAAAAAAAGCAATCTTTGAAAATATCTATTATGGAATTAGCGCGCGGGGAGAAAATAAATGAGATTTTCTTTAATAATCTTAATCATTTTATCTATAAATCATTTGACGGAGAGTTCCGGATTTGCGCAATCGGTGTCCGAAGCGATTGAGCTGGCAATCATTAATAATCCCACACTTAAGGCGGCGGATGAGGAAGTCAAATCCGCGGAGCTTGCGAAGATTTCTGTTTTTCGCAAAACATTGCCGTCAGTGGATTTTAACGCGGGTTACCGGCATGTTACGGATGTCGCCGAGATCAGTCTGCCCGGTTCAGTCATTATGCCGGCATCAAAAATCGGACTGGCAACATATGATTCATATGAGACGGGATTAACGGCATCATATGTGGTTTTCAGCGGATACGCCCAGCAGGCGGCGGTCGAAATAAGTGACCAGCAGTACCGGCTTGCGGAGAACAACAAGGAAAAGAGTACAAAAGATATCGCGTTTGAGACCGTCACCGTTTATCGGCAGGTTCAGGCGCAAAAGTTGAATATCGCTTTGCTGGAGGCCGCAGCGGAGAGAACACAGCTTCAGCTGAATCAGATAAAATCACTGGTCAGGAACGGCATGGCGCTTCCTGTGGACACCCTTACTCTGGCACTGGCTAAACTCAGTTATGATCAGAAAATTATTTCGGCGATGGCATCCATGGGGACTGCCATGCAAAGACTTGAGATTCTGACAGGAGAGCCTGTTATCCCAGATGAAAAACATCAAAATAATTTGGTTTCGGATTACGCGGAATTGGAAATTTCCCGTATCGAAACCTACAAAGCCCTCGAAATGCAGGAACAGCTTCTGGAATCTGATATAAAAAGAACCCGATCGGCATATTATCCGTCTGTGGCAGTCGAAGCAGCGGTAAAATATGGTAATCCTGGTGTTGATGTCATTAAGAAAGACTGGATGACTTACGGCGTCTGGGGAGCAGGAGTGAGCTGGAATTTATGGAGCTGGGGTGCTGACAGAAAGGCGGTCGAATCCCGCGAAGCCGGAATTGTCCGGCTTGATCATCAGAAAAAGGCGCTTGCTGATCAGATCCAAACAAGATTTGACATGGCGGTGCGTGAATTAGGCGCGGTGAAAGAGCAGTTAAAAGTATCAGAAACAGCTCTCGCGCTTGCCAGACAAAAAATGAAAATCATCCAGTCCCAATCGGCTCAGGGAATGGCCAGCGCGACCGATTTCAATGATGCAAATTTAGAACTGACACAGGCCGAATTAAGTTGCGCGACTCAAATGATAACCCTCGATATGAAGATAAATGAGATAGACTATTTAAGCGGCCAACCAATAAATGAGTGGAGATTATAATAATGAGAGCATATTATTTAATCATATTGTTATTTATTAGCGCATGTTCAAATAACAACGATGATCAGACAATTTATAACGGCCGTCTTGAGACAGATGTAATCCGCTTATCCGCGAAGATTGCCGGAGAGATTGATTCTCTTCGAATTGAAGAGGGTGATCCGGTTACGAAGAATCAGACTCTCGCGCTCATTAACAAAGATAAACTCCTGGCTCAGAGAAGACAACAGCAGGCCCAGGTTGTGGAATTGACTGTGAATTTGCAGGCGGTTGACGCGCAGACGCGGCAGGTGCAGTCGCAACTCGATCTTGCGGCGCAAACTTTGGCAAAGACTGAACTCATGCTGAAAGAGGGAGCGGCAACGGAGCAAAAAAGGGATGAACTTGCCACACAGGTCGATGTTTTGACGGCGCAAAAGGATGGATTAAAATCAAACAGGCAGATTATCTCAAGCAAGATCGAACAGCTAAGGGCGGCTCAGGATATTACAGAATTGAATATTCAGGATGCCAGAATAATCTCACCGATCGACGGCATCATCATTAACAAATATCATTTTGAAGGCGAGCTCATCACACCGGGGATGGCTGTAGCTGATCTGGCAGATATTTCAAGCATGGAAGCAACCATTTATATCCCGCTTGAGGAGCTGAATAAAGTAAAGCTGGGGCAAATTGTTAAACTGACGATCGATGGCGTTGATACCGAATTTGAAGGAAAAGTCCGTTGGATTTCCAGCGAATCTGAATTTACTCCAAAAACGATATTGACAAAGGAGACGAGGACCACGCTGGTTTATTCTGTAAAAATCGCTGTGCCTAATCCCGATGGAATCTTCAAAATCGGTATGCCAGTGGATGTAAAAATATAGTTAATCACCCGGGAATTTAAAATGTCGGCAAACGAACATCCGATTATCATCAAAAATCTGAAAAAATCATATGGTTCCGTTCAGGCTCTGAAAGATGTTTCACTTGATGTGGCAAAAGGCGAAATCTTTGGTTTAATCGGTCCCGATGGGGCAGGAAAAACAACGCTTATCCGGATATTGGTATCTCTATTGAATCCGGACTCGGGTGATGTGTTATTTCACGGCAAACCTGTTCAGGAAGATCTCCGTAATGTGAGGGCAAATATCGGATACATGCCTCAACGGTTTAGTTTGTATCCTGACCTGACAGTTGAACAGAATCTGCGATTCTTTGGTGATCTTTTTAGAATACCTAAATCCGCGCAATTGGAACAGATGTCGCGCCTGTATGATTTTTCAAGATTGGGACCATTCAAAAAACGCAGGGCGGGTGATCTCTCCGGCGGGATGAAGCAGAAACTGGCATTGTCCTGTATGCTGATGCATGAACCGGATGTTGTTGTAATGGATGAACCTACTTTTGGGGTAGATCCCGTTTCACGAAATGAATTCTGGGAGATACTTCAGACACTCGCCAAAGAGGGGACCTGTATTCTTGTCAGCACGGCATATATGGATGAAGCCGGTTTATGCGACAGGGTGGGTCTGATGTATGACGGAGAACTTCTGGCGACTGACCGTCCCGAATCCCTGATACAATCCTTTAAATCAGATTTATTCCTAATTCGTACGGACAAGCCTTACTCTGTATTTGAAGCATTACAATCCACATCGTGGAAAGAAAAAGTACAGCTCTTTGGAAACGGGGTACATTTTCTTGATAAAGAAAAAATAGGACATGATGAGATTTGCAGTGGCCTAAATAAAATTAAAATCGCATATCACGCGGTGGATTTGATTCAGCCGACTCTTGAAAATCTGTTTTTAGAATTGATGAC
>JBFXGD010000023.1:19918-30794 GCA_050178385.1 Calditrichaceae bacterium
ATTTTCTTGATAAAGAAAAAATAGGACATGATGAGATTTGCAGTGGCCTAAATAAAATTAAAATCGCATATCACGCGGTGGATTTGATTCAGCCGACTCTTGAAAATCTGTTTTTAGAATTGATGACGGACAGAGGGGATGAATGAAGAAAAAAGATAAAAGAAAAAAGAAAAAAGAGTAGATGTTCAGCACACAGGCCGCCGTGCTTGTCAATCTGTAAGGATCTTCTGCTTTCTTGGGAAGAGAAGAAAAGTAGGAAGTAGGAAGTGAGAAAGAAAAGATAAAAGAAAAAAGAGTTAGGAACTTAAGATTCAACTATGGTGTTGCGGGACTCTTCGGGGCGAATTTTCTGTTCGAGTGGATGAATTAGAAAAACAGAACTAATTATCACGAGTTAAAATTCGCCAGGGCTTTTTGCTACTTTTTGGCCTTCAAAAAGTAGGGAGAAAAGAATAAGTAAGAAGTTGGAAGTAAGAAGTAAGAATTTTAAGAAAAAAGATAAAAGAAAAAAGAAAAAAGAATAGATGTTCAGCACACAGGCCGTCGTGCTTGTCAATCTGTAAGGATCTTCTGCTTTCTTGGGAAGAGAAGAAAAGTAGGAAGTTGGAAGTAGGAAGTGAGAATTGTAAGAAAAATGATAAAAGAGTGAGAACGGTCTGAACTCAGATTAAAATGATTAAATGATTTGGATGATTAAGAAACCGGAAATCAGAGTTTTAATTTAATCAGGCGAATCATAGTTCAGACAAAGAGGGGAAGAGGATAAGTAGGAAGTAGGAAGTAAGAAGTTGGAAGTAAGAAGTAAGAAGTTGGAAGGAAGAAGTAAGAAGGAAGAAAAAAGGGGTGAAGAGAAAAACGGTATGCGGTCATAAAATGGTTAGTGCCGGGGAGAATTGTTATAATTTTGTCACGTAAATGTTCAAAATAAAAAGTCTGACAATATGAAGATAGATGAAAACGAATATGCCGTTGTTGTGGAGAATCTGACCAGGAGCTTTGGCTCTTTTAAAGCGGTGGATGATATCAGTTTTAAAGTCAAACGCGGCGCGATTTTTGGATTTCTGGGCGCAAACGGCGCGGGGAAAACGACTACGATCAGAATGCTGTGCGGACTGCTGCTCCCGACATCCGGAAAGGCGACTGTCGCCGGATTTGATGTCTATACCGAGCCGGAAACCATTAAAAGAAATATCGGATATATGAGTCAGAAATTCAGTCTTTACGATGATTTGACGGTAAGACAGAATATCGAGTTTTATGGCGGTATTTACGGATTAAACCGAAAAATGATCGAAACCAAGACAGATGAGTTACTGGCCTATCTGAAACTCGAAGAGCAGGCGGATCAGCTTACACGATCCCTGCCTCTTGGATGGAAACAGCGGATGGCATTGAGTACCGCTATTTTACACGATCCGGAAATCATCTTTCTGGATGAACCGACCAGCGGTGTCGATCCTGTGTCGCGAAGAAATTTCTGGCTGCTCATCTACGAGCTGGCCGAAAGGGGGAAGACCATTTTTGTGACAACCCATTATATGGATGAAGCGGAATATTGTCACCGGCTAAGCATTATGAGAGATGGACGGATCGTAGAGCTGGATAATCCTCAGAAACTCAAAAGCAAATACGGTGTGGAATCCATGCAGGAAGTTTTTATGAAGGTTGTAAGACAGGCGGCCGAATGAATCAGATTCTAAGAAGTATCGCCAAAAAAGAGTTCACTCATATTTGGAGAGATCCACAGACCCTTGCCATTATCATCGCTATGCCGATCATTATGCTTTTTCTTTACGGTTATGCGATTACCCTGGAAATGCGCAATATCGAAACCGTTATTGTTGATTTATCCAAAACACCGGAAAGCAGGGCATTGACAGAGAAAATAATCTCAACGGACTTCTTTATTGTTACCGATGTGGATGTTCCTTATAACCAGATCGAATCCATATTCTATCAGAGAAAAGCGCGGTGTGTTCTCGTAATACCGGAAAACTTTTCAAGAGAATTGCAGACCGGCGTGAACACACCGGTGCAGTTGCTGATCGACGCGAGTGACCCGAACGCGGCAAACTATATAAACAATTATGTCACGCTTATCGTAAGTAAATATAATTTTATGATGAATCAACAGATGATGACCGCGTTTCAGATTGAACCGAGACTTTTGTATAACCCGGACTTAAAATCTTCCTATTTCTTTGTACCCGGTCTGATCGCTGTAATTATGCTGCTGATCAGCGCGCTACTGACAAGCATCACTATCGTGCGTGAGAAAGAGGTGGGAACCATGGAACAGATTCTCGTCAGTCCGGTGCGGCCTGTCCAGATTATCATCGGGAAGGTAATCCCATATGTAATCATCGGTTTTTTTGACAGCATTCTCGTGCTGTTTTTCGCCTGGCTATGGTTTGATGTCCCTGTGAATGGTTCCCTAATGCTGCTTAACGTCATGCTGATACTATATTTGCTGACCGGTTTAAGTCTGGGACTACTAATTTCAACGGTTACGAGTTCACAACAGGTGGCCATGCTGGTGACGATTGTCGCGACCATATTACCGACGGTGATGCTCACTGGATTTATTTTTCCCATCAAAAGTATGCCGGAAATTCTGCAGTATATCGCCTGGATTATACCCGCGACACATTTTATAGAAATTATTCGCGGAATCATGCTCAAAGGTGTCGGCTTCGCGGAATTGTCATGGCAAACGATGTATCTGGTGGTGATGTCCGCCGGATTGATCATTTTAAGTCTCAGAAAGTTCAGTACGAAACTGGAGTAACAATGATCCAAAGGATATTATACCTGATACAAAAAGAATTCAGGGAAATTTTACGGGAAAAAGCCTTCATCGGTATTATTTTTGTTATGCCGTTTGTTGAGATTGTATTACTGGGATTTGCTATAACTACGGATGTGAAGCATGTTCCGCTGGCTATTGTTGATCTTGATCATTCACAATCCAGCCGGAGAATCATCGACGCGTTTAGTGTGACGGAATCATTCGAGTATATCGGGGTGGTGGAAACTGAAACCAGGTCCAAAGAGATGATGGATTATGGGGAAATAAAACTGGCATTGGTCATTCCGCCACATTTTGAAAGGGATCTTAAAAACGGTATTCAGCCCAAAGTTCAGGCAATTGTTGACGGGGTGGATGGAAATTCGGCAGGAATTGCTCTCGGATATGTCAATCAGATTTCTGTTAATCTTCAGAAAGAATGGTTAGGAAGCGCCGGACTTCTCGCGCAAAAAACGGCGGGTGTGCATATAACTGAAATTTTACCCCTTATGTTATATAATCCAAGCCTTGAAAGCGTAAATAATATTGTCCCCGGAGTCATCGCTGTCCTGCTTACCATTATTACGGCAGTATTGACAGGTATGAGCATAGTCAGGGAAAAAGAAATCGGCACACTTGAACAAATAATGGTAACGCCCATCACAAGCAGTGAACTTATTATCGGAAAAACGATTCCATTCCTGATCATTTCCTTCCTGCTCCTGAACGTCGGAATTTTGGCCGCGGGAATCATCTTCGGGATCTGGATAAAAGGCAATCTGATGTTACTTTATGTGTTGAGCATGATATTTAGCTTGAGCACCCTCGGACTAGGAATATTTGCATCGACGATGGCTAAAACTCAGCAGCAGGCCATGTTTGTCGCCTGGTTTTTTTCGATTTTCGCTTTTATTCTCTCCGGTTTTTTTATTCCCATCCAAAACATGCCCGACTGGGTGCAAATGGTCACCTATCTCAATCCCCTGCGTTACTACATGGTGGTAATCAGGGAAATATATTTAAAGGGCACATCAGCCCCTTATCTTGTAAAAGAGGCACTGGCCATGTTAGCTTTCGGATTAATCGCTTTCGGATCTGCGGTCCTGCGTTTCCAAAAACGTCTGAGCTGATCGATAGAAGAACATTCATCAGGAAAAAAAATCTCACCTGTTAGAAAATTATTTTTTATGGAAAATAAATTCATTTTTCTTGTTTAATAGATACAGATCCTCATTCTTAATGAATTAGTCCTGGATAGATAGAACTGATCCTGTTCAATATTTTCATATCGGATTGTAAATTTCAGGAGACAGTTGTATGAATTCAAAGGCAGAAACCATAATCCGTGAATTGCTTGAGACGGCCGGCATCGAGATAAACGGCCATGCGCGGTATGATATTGCCGTGCATGATGATCGCTTTTACAAACGGGTGTTGGATGATTCCGCGCTGGGTATGGGTGAGTCATATATGGACGCGTGGTGGGATTGTGATGCTCTGGATGAGTTTTTTTACCGGGTATTGTCTTCCGGGATACCTGCAAAAATTAGAGATAGTCTCTCATTAAAATGGCATGTCTTTAAATCCAGACTTTTTAATCTTCAAAACCGGCACAGAGCATATCAGGTTGGAATACACCATTATGATATTGGGAATGATTTGTTCAGGGCGATGCTCGATAAAAGAATGAATTATAGCTGCGCTTACTGGAAAAACGCGGATAATCTTGATTATGCCCAGGAAGCCAAGCTCGATATGATTTGTAAAAAAATCGATCTCAGGGATGGAATGATTGTTCTTGATATCGGCTGCGGATGGGGTGCGTTCGCGAAGTTTGCCGCGGAGAAGTACGGCGCTTCGGTTACCGGCATAACAGTTTCAAAAAATCAGCATGATCTGGGCAAAGAATTGTGTCGTGGGCTGCCCGTTGAAATTAGAATGCAGGATTACCGCGCGGTAAAAGGATTATTTGACCGCGTGATATCCATAGGCAGTTTTGAGCATATCGGTTATAAAAATCACCGGACCTATATGGAGGTAGTTGACCGGACTCTAAAAGATGACGGGATTGCATTTGTTCAGACAATCGGACAAAACAAGAGTTCGACCACGATGAATCCATGGTCAACAAAATACATATTCCCAAACGGTTTAGTTCCTTCTGTCAGACAAATAGGCTCGGCGGCGGAAAATCTGTTTGTCATGGAGGACTGGCATAATTTCGGACCGGATTATGATAAGACCCTAATGGCATGGCATAAAAATTTTACAAATGCCTGGCCGGAACTAAGCAATGATTATGATGACCGGTTCGAAAGAATGTGGAGATACTATCTTCTGAGTTCAGCGGCAGGATTCCGCTCACGGGAGAACCAGTTATGGCAGATCGTACTGACGAAAACAGGACGCCATCAGCCGGAGAGCAGATATTGTTGAACGGGAGATTATTTATTTTTGTTATGTGAATCAGTTTTATTTATGTGTATTATATCACATATGTTGTGGTAGTACCTGAATAAAAATTAATTCTAAAATTTTTAGACAGGGGGGGCCATGTTATCAAAAGTTAAACTTACCATTCTTTCCGAAAACAGGGTAAACAACCCGAAGCTAATCGCCGAACAGGGGCTGTCGGTGCTGGTCCAGACTTCAAAAGGAAATATTCTGTTTGATACAGGTCAGACGGACGCGTTTTTGCACAACGCAAGTCAGCTCGGTATTGATCTCAGTCTAGTGGATATGATTTTTTTGAGTCATGGTCATTTTGACCACACCGGCGGATTGACTCATTTTGTGAAACGCGTAAAACCAATTTCCGTCGTATGCCACCCTGCCTTAACAAATAAAAAATTCCGCGTTTATCCGAATGGAAAAGTAAATATAGGAGTGCCCTGGGAAAAGAAGGATGTTACATCTTCGGGGGCGAATTTTATTTTTAAATCGCATGCCCATGAACTTTTCCCGGATGTATGGATTTCAGGAGAAATCCCGCGTCTTACCGATTATGAATTAATTGATGAAACCTACCAGCAGCGAGTATTGGAAAGCTACATCCACGATGAAATTCATGATGATATGTCGCTGATACTAAATACTGAAAAGGGATTGATTGTTCTTCTCGGATGCGGACATTCAGGCGCTGTTAACAGTGTAAAACACGCGATGAGAATTACTCACAATAATAGCATATTCGCTGTTTTCGGGGGTATGCACCTGCTTGGCAGTCCGTTAAAAAAAATTGAGCGTGTTGTTGCCGACCTGAGGAAAATAGATCCCGCTTATTTAGTTCCCCTGCATTGCACCGGTTTTACGGCAATACATACGATGTTCCAGCATTTCAAGGACAGGGTAAAGCTGATGAATGTGGGCGATTCATTCGATTTATCAGCGGAACATCAACGAAATTAACATAAATAGGATTATAATTTGGGAATGCCGAATATAGGCCGGGGGATTTTTAAATAACGGAGGTGTCTTATGAAAACTGCCTTTTTCATGGTTTTTTTGTTTGTTCTCATGATTGGGTCAAATGCTTCGGCTGCGCGTTTATATGCTGACGCTGATTCAACAGAGATTAAACCGGATTTCAAAAATGTGAATGTGGTAGTGGAATACGAATGGAAGGACAGTGAGACTCTTGAAAAAGTAGAAGTTTATCTTCATCTTGATACTAAGGAACCGTATGTTGAAATCATCGCCAGCGAATTTAGAAAATGTGAGATAAGTATTATTGAGGGAATAACCGTAAAAATATTCGATTCCCAGACGGGCAAATTGCTGAAGGCAATAAAACCAAAGAAGTAGAATAAACTATTCTCATATCTACAATTGTTCGGCCTTAATTAAATCCTGTCCATAGGGAAACGGGATTTTATATGTAAAAACGTTAAAATAGTCGGGATAAGCAGGAGGATTGAATCTTTAAATATGTGGTTTTTGCTTGTTTTTTTAATAAAAGCTGTTAGATATTCCATACGCTTAGCAGCATAAATTTTTAGTAGTTATTTTCAAAAAAGACAAATATTTAGTAAATTTAATCTATGAGAACAGAACAGGATGCTCTTGGTGAAATAGATATTCCTGACAAATCCTTTTATGGGATTCATTCGCAAAGAGCCAAAGAGAATTTTCCGGATCGGACCCCCTTTAATTTTTTATGGTATCGGGCTCTCGGTACCGTTAAACTGGCATGTTATAAAACTTATGAGAAATTTATAAATGCTGCCCGGCAGAAATTTCCGGATAAAAATCTCCCTATAAAATGTATAGATGACTCCGTTTTAAAACAAATCATGATCAGTGCTGAAGAAATATCTTCCGGTAAATATTTTGAGCATTTTATTATTCCGGGTATTTCCGGGGGAGCGGGCACAAGCATCAACATGAACATCAATGAGATTATCGCTAATTCGGCTCTGGTAAGAATGCGTAAAAACCCGGGCGATTATGAATTTATCCACCCGATAGAGCATGCCAATATTTTTCAATCCACAAATGATGTCGTTCCGACCGCCCTGAAACTGGCCGTGATGGAATTACTGGGAATTTTGGAAAAAGAAATCAACGGATTGCGAAAGATCACTGAAAAACACGAAAAGAACTACCGCGAAAATTTGCGTATTGCATTTACCCAGATGCAGGCGGCGGTTCCATCATCATACGGAAAACTCTTCAGCACATATAACAATGCGCTTTCACGGGACTGGTGGCGCGTTTCAAAGAGTTTTGAACGAATCAAAATTGTGAATCTTGGCGGTAGCGCTGTCGGAACTGGAATAACCGTTCCCAGATTTTTTATTTTCGAAGTGGTGCAGACATTGAAAGAATTGACAGGGCTGCCGGTGACCAGAAGTGAAAATCTGTCCGATACTACGGCTAATTTTGATTCATTCGTTGAAGTACACGCCATCCTTAAAGCAAATGCGGTGAACCTGGAAAAAATGGTTTCAGATCTCCGGTTGCTCTCATCGGATTTAATCTCTCAAAAAGAAATGAATATTCCCAAGAGCCAGGTAGGCAGTTCCATCATGCCCGGCAAAATTAACCCTGTTATTCCGGAATTTGTTATAAGCGCTTGTCATAAAATTTACGCGAATGATGTCCTTATCACTTCGCTGGCCGGTCAGGGATGCCTTGATCTGAATGCCTATCTGCCGGTGGTCGGAAACGCCTTGCTGGATAGTCTGCAATTGCTTGTTGATTGCAATAGCACTGTAAGTCGGAATTTGATGACCGGTCTGGATATCAACACGAATCTGGCGGCTGAAAAATTATTGAAAAATCCTTCGGTCACGACGGCGCTCGTTCCATATCTGGGATATAAAGACACGGAAAAACTGGCCGGAATAATGACGGAACATAATTGTGATATATTTGAAGCAAATGATCAATTACATCTAATAGATACGGATCAGTTAAGGATTTTAATGCAGCCGGATAATCTGTTAAAACTCGGATTTACCATTGATGAAATACCAGACAACCGGGATAAAAAGAATGATAATGAGTAACAGATTTTGCTAAACTAAACCGGTTGAATTTTGGAGCATCCATGACAAAAGCAGAAAAACCGCATATCGGTATTTTTGGCCGGAGAAATATCGGCAAAAGTTCTTTTATCAATACCGTATCGGGACAAAATGTTTCGATTGTTGCCGATTATCCGGGCACGACGACCGATCCTGTAAATAAGGCAATGGAACTGACCGGAATTGGCCCGGTTATCTTTATTGATACGGCGGGAATTGATGATGTGGGGGAAATGGGGCTAAAAAGGGTCGGGAGAACGCTCGATGTCATAAAAACTATAGATATGGCGATCCTGCTGGTCTCGGAAAATACCTATGAAAATCCCGAACGTCTGCTTGTTGAGAAGTTTGAAGAATACCGTGTGCCGTTCTTTGTCGTGCACAATAAATCCGATCTCTTAAGATTGTCCGCTTTAACCAAAGAGATGATCGAAAAAGAGACTTTAACGGATATTGTTGAATTTAACGCTTCATGCCCTGATAATATTGATGAGATTATTAGTTTCATAAAAAAACATGTTCCTGAATCCTCACTCGATCAGCCGAGTTTGGTGGGTGATCTGGTTTCATATGGTGATATCGTTCTTCTTGTGACTCCGATAGATGTGGAAGCGCCGAAGGGCAGACTCATCCTGCCTCAGGTTCAGACGATTCGCGATCTGCTTGATCATGACTGCATCACGATTATAATGAAAGAGAGGGAACTGGAGGCGTTTTTCAGGGGGCATCCTGATCTGAAACCAAAATTAGTGATAACGGATAGTCAGGAATTTTTAAAGGCGGACGCTTCAGTTCCGGCTGACATACCTCTTACAAGTTTCAGCATTCTTCTGGCCAGATATCGGGGCGCATTCAGGGAATATCTTGAGGGCACACCTTATATTTCCAGGCTGAAGGATAATGACAGGATATTAATACTTGAATCATGCAGTCATCATGTTGCCGGAGACGATATCGGAAGAGTGAAAATTCCAAGATGGATAAGCAATTTTACGGGAAAAAAGCTCTCATTTGATATTGTATCGGGACTCAGCAATGTGGAACGGGATATCCTTGAATACAGCATGGTTGTTCAGTGCGGCGGGTGCATGCTTACGAGAAAGCAGATTTATAACCGGTTAAAACCGGCGATTGACCTCGAAATCCCGGTCACCAATTACGGTATGGCGATCGCTTATTGTCTTGGAATTTATAATCGGGCTATCGAGCCGTTTTATAAAATGAACGACTCAGATCTGACCTATTTATAATAAAATATCGGGGGGTGACATTTGGCGGATAATAATAATTTTAAAAATGCGCCCTGTGACCAAGAGTTTTTGAAACAGGCCTTCCGGTCGAAATTGTCAAATTCTGAAAAAGTGTTTCCGCGTCCTTAACTCCATCAATAAAGTTTTTCTTCGGATATATTTTATAAAGATGTTTCACTTCTATAGGGGTAATATCCAGCATAATTACATTGGCTCCGCAAAGAAGCGCGTTTTTCTGTCCGGTTGTCTCTTCTATCGTTGATAAAGATGTCGTTGCGGGAATGAGAGTATCCCTGGTCATAATCCGGTTTATCGCGGTGATTTTGTATGTAAATTCCACCTCGGGCTGAACGTATTTTTGCCGGTTCGCGGTCGGTTTGATTTTTGGAGTATCGGGATTATGGATATACGGGCCACAGCCGATCATGTCCATATCAAGATTTCTAAATAAGATGATATCATCGGCTATGCTTTCATAGGTTTGTCCGGGAAGTCCGATCATGATACCTGATCCTGTCTGATATCCTATTTCCTTGAGATTGATCAGAGACGCGATCCGGTTATGAAATTCCAAATCAGGATGAAGTTTCCTGTATAATTCCGGGTCAGAAGTTTCGTGTTTTAAAAGGTACCTATCCGCGCCGTCTTCACGCCATTTTTTTAATGTCGAATAAGGGCGTTCGCCAAGGGAAAGGGTAAGGGCGACATTGAATTTAGATTTAATTCTCCTGATCAGTCCCGACACCATCTCATCAGTGTAGTAGGGATCTTCACCAGATTGCAATACAAACGTTTTATATCCCGCCTTTACTCCATCCGAGACGGTGGTAAAAATCTGATTCGGTGTAAGGCGGTACCGCTGAATATTTGTGTTGTTTTTTCTTAATCCGCAATACAAGCAACTTCGCTTACAAAAGTTTGAAAAATTAATAAGACCTCTGACATGAATTTCCTCTCCGCAATATCTGGCCCGAATCGTATTAGCCCGGTTATATAATTCTGTTATAATGTCAGGATCGTCCGTTTTTAGTAAATCGATAATCTCTTTCCGATATAACTCAATTCTTTCTTGTGGATTTCCATCAAGAATATTCAGCATATTACCAACTTTCTAAAGCCGGTCATTCTATTTAATAATCTTAATGTTATATGCTTCATATACAACTCTCACATTGAATTTTTCTTTTATCTTTTATCTTTTTTCTTTTATCTTATTTTCTCCGCATTCTTCCCAGTCCCAATCTATAAAAACAAATCCCTCCGGCCATTATTGATTTCATTCAAATCATTGCGAACTCTTCTTTGCAGCC
>JBFXGD010000024.1:0-30306 GCA_050178385.1 Calditrichaceae bacterium
GTACAAACCGCTGACTATGGAATAAATTTTTATAATCTGCAGTCGAACAGTAACATCAATATATATAATTTAAACGGCCGTCATCTTAAAACGCTGAATTCCGGTAATGAGCAGACAAACAGATTTGTCTGGGATTTAAGGGATCTTAACAATACAAGACTTGCCAGCGGTATATATATTTACGTGATCGAAGCCTACGGTTTTGAAAAGATAGGAAAATTCGCGGTTATCAGAAAAAAATGAAATTTTTATTCATAAAATCGAGACTCATAATCCCCGTAGTTCTGCTGCTGATCCAAGTTAACACTCGGGCGCAGGATGCAGACTGGATCAGGCAAAGCATTGATCTGACCATCAATACGCATTTTTCAGAAGCCGAATCTCTTTTGGTAAAGAGAATGGCTGCGGGGGATTCGGGCATTGATGTTAATTTTTACTATGCCTCTGTGCTGAATTCAAAAATGACTCATTTTGAAAATCAAAAAGGTGAAAAAAAATTTATCGATGCCTTAAACAAAGTGATCAGGAAAACAGATAATTATCTTGAGTCTAATCCTGATATCGATTCCACCGCGTTTGCGAAAATAGCGTTTTACGCGGGAAGCGCCTACGGGTATCTTGCATATTATGACGGGCAGTGCGGGAAATGGTATCCGGCTCTTTCAAATGGGATGAAAGCCAAAAAATATCTGGAACGCGCCGTTGAACTCGACAGTACGCTATACGATGCTTATCTTGGCCTGGGAACATATAACTACTGGGTCAGTTCCAGGGTCAGGCATGTGCTTTGGCTTCCGTTTATCCCGGATAATCGCGAACAGGGAATTGAATACATAAAAAAAACCGTCCGGAATAAATCATACAGTAAATATATGGCCATGCATCAGCTGATCTATGTATTGCTCGATTATAAGGATTATAAGGAAGCCGAAATTTTGGCTGAGAAGGTTGTAAAGGCCTATCCTGAAAGTCAGTTCATGTGGTGGGCAAACGCGCATACGTATTTTAAGTCAAAAAAATACCGGCAGGCGGTGACATCTTACCTAAAGATATTATCTTTGATGGAAAAGAATCCGGAGTCCAATCCGATGCATTACCTTGACTGTCAGGTGCGTCTTGCCGAAATTTATCACCGTCTTGGGGATGAGGGCGCTTGTTTCAGACATAGTAAGCTCGCGCTGGAGCGCTCATACGGCGATAACCTTTCAAAAAAAGATAAGAAGAGATTGGAGCAGGCGCGGGAGCTTATGGAAAACAGCCGAAAAAAAGCGGAGAATTAAATCCGGAATAAATGCCTTCCGAAATTGCCTTGATTTGAGGCGATTAAAAATTTAAATTAAAAACTTAATTTAAATCAGTTTTTCGAATGCTGAATTTCCTTTATTCAAGATATTTTATTAATGTGAATGGGAGTTTATGGGCAGGATTATTGCGATTGCGAATCAGAAGGGCGGCGTAGGAAAGACAACGACGGCCATTAATCTGGCGAGTTGTATTGCTATTGCTGAAAAACAGGTTCTGTTGGTCGATATCGATCCACAGGCAAATGCCACGAGCGGTCTTGGGATGGATCCGGATGGTCAAAAATACTCAACTTATGAGGTGCTGCTGGCGGATGTAAATATTTCAGACGCTCTGATAAAAACTCATGTTCCGTATCTTGATCTTCTGCCTTCGCACATAAGGCTGGTGGGAGCCGAAATTGAACTTGTGGAAGTCAACAGCCGCGAACACCGGTTGTCCGGAAGTCTGTCAAAATTAAAAGATCAGTATGATTTTGTGTTTATCGACTGTCCGCCTTCTCTTGGTCTGCTGACTTTAAACGCCCTTAGCGCGGCGGACTCGGTATTGATCCCGATCCAGTGCGAATATTATGCTCTTGAGGGTCTTTCTCAGCTTCTGAACACGATTCACCTTGTGCAGAAAAATCTGAATAAAAGTCTGGAAATAGAAGGTGTTTTACTCACCATGTATGATAACAGGCTGAATTTATGTAATCAGGTTGCCGCGGAAGTCAGAGAGTATTTTAAGGAAAAGGTCTATAATACGGTTGTTAACCGAAATGTCCGTTTGGGTGAAGCGCCTAGTTTCGGAAAACCGATAATTATGTACGATGCGGTTTGCATCGGAAGCCAAAATTATATCAGTCTTGCCGAGGAAGTTATAGGTGAAAAAAACAAATAGGCTTGGCCGGGGGTTAAGCGCGCTTATCCCTGAAACAGACGGATCGGATTCCAGCAATAATAAAAAACTGATAGAAGTTGATGTGGCGTTGGTGAGAGCCAATCCATACCAGCCCCGGCTCGGTTTTGATCCGGTCGCTCTTGGGGAACTAAAGGCATCCATACAGGAAAAAGGTGTTATTCAGCCGATTACCATTCGGGAAGTGGATAATCATTATGAACTGATCGCCGGAGAGCGCCGTCTGCGGGCGGTTACGGATCTTGGGCTACCAAAAATACCGGCATATATCATCGAGGTGAATACAAAAGAGGAAATGCTGGAGCTCGCGATTATCGAAAATGTTCAGAGGGAGAAATTAAATCCCATTGAACAGGCGGTTGCCTATAACCGTCTTATAGACGAATGCAATCTGACACAGGATGACGTCGCACAGAAAATCGGCAAGGATCGTACGACAATCACGAACATCATCCGTTTGCTGAAATTACCGCAAAATATCCAGAATGGTGTCAAAAAAAATGAAATTTCCATGGGTCACGCCAGGGCTCTTCTGGCAATTGACGATCAGGATGTTCAGAATCAGATATTCAGAAAAATTATAAAAAATAATCTGTCGGTCAGAAAAGTCGAGAAGATGATAAAAGATCTCGGCGAAGAATCGGATACAAAGCCGGCTTCCGGTGCCCGGCGTTCCGTCTTTGTTCAGAAAGTTGAGGAAGAATTAAGGGAACTGTTCGGTACTAAGGTCAGTATACGATCACGCAAAGAGGGCGGATCGATTGAAATAGATTTTTATTCGCCGGAAGATCTGAACCGTCTTATCGAAATTTTTGAAAAAATGCAGGTAAATTAAGAATAATCTTATGGGACATAAAAAGCGTAAAGTAAAATATTTTTCATTCCTGATTGTGCCGGATAATAAAGAAGCCCCGATATCGTTCAGGTTGCGTACAAGCATATTGACTCTCCTTATCGGCGCGGGCATCGCTGTTCTGGTCCTGATTGTGGCTGGCGCTGCAAGTTACTGGAAAGTCGCCGAAGTGGCACTGGATTACAACAGACTGGAAGAAGAGAATTTTAAACTCCATAAAAGTCTGAATCAGATGGAACAGTTAAAAGCGGATCTCAACAAAGTACAGCAATTTGAGAAACAAATTCGTTCATCGTTGAGCGGCTATGTATCTGTTGATAAAGTGAGCGATGTTGATACGCTGCAGCTGTCAAAATTAAATTTTGAGCAAATGAGTCTTGACCAGAGAAAGACCATTTTTAATTCGATTCCGAGTGTCAAGCCGGTTGAAGGGTTTATGACCCGGGGTTTGGATGTAAGTTCTCTGCTGACTGATCCCCATTTGGGTATCGATATTGCCGCTCCCATGGGTTCTCCTATCCGGGCCACCGCTGACGGTGTAGTGACTTTTGCGGGTTGGACGGATGACGCGGGTTATGTGTTGATCATTGAGCATGGATTCGGTTTCTCGTCGCTTTACAAGCACAATGAAAGAAATATCGTAGGTGTAATGGAAAAAGTAAGCAAAGGGCAGGTGATCGCGCTGCTGGGTGATACGGGAAAGATCAGCTCGGGTGCCCATCTGCATTTCGAAGTATGGAAGAATGGCAATCCGGTAGATCCGGTATTTTATATTGGTGAAATCGTTAAAGATAAGAGTTAAAAGGAGATATAGTGGCTTTCAAAGGAACAAATTCAGATGCGGGTTCGACAGAGCTTAATTTTATCGGTAAGGGAACTGTGATCGAAGGACACATTCGCACCGACAGCAGCATTCGAATCGACGGTAAAATAAAAGGATCTTTGAGTTGTAAAAACACCCTGACGATTGGTGAAAGCGGTGAAATTGAAGGTGATATAGACGCCAGCAACGCGATCGTGGGCGGTAAGATAAAAGGCAAGGTTACCATCAAGGAAAAATTGGTGCTGGAAGCCAGATCAAGCCTGATCGGTGAACTCAAAGCCAAAAAACTGATTATCGACGAAGGAGCAATTTTTGACGGTGTTTCTGACATGGGGATCAATCAGGCTGATAAAAGCGCCCCCGCGGAAGCCGCGTCGGGGAAATAAGTTCCCGGGATTTAATGGCAAACTTCAAAAAACCAGGCTCAAGCGACCTGAATAAAGCGTTTCACAAGGCGGCACCTTATCTCAACATTGGATATGTTTTGACAGGAAGCGTTATTTTTTTTGCCGTAGCCGGAAACTGGGTTGATAAAAAATTTGATCACCAGCCTTTGTTTCTAATCATAGGTGTTTTCGTGGGTTTGATTTTAGGGTTTTATAATATGATTAAAGTGATTCAGGAATTGGAGCGAAAATAGGTTTGAAGGTTAAAAAATTCTTTTTGGGTCTTTGTATTATCCTGACATTTTACGCGGCTGTTTCATGGGGGGTTTCAAAAACTTTTAATTTTAATGAACAGCAGGACCTTGGATTATTCCTGGCGGGAATTTTTTCAACGCTCAACATCGTTGCTGCCTATTTTATCATAATGTATTCGCTCAAAAAAGATCAAAAAGAGTTTGCAAAAATATTTTTGACGGGTATGGTTATCAGAATTTTAATTTTATTAATAATAATTTTCATAATTATTAGCTATAGTCAGGTAGAAGATTTTGTTTTTTTATCTGGCTTGTTTATATTATATTTTATTTATCAAATATGGGAAATCTTAATCCTCAACAGGACTCTTAAAAAAGGGTATTGATTGTATGTCTTTACTTAGTGTCGCTGCGAATACTGCTGCTGCAGATACCGTTGCTGCCCAGGGCGAAAATATCGGAAAATGGATAGAGCATCATCTTCAAAACAGTAATCAATGGCATCTACCCGGCTTACAAATTCACCTGCCGCACTTTGAGCCAATTCATATTTTTGGAATGACGCTGGATTTGTCCATCACAAATCATGTTGTGATGATATGGATTGCCGCCATATTTCTGATTCTGATGTTTAAGCTCTCTTTCAAACCCACGCGAAAAGTGCCTCGCGGGGCGGGCGCGCTGATCGAACTGCTGGTGGTATTTATTAGGGATGAAGTGGCGATCTCCAACATGGGAGAAAAAGAAGGCCGTCGATTTACGCCTCTTTTGATTACCTTCTTCTTTTTTATCCTGATCAGTAATCTGATGGGGTTGATTCCCCTTTTCAGCACATCAACGAGCAATATAAATGTCACCGCGGCACTTGCGTTGATCACATTTGGTTCGACGCAATATTTTGGGATAAAGGAGAGCGGACTGATAGGGTATTATAAATCACTGGTTCCTCATGGGGTGCCGGTTCTTCTATGGCCGCTGATGTTTGTGATTGAAATAATGGGTCTCGTGGCAAAGCATGTGGCGCTCACAATCCGTCTTTTCGCGAATATGACGGCCGGTCATATTGTTCTGTTTGCCTTCCTGGGCCTTATTATGATATTTAAGTCATTTTTTGTTTCGCCTGTCTCGATCGGATTCGCGATTTTTGTATATTTTCTTGAATTACTGGTTGCCTTTATTCAGGCGTATATTTTTACGGTTTTATCGGCGTTGTTCATTGGTATGAGTGTTAATCCGGAACATTAGCCGGAAATTATAATAATTGACACTGGAGTAAACTTTAAACTACATATTTTGGAGGAATCTAATAATGAGTGAATGGTCATTGGCTTTCGCGTATCTGGCAGCAGGACTTGGTGCTGGTTTTGTTACGTTTGGCGCGGGTTTAGGTATTGGTAAAATTGCCGCTTCCGCAATGGACGGTACAGCAAGACAGCCGGAAGCCGGCGGTGCAATTCGTATAACGATGATTATCGCGGCGGCGATGATTGAAGGTGTGGCGCTGTTTGGTGCAGTAGTCTGCTTCCTTCTGGCCAGTAAATAATCGATCTAAGAGGAAATTAAAATGCTTGAATTAGATCCAGGGATGATGATCTGGACATGGATCACTTTTTTCATTGTCATCACCATCCTGTATAAAGTGGCGTTAAAACCGATGCTCGCGGCGATTCAAAATCGGGAAAATGCGATTCATGATGATTTGCAGAATGCCGCGAATCAGCGCGAAGAAGCGGAAAAGTTGCTGGAACAACATAAAAAATTGATGGCTGACGCGGAAACGGAAGCTCAAAAGATTCTCAAACAGAATCAGGAACTGGCTGAAAAATCAAAACAGGAAATTCTTGAGAGCGCGCGCGTGAATTCGGCACAGCTTATTGAAAAAGCAAAAAAAGAAATCGATCAGCAAAAAGAAAGCGCCATCGCTTCGCTGAAGGCGGAAGTTGCCGATATGGCAATCGGAGCGGCGGAAATAATTCTTGTTCAGTCTCTGGATAAGGATAAACAGAAAAAGCTCGTCGACGATTATATTGAGTCGATGCCAAAATCGTCTAAAAATTAATAAGGAAAAGAACTGTTGAATCGGGTTTCGAAACGATACGCCAAAGCTCTTTTTGAGCTGGCAAAAGAACAGAATAAACTGGAAAAAATCGATGCGGATTTCCTGGAGCTTAAGAAACTGGTTGATACCAATGATGAGTTTAACAATTTTATCGCCAATCCGTTAATCTCCAAATCCGTGAAATATCAGATTGTAAAGCAATTGTTTGAATCAAAATTGGATGATCTGACATACAGGTTTTTGCTCCTGGTTAATGAGAAAAACCGTATTTCCCTTTTACCGGAAATGATTGAGCGGTTCAATGTTCTTTTGCTGAATCACCGCAATCAGGTTGAAGGTGAAGTGGTGAGCGTGGTGGAGTTATCCGGACTGCAAATCGGTAATATTCAGAGCAATATCGAAGATCTTATCGGAAAAACAGTGATTCTCAAACAACGTCTTGATCCGGATGTATTAGGCGGTTTTGTTGTAAAGGTTCAGGATATTATTATTGATAACAGTGTCCGGTATCAGTTGATTAAGTTACGTGAAAAACTTCTGGCTTGATGATTTTAAAAAAGAGGTAGTAATTAATGAGTAATGCAGTGAGACCAGATGAAGTCTCTGCAATCTTAAAGAAGCAATTAAAAGACTTCCAGAAAGAAGCGGATGTATATGAAGTAGGGACTGTGCTTCAGGTTGGTGATGGAATTGCTCGTGTACACGGTCTTGAAAAAGTTATGGCCGGCGAACTTGTTGAATTTCCTCATGAGGTCATGGGGATGGTGTTCAACCTTGAAGAAGATAACGTCGGTGTCATTCTTTTCGGCGAAGATACGCTGATTAAAGAAGGCGATATTGTTAAACGCACAAAGCGGGTTGTGGAAGTTCCCGCCGGTGAGGAGCTGCTGGGCAGGGTTGTGAATCCTCTCGGACAGCCGATTGACGGCAAGGGAAGTATCGATGCGAAAAAGTTTGTGCTGGTAGAAAGAAAGGCTCTTGGAGTTGTCCAGAGACAGCCGGTTAAAGAACCCCTCGCGACAGGAATTAAGGCGATTGATTCGATGATTCCTATCGGGCGCGGGCAGCGTGAGTTGATCATCGGCGACCGTCAGACGGGTAAAACAGCCGTCGCGATTGATACTATCATCAACCAAAAAGGTAAAGATGTGTTTTGTATCTATGTGGCGATCGGCCAGAAAGCATCAACCGTGGCAAAAGTGGTGAGGACGCTTGAAGAATACGGCGCGATGGATTACACTATCGTCGTATCGGCAAGCGCCAGTGAGCCGGCGCCGCTGCAGTTTATAGCGCCTTACTCGGGTGCGGCAATGGGAGAATACTTCAGAGACAGCGGTCGTCATGCCCTCGTGGTCTATGATGATCTTACGAAGCATGCCTGGGCTTACCGTCAGGTATCGCTCCTGCTGCGTCGTCCTCCCGGCCGTGAAGCATATCCCGGTGATGTATTCTATTTGCATTCAAGACTGCTCGAACGCGCCGCGAAATTGAGTGATGAACTTGGAGGCGGGTCATTGACAGCGCTTCCGATTATCGAGACTCAGGCCGGTGACGTTTCCGCGTACATCCCGACCAATGTGATTTCAATTACCGATGGTCAGATATTTCTTGAATCGAATTTGTTCTTCTCGGGTGTTCGGCCCGCTATTAACGTTGGAATCTCTGTCTCCCGTGTAGGCGGCAGCGCCCAGATCAAGGCAATGAAGCAGGTCGCAGGACGCTTACGTCTCGAACTGGCCCAGTATCGTGAAATGGAAGCGTTTGCAAAGTTTGGTTCCGATCTGGATGCAGCGACTCAGCAGCAGTTAAGACGCGGTGAGCGCCTGGTTGAAGTTTTAAAGCAGGGGCAGTATGTCCCGATGGAATTCGATCGGCAGGTAGCGGTCATTTTTGCCGCGACCAACGGATATCTTGATAAGATGCCGGTGGATATAATCGGCCGTTTCGAAAAAGAATTTCTGGATTATATCGATATGAAACACCAGGATGTGCTGAAGTTAATCAGCGAGCAAAAGACTTTAACAGATGAAATTAGAGAAAAATTGAAAAATGTAGTCGAATCGTTTATCGCTAATTTTAAGGTTGAGGGAGTTTAATGGCTACACTACGGGAGATCCGGCGCCGAATTACGAGTGTGCGCAGCACCCAGCAGATTACCAAAGCGATGAAGATGGTAGCGGCTGCAAAATTAAGGCGCGCTCAGGAAAATATTCTGGCCATAAGACCGTATGCTTATAAAATGCGTGATTTGATTGCCCATTTAACCGCGGTTTCGGCTGATATTCAGTCAATCCCGCTTCTCGAAACACGTCCGGTGGAAAGAGTGCTTCTCGTTGTTGTGACAGCGGATAGGGGGCTGTGCGGAGCGTTTAACGGCAATATTCTCAGGACGGCAGTTAAACGGGTTGCAGATTATAGTTCGAAGGAAGTATATATTTATCCTGTCGGCCGCAAATCAAATGATTTTTTCAGGAAAAGAGATTACAAAATTCATGACAGAAAACTAAATTTCTTTAATCATCTGAATTTTGAAGACGCTCTTGAAATTTCCCGGAATCTGATTTCGTATTATGTGCAAAATCAGTTTGACCGGATAGAAGTTATTTACAATGAATTTAAATCTGCCGTTCAGCAGAATGTAATTGTTGAACAATTCCTTCCCTTTGTGCCCGATCCGGAAATGGCGGAACAAAAATCACATGTTGATTTTATCTTTGAGCCCGATATGACGGCAATCCTGAATGAAGTTATTCCGAAAGATTTGAATGTGCAGATTTGGCGGATACTCCTGGAAAGTAATTCAGCCGAACAGGGCGCGAGGATGACAGCGATGGAGAACGCGACTGTCAGCGCGGAGGAAATGGTTGGCAGATTGACACTTTATTATAACCGAGCCAGACAGGCCGCGATTACAAGTGAAATTTCCGAGATCGTCGGCGGAGCAGAGGCTCTGAAGGAAGGTTAGAAGACTCATTAAATGCAGGAACAAGTTTCTATGAATAAAGGAAAAATTAGTCAGATAATCGGACCGGTGCTGGATCTGGAATTTAGCGAAGGTAAGCTTCCGGCTATCCATAACGCGGTAAAAATAGTAAGAGAAGACGGCAGTGATTTAATTACAGAGGTTCAGCAACATCTTGGCGAAAATATGGTACGATCAGTGGCGATGGATTCCACTGACGGGCTGGTTCGCGGAACTGAAGTGATTGATCTGGGCGAGCCGATTTCCGTCCCTGTGGGTCCGGAATCACTTGGCCGCCTGATGAATGTTACCGGTGATCCGGTTGACGGGCTGGGACCGATAAAAACTGCTAAGAGGTATCCGATTCACAGACCGGCGCCAAGCATGGAAGAACTAAGCACCTCGGATGAAATTCTCGAAACAGGAATTAAGGTTATTGACATGCTCGAACCCTATGCAAAGGGTGGAAAGACAGGTTTGTTCGGCGGCGCGGGTGTTGGTAAAACCGTTCTTATTATGGAGCTTATCCGTAATATCGCGACCGAGCACGGGGGATATTCGGTTTTTGCCGGAGTTGGTGAACGTACCCGTGAGGGAAATGATTTGTGGCTGGAAATGAAGGAATCCGGCGTTATAGATAAAACGGCTCTTGTGTTCGGTCAGATGAACGAACCGCCGGGAGCACGGCAGAGAATAGGGCTTTCGGGTTTGACTGTTGCCGAATATTTCCGTGATGAAGAGGGGAAGGACGTTCTGCTTTTTATCGATAATATTTTCCGGTTTACGCAGGCCGGTTCCGAAGTTTCGGCGCTTCTTGGGCGTATGCCGTCGGCCGTAGGCTATCAGCCGACTCTTGCGACTGAGATGGGCGCTCTCCAGGAGCGGATTACATCGACAAAAAAGGGATCAATCACCTCGGTTCAGGCTATTTATGTCCCTGCGGATGACTTAACAGATCCGGCGCCCGCGACAACCTTTTCGCATCTTGACGCAACCACTGTTTTATCACGCCAAATCTCAGAGCTTGGTATTTATCCGGCTGTGGATCCACTGGATTCAAGTTCGCGAATTCTTGATCCGAGAGTGGTTGGCGACGAACATTATAATGTGGCAAAAAGTGTTCAGGAAACGCTGCAAAAATACAAAGATCTTCAGGACATCATAGCCATTTTAGGTATGGATGAGTTGAGTGATGTGGATAAACTGGTTGTTTCAAGGGCAAGAAAAATTCAAAAATTCTTATCCCAGCCGTTCTTTGTGGCCGAGCAGTTCACCGGAACTCCCGGAAAATATGTTCCGCTCGAGGATACAATCAAAGGCTTCAAGGGCATAGTAAAGGGTGACTATGATGATATACCCGAGCAGGCGTTCTACATGGTCGGCGGAATCGATGAAGTACTTGAAGCTGCCGGGAAAATCAAGTAAGAAGTATATTTAGTACAATTAGTTTGATCAATAAATCATGGAAAGATGATGACTCAGGTCGTCATCTTTTTATTTAAGTTTTATCAGGAACAGTCGAACCTATAGGGAGATATCGTATGACATCGGAGTTGGAATTGGAAATTGTTACTCCATTCGGTGTTACTTATTCAGAAAAGGTTAACAGCTGTGTGGTTCCGGGAGAAATGGGACAGTTCCAGATACTAAACAATCATGCTCCTCTTGTTTCAGTGGTCAAAATCGGAGTCATAAAAATCGAGAAACCGGACGGTAAAATACTCTATCTGGCCACAAACGGCGGATTTTGCGAAGTTAAAGACAACGTCATAAAAGTGATTGTTGAATCCGCGGAATTAGCTGAGTCAATTGATGTGGCCCGGGCGGAATATGCGAAAAAAAGAGCTGCTGAAAGACTGGCCTCTCACGCCTCAGATATCGATTATGAAAGAGTACGGTTTGCTCTCGAAAGAGCAATAAACAGACTTAAAGTATCTGAACTAAAATAACCCTTTTTTGTTAATATTTGCTGATTTTATTTGAAAATTT
The DNA here is from genome assembly GCA_050178385.1 of Calditrichaceae bacterium. Taxonomy (GTDB): domain Bacteria; phylum Calditrichota; class Calditrichia; order Calditrichales; family JBFXGD01; genus JBFXGD01. The sequence continues at coordinate 11,529 of JBFXGD010000024.1, forward strand.
AGAGTTCGCTATTTGTTTATAATCCTTGACTGGGTATAAAATAATATTAAATTAAGCCCAAGGATTTGTCAAAAGGGTTCATAAAAAGTAGGTCAAAAATATGATTTCAAAGACCCTTTCTTTGTCTGCTGGTATTTTCTTCTTTTTACTGATTTCATTCTTCCCCGCGGCCGCACAGGAAGCTGCACAGACTGATCTGGAGTTCAATCAGGCCCTCAGGGTATATGTAACTGGTATGATCGGCGACCTGAGTAAGGAAAGCATTCATAATGAAAGATTTCTTATAGAACAGATTCGTCTGATCAATAATGAAATCAAATACCGTGTTACGAATGCATCAAAAATTCGCGATCAGTATTTCGAAGGATTACAGGAGCATCTTGTAGAGATCCAGGCGTTAAAACAGAGGCTTAATTCCGGAAATTCTGCCAAGCTCAATCAATTTATTGATGAATTGCAGAGAAGGATAAAGGAGACTATCCGGGCGGGTACGATTGATTTTAAAAAGCAAAAGGTTATAGAAGATGCTATACAGCTTCTGTACCTGGCTGAAGAAATGACAAAGCTCGACACCGGCGCGCGTCTGGAAGAAAATCCCAGTTTTGTGAAAGGTCTCAACCGCACGAAAACAAATTTTGTTCAATCGTTCGGTGAATCCAATAAAATGGGAATCTCCTCCGGAACAGGTGGAAATGGGAACGCCAGCATATTTGATGTTTATGAAGAGTGGAGACATACCGAGCGGCTTAAGTATCATCTGAGATGGACGGACATCCAGATAATAAAAAACAGACTAATTAAAAACGGCACAGCAGATCAAAAAAACAGAATGTTCAGGAATGAGCTTAGGCAAGCCGCATACGCCTATAATTTCGGATTTTATAATCTGGCGGGAAAATCATTCGAAGAAATCCTAAAAACATACGGCACATTCGGAAATCTTGATGACTGTGTTTATTATCAAAGTGAATCCAATTTTGCGTTGGGGCGATATAGTCAGGCCCTCGAAGGTTTTAAAAATCTGGTTGAAAAATATCCTTCATCCGTTTATTCGGCTCAGGCTTTCAGAAGGTTGATTTATTTGTCATATCATTTTGAGAATTACTCAAACGTACTCGCCTATTTTGAAAAAATGAAAGTGATTACATCGCCGAGTGCATCATATTATGATGAAACACTGCTTCTGGTTACGATGGCAGGTTTAAAAAGCGGTGATTATGAAAGCGCCGTAAAGTATGCGTATGAAATTTCCGCAACATCGGAATACTCGCGTCAGGCCAAATTCTTGCTGGCGGAAGCTTACGCGGGCGCCAATAATTATGAAGAAGCAATCCAGCAGTTTACGAATCTTCTTTCAATTTCCGGTCTGCATCCTGAATTTCGTTTCGCGGTCCTTTTGAAACTGGGTTATTTGAGTTACGAAACAGGCAATATAGATGGCGCTATCAGGTATTTCGATTTGATAAGCTCACAGTTCAGCAAATATGACCGTGTTCTGATTGGGTACGCATGGAGTTACTACAAACTTGAATTAAAAAAACTGCCGGATGAAGAAAAAGATTTTACCACAGCCAAACTGTATCTGGATGCGATTATAGAATCATTTAACGGATCGGATTATTATCTCGAAGCGCGAACTCTGCTGGGATATATAAACCAGCTTGAAGAAAATGTTAGCGGAGCGCTTGATAATTTTGAATATGCTTACGGCACAAAAGATGTCAAAGAACTGTCTGACAGAATGAATGAAGAGCGGGAACATATGCGCGCTTCATACAGAGCCGCCGATAATCTGGAAAAGAAATCGCTTGCTGCAAATAATCTCTCCGGGTATTACCAGGCGAGAGAAATGAAGGACAAAATTGAAAAACCGCTGGTCGAACTCACTTATTCCGATGTCAGTTCAGAAGGTATCGCCGCGAAAAATGAAATTAAGCGGTTGAACGAACAGATCGAAGAGCTTGACCGCCTGAAGGCAATAGCCGATGAAAAAGGTGAAAAGAAGATAAAGAATCGAATCGAAGATTTACAATTGAAGATCTATCGTTCGATCAATGCCTACCCCGGAAAGGAGAACTCTCCGCTCGGTATTAATTATTTTGACGAACATCCGCTTGCCAGAAAGGAAAGTGTGATCGAAAGCGAGAATGCAAAAATCCAATCGCTGCGTGATGAATCGAGATTAGAGCGTGAGAATATTATGAAGCGTATCTCTCAGCTTGATGTGGATATTCAGAAGGCGAAAGGTTCCAGAAATTACAAACGTGAAGTGGAGCTGGAACTCCAGAAAGATAGATTTACGGAGCTGCTGAATAAAATTGACTATCTGGAATCATGGGCTTACAACCTTGATATGATGCATTCCAATATTAATCTGGGCAGATGGAGCGATTATGGCGCTTTTGGCGTGGCCAACGTTAATTTTTCCATAAAAAACAGCAAAGAGCAGGATATTTCCGATATGCAGAAACAGATTGAACAGATTAATGATTTTTTAATGGAGCGGAAAGAATACCTTGAACATAAGATTGGTTTAATTGAGAGTGAAATTACCTTGATGACCAGGAGGGTAAGACGGCAGGAACGACTTCGTGAGAGAGAGGAACTGAACAGACAGTTTGAGGAATCTTATTTCGATACTCATGAGACAGAAGCAAGAGGCACACAGAACACGACCGCGCCGCCGGTGATTAAAAGGGATTCTGAGCAATAATTTGATCGATTCATAAAAACACTGTCAATCTTGGAAAAAATATTATGAAATCTATGATGAATAAAATGTCTTTGACCCGTTTGTTTCTTTTGGTGTTGTTGTACGGATATTTGTCCATACAAACGGTTTATGGGCAGGCTGATCAAACCGGTGCCCAGAGAGACAGCCTTTTTGACAAAGTTAATCTCGATGAATTGATTAAAATCAAAAAATATTATGAGCAGAATGTCAATAAGCTGAGATCAGAAGAAGAAAAATCTAGAAACGAAGGATTGAAAGTCGGCGAGGATTTTCTGACAAATAAAGCTTCCAAGGTCGAAAACAGAGATCATATTTACATTAGAATTGCTGAATATTATATAGAAGATGCTGACAGAAATTACGATCAGCAAGTAGAGAAATATGATAAGACTATCCTCGAATACGAAAAAAAGCTGGCTCTTTTTGATGCCGGTGAAATATCAGAAGAACCCAAAATGCCTTCTTTCCCTGTTCACGACTACACAAAGGGCATAGAAGTATATGATCGTTTACTTAATGAATATCCGGCCAGTGATTATGCGGATGATGCTCTTTACAATAAGGCCTGGCTGCTCGAACGTATGCGCAGGGGAAATGAAAGTCGCAGGCTGTATCAGGAAGTTATCGATAAATACCCGGATAGTCCTTTCGCGCCGGAATCATATATTCAGCTTGCCGAGTATTATTTTTCTCCCAGGGATGACAAAGATGACGAAGAGCAAGGTATTGTCGAACTTAAAAAAGCCATTCAGCTTTATAAAAAAGTATTAAAATATAGCGACTCTAAACGGTATGACGAAGCATTGTACAAACTGGGGTGGAGTTATTATAAGCTTGCGGCGCGTGACCCGTTATACTATAATGACGCGATCACTTACTTCATGGCCGTCGCGGATGATATTACACTTGCCAAAAAACTGGATCCTTCGGATAAAATTTCTAATCCCAATGTGAGGGATGAGGCCATCGAGTATATCGGTATCAGTTTCACCGATGAAGCATACACGATGACTGGGGTGGATAAGGCAAGAAAGCTGCTTGAGCGACTTGGCGAAAAAGAATATGGTGTTGAAATAATGCGCGCAATCGGTCAGACCTATCAAAAGATTGATGAGCAGGATAAAGCCATGTACGCGTTCGTTAATCTGCTTGATATGTATCCGCTTTACGAAGAAGCTCCGCTCATGAGACAAAATATAGTGAATGCGCTTTATTCACTTGGAAGGGATACCGACGCCTATCAGGAACGGGATACGTTATTCAGGCTGTATAACCCGGATTCGGAGTGGTATACTAAATTGGAAACTTCAGATAAAACAGACAAACTAAAATATATTGATTCTGCTTATAAGATTGCTGAAGCCGCGTTCCGGACAAATATTCTGCTTGATCTGGAGAAAGCTGAACAGCTAAATTCAGAAGGTCTTCCCAGCACGGAACAATATGAATTGTTTGCGGCAAATTGCAAAGATTATCTAACAGCCTTCCCGACGGATTCAAATGCCTACGATATTAACTGGTCCTATGCATTTATGCTCGACAGCAGACTTGGGCGTTTTGAAGAAGCTTTTGAAGAATACATGAGAGTCAGTAATGATTATCTTGAGACTTCCCATCAGGAAGCAGCGGCCTTAAATGCGGTTAAGGATGCAGATACACTTGTCGTTCTTAAATACGGTAAAGGTGATACTGTCCGGTTTAACTTTGCGGATATCGCGCAGCTCAGTCCTGAAGCTCTGACACCGGAAGAGACCAGGTTAATCGAAGCGTATGATAACTATATCAGGCTATTTCCTACAGGTTCATATACACCCAATTTTCTCGCTGCATCAGGAGGAATTTATTATAATCATAAAAAATTCGCGGAAGCAAAAGTATATTTCCAGACCCTTGTTAAGCGTTTCCCGGGAGCAAAGGAGAAAAGTCTGGCATTGCGGTCGATTATGGATTCATACTTCGCGCTCGGAAAGTTCAAGGATAGTGAAATCATAGCAAAACGTATTATGAGTGATGACAGAATTCCGGATGAACAGAGGGAATTTGCAGAAAAACGTTTGGGACAGGCCATTTTTAAGAATGCTGAATTTCTATCGGAGCAGGGAGATTACTTCGCTGCCGCGGGGGAATTTGTGCGAATAAATAATGAAGTTGCCAATGATCCTCTGCTCGTGGAGAGCGCGCTCTATAACGGCGGATTGAACTATCAGAAAGCCAAAGACTGGGTTAGGGCAATCGAAACATTTGATATTCTTGCTTCTCAGCATCCAAAGTCAAAGTTCGCAATTGACGCTCTTGAAAATATGGCGGATGATTATAAGGAGCTGGAACAGTATGTGAACGCCGGGCAGACCTATGAGAGGATCTATACAAATTACACGGATACAAAAAATGCTGAAATAGCGTTGTACAACGCGAGTTACTATTTCGAAAAAGGCAAAGAATGGTTAGATGCCATCCGCGTCAATAACATGTATATTACCGCTTTCCCATCGCAGCCTTACTCGGTGGATTTGTTTTTCAAAAATGCGCAGCTTTACCTGAATTCAGACAACATAACCGAAGCAAACGGTATATATGCAGAATTTGCAACACGGTATCCGGATGATCCAAGAACGGTCACCGCATTTTATGAACGTGGTAATTACTATCTCGACAACGGGCAGGAAACAGCCGCTAAGGTCGAATTCAATAAGGCCATCCAGAAAAGTGAAGCTTTCAGAAAAAGCGGAAAAGATCCGAATGCATATATAGCCGGGGAAGCAGTAAACAAACTGGCCGGAATTCTCCATACGGAATTTACATCTATCAAGATGACTCAACCAAAGAGCAATATAGATTATCAGCAGGAAAGATTAAAAAACTTATTAACAGAGCTTAATCAGACTTATTCAAAAGTTCTGACATTCGGTTCACCGCGTAGTTTTGAGGCTACTTATAATACGGCAAAAAGTTATGAAGAATTCGCGAGAATTTATGCATCTCAGGAAATTGATCCAAATCTGGATGTAAATAAGTTTTTTCTTGAAAAGAAAAGAATAAATGAACAGTCAGCGGCTTTGTTCCAGAAATCAGTTGATGAATATAAAAATGTTGTAACAAATATTCCCATTCTCGCGGAAAAATTGGGGGTAGATCTTTACGTCTCAGCGGATTCAACGATGGATGTCGTAGATGCTGGCAGTGACACCACTGCCGTATTGGCCAGAGCGGCGGAAAGAGATTCTACAAGAGAACTGGGGATAAAATTTCAGGAAAAAGCGAGAGATAAAGTTTCTGAGCTGCAGTACACAATGGCTTCGCTTACGTCAGAAAATATTTATTACGCTCTGGACGTGAAACCGCCGAATGATGAACCCTTGACAAAAATTATTTTCGAAGTCCAGCTGTTTCAGCAGGCGGTCAGTCCCGCCATCACGCAGACAATCGAATCGCATCTTAGCAATATAAAAGAAGCGGAGGCGATGGGTCTTTCCAACAAATACGTCGAAGAATCTAAACGTCAGATATTGTTAACATCCAATATACTTGCGGAGGAATTTGAATCGCTGGTAGATGTTGCGTTGGGTGAATATACTTCCATAACCCGTCAGATAATGGATCTCGTCGAAAAAGAGTTTGGAACACTAAACGCAAAGGGACAGGACTATTACGCGCTGGACAATAGCGCCAGCCAAATGATAGATTTTACAAAAATTTTATCTGAAAAAATCATAGATTCATACACAAAAACGTTGGTGCTTGCACAGGAAAACGGCATTCAAAATGATATCGTCCGCAATACGCAGGATCGTCTTCTCCGCTACGCGGTTGAAATAACAGACCGAATGAGCGGTCTCTCGGACTCCGCCAATGCGATCAGTGATAATTATACCGTGAAATTTGATTCAACAGAAAATTATAATTTCGATGACGCAAAAGTAATGTTCGAAACCTACTATTATTCTTTTAACGATAATTCCCTGGCTATTCTGGAGAATGCCTACAAGGTAAGACAGGATTATGATATCAAGAATCTTTGGGCAAATAAATTGCTTTATAAACTCATAAAACTTGATCCGGTTACCTACTCCGCGAGTATCGAGAAAGAGAAAATTATAGTTTCTTCAGATGAATCCTGGCTGTACACAAAGCGTTATTATGGGGATCAATGGACAAAATCGGAATTTAATGATTCGGACTGGTCATCTCCGCAAATAGTACCGGATTATAATAATCAGTTTGCGGCTTTGGGGGTCAATCCTAAATCAATTTGGATAAGTCAGATACCGCTCACGTCGCAGCAAACAAGCCTTTCGGCTGCGGATACGCTGGCCGTCGCCGATTCACTGAACCTGAACATTCAGCCTGATACATCGGCAACAATGGTTGTGGTTGACACGTCCGCGTTAGTTTCGGCGGATACGGTTGCATTTTTCAGGAAAGAATTCCAGCTTGACGGAACACCTGTTTCCGGTGAGATCTTCCTTACCGCGGATGATGATTTCAGATTTTATTTGAATGGGGAATATATCATTGATGATAGTGACAATTCATTCGCAAAACTTGACACGCTTGATTACTATACATTTGATATTTTTCTTAAGCCGGGCAGTAATCAGATCGCTATCGATGTTGAAGACAAAGATATGACGGCTGGTGGTCTAAAATTCTATGGGACCTTCGATATTTTGCCAGCGGATATCACCGCCGCGGCTCAAGAAAAAGCTAAAGTAAAAACATATGATGTCGATGTTTCCATACTTAAAAAAATAAATATTTTGAATAAAAACCGCATTTCTGTTAATCAATAAAGGAATAGGTTTATGAAAGTCATATTTTTGACAATCAGTCTGTGTTTTGTGTTCGCTGCCAGTGTTATTGGACAGGATACGAATAATCAGCAAATCCGGACACAAAACCAGAACGCAGATGATGTAATAGAGCTTGAAGTGAGCGAAATAAAAATAACTATAGAAAAACCTCAAGTTACACTGTTTTCAGACCGAATAAAACCAGAGTTCGATGACACAAACCTCGAAAAATCCTTCTACCGTGAAATTGTGGGTGAAGGGGAAAAATTCGTATTTGAATTTAAGAACAGTAAAGAACCCGTAGATCAGATTGATATAAAGCAATTATTAAATGTGCATAAATAAAAACCATTAGATAGGCAGAAAATGATTTTAAGGAGGGATTAGTTTATGTTATTCTTAACCCAATTTGGTGATGCATTTGCATTTAGTGCAGAAGGATCCTTTTACATGTATGCGATCGCCTTATTTGCTGCCGTTGCAGCTGCAATTTCGATTGAGAGAATATATTATATTGTCGTGCGATCAAACGTCAATGCTGATAAATTCATGACAGAAGTTAGAAAGCTGGTTGCGGGAGGCAATATTGAACGGGCCATAGAGCTATGTGAAAAAGGCAAGCAAAAAGCTCTGCCGTTTGTTGTGCTTCGCGGATTAAAACGGGCAAATGAAAGTGAAACTCTTGATTTCCGGGCCATTCAGAATGCGGTTGATGAAGGCACTCTGGAAGTTATTCCTAAGTTGAGAGAAAGAACCGGCTATCTTTCCATGCTTGCAAACGTTGCGACACTTACAGGACTGATGGGCACGATTTACGGTCTTATTCTTTCATTCGCGGCTGTAGGTAGTGAAGGTGTACCTGAATCAGAAAAAAGTAAACTTCTGGCCACAGGTATCTCGACCGCTATGAATACAACAATATTTGGTCTAATGGTGGCAATCCCGACTCTGATCGTTTATACTTATATCACCAGTAAAACAAGCAACATCATTGATGAACTGGATGAACATTTGGTAAAACTGATCAACTTGATAACCGGCAACAGATAAGAAACGAAGGAAAATAAATAATGGCATATAAACCTTCACTTCGCCGAAAAGGCGAAGAGGTAGACATGGAGCTGGATATCAGGCCTGTCATGAACTTGATGGTTGTGCTGATTCCGTTGCTTATCGCCAGTGCCGAATGGGTAAAGCTTGGGGTGATCGAAATAAATGTGCCTCCGAGTAAATCTGTTGGAGGCGCCGGCGACGGCGAACAGAATGAAGTTCAGGAAAAAGAACTTAAGCTGGGATTGAAGATCGCTATAACAAAGGATGGGATAACCATCGGCAATGCCCAGACATTACTCGCCGGAGAAGAAGGAGACGGTCCGACAGTTCCCGTGTCAGAAGACGGAACATACGATTATGATAAGCTGAAAGAGAAGCTTGTCGAAATCAAGAAGAAAGTAAAAGGGAAAGGTTTTAAGGACGAAAATCGCGCTGTGATCACAGCTTCGAAGGAAATTGAATACCAGGTCATCATCAAAGTTATGGATACTTCACAGACCTATGAAGATGAAAATGCGATTTTGCCTTTATTTCCCGAAATAAATTTTGGCAGTATTTTATAATAGACAATAACGGAGCGTTCATTATATGGCTTACCAACCTTCAAAATCAAAGAAACACCTTGTTGCAGAATCAGGTAGTCTCAATATGAACTCGATGATGGACATGATGACCATTATCCTTCTGTTTCTTTTAAAATCATTCTCTACAGAAGGGGCACTGGTTACACCATCAGAAGTATTGAGATTGCCGACATCAGTCCAGGGTGAAAAGCCAAAAAAGGAATTAAACGTTTCGATTTCGAAAAATGAAATTCTCGTTAACGATAATGTAGTCGCAACGATTAAAGATATTCCTGAAGATCAGATGGTCATAACATCTTTATTCGCTAAGCTGGGTGAATATGCTAAACAGGAGCGGGAACTCGAAATTGATATCGGTAAGGAATTCACTCATGAAGTAATAATACAGGGGGATGAAAAAATTCCTTTCGAATTACTTTTTAAGGTGATGTTTACATGCAGTAGATCAGATTTTTATAAAATGCGTCTCTTGACGATTAAAGCAGGCTAATAGATTAGTATCAAACTACAAAAAGGTGAGTTAATGAAAACACCAAATGTGCAGGGCGCATCAAGACCAGCGGGTGCAGGCGGCTATCGACTTGTGGCTTTCCCAAAAGAGTTCGAAAGAAATATGTGGGAAAGTATCGACAGAAGGTTTTACACAATTCTTCTGGCCTCATTGGCACTGATCTATGGTCTGGTTATATATTTGGCCAATCATGAGTATCCGCAGGACTTGATCGACAAAGAAATTAAAAGAAAATATATACAGAAATTTTATGCCGCAGAATTTGAAGAACCTGTACAGCAAGCAACTGAAGAAATCGGAGCAGGTCTGGGAGAAGAAGAAAAGCCTGAGGAAAAAGTTGATGAACGCGCAAAACGTGATGAAGGAAAACGCGCGGAAGCGACAGGTACATCGGCTTCTGAAAGAAGAAATATGCGGCGTGAAGCGGCTGCCAGAAGAGGAGCACAGCGTGCCGCGATGGAGCAGTCAGTCGCAGGTTCAGGAATTTTAGCTGAGCTCTCGGCCGGCGGAGGCGGTGGATCAGGTGATGCTGTTTACGACGTTCTTGGTTCCGGTGGTGCTGGCGGGGTAGGCGATCTGGAGCAGGTATTGGGAAGTGTAGGCGGATTGCAGACAGCGTCATCTGGCGCAAGCAGGTCAGTGCTTGGCGCACGGTCCTCAGGCGGAAATCGTTCCGGAGGAGCAGGGATTGATGATCTTGTCCAGAGCGGTGTTGGTCAGAGCGGTTCTGTTTCAATAAAACGTCAGGGCTCCTTTGCCATCAAAATGGAAGAAGGAACTGTTTCCGGAAAGGGATCAAAATCGGCAAATCGATCAGCGGATGCCATCAGCAGAATTATCGCCAAACACGCGGATGCCATCGAGAACTGTTATAAAAAAGAATCCCGGATTAATCCGAATCTTAAGGGCAGTATCACTGTTCAGTTTTCGATTTTGGCAGATGGCCGGGTTGATAATGTCCGGATAATTGACTCAACAATTCGGAATAAAAATGTTGAAAATTGTGTCATCTCGAGAATCAGAAGATGGCGATTTGATAAAATTGATGCCAGTGAAGGTGATGTATCCTTCAGACAAAAATATATTTTCAGCAGTTAGAAACCTGAATAAAAAATATCACATCTTAAGCCGCTTTTTAGCGGCTTTTTTTTGTGACAAATTTGTTAACTTTGGGTTTATTGCGTAAATTAACGCCATTTTTTAGAAGGAGTTTAACATCGATGAAAAGAACGCATAACTGCGCGGATTTGAACCTGGATTACCTTGGCCGGACTGTCGTATTGAATGGATGGGTGAATAAGTGGCGTGATCACGGAGGATTGATTTTTATTGATATTCGGGATCGATACGGGATTACTCAAGTCGTATTTAATCCGGAAGTGAGTAAACCGGTTTATGAAAACGCAAAAAAATTAAGGACAGAATATGTAATAGCGGTGAAGGGCGTCGTAGAAAAAAGACCACCGGAATCTGTTAATAAAAAGATGAATACGGGTGAGATCGAAGTACATATCAGTGAACTTGAAATACTGAATATTGCTAAAACGACACCATTCGAAATAATTGAGAATTTGGATGTTAATGAAGAACTTAGACTCAAATATCGCTATTTGGATTTGCGAAGAAGATCGCTGCAGCAAAATCTGCTCACCAGAAGCAAGATTTATAAAATTGTAAGAGATTCTCTGAATGATGAGGGATTTGTTGAAATCGAAACTCCTGTTTTAATGAAGAGTACACCCGAGGGAGCCCGGGATTTCCTGGTGCCGAGCCGTAATTACCCGGGCAGTTTCTATGCATTGCCGCAGTCGCCGCAAACCTATAAGCAGTTGCTGATGGTCGCGGGATTTGATAAATATTTTCAGATCGTAAAATGTTTTCGGGATGAGGATCTCCGCAAAGACCGGCAGCCGGAATTTACACAAATTGATATAGAAATGTCATTTGTTGACGAAGATGATATCAGGGATATGGCGGGAAGGCTTATAAAGAAAATATTCAGGGAAACGATCGGTTATGAAATTTCTGAAAAAATTCAAAAAATGACCTATAAAGAAGCGTTTGAGTCATACGGATCAGATAAACCTGATCTTCGTTTTGATCTTCGCATTCATAATTTAACCGACATATTTGCGGAATCGGATTTTGTCGCCTTTAATAAAGTATTAGCTGACGCGGGTGTGATTGCCGGATTTCGTTTACCTTCAGGTGCGGGACTCAGCAGAAAAAAAATTGATCAATTAGTAGAAGATTCAAAAAAGGCCGGCGCGAAGGGCCTTGCATATGTCAAATATGAAAATGGTGAATTTACCGGCGGAATATCAAAGTTTTTGAAAGATGATGAAAAAAGAAAATTAATAAATGCTTTGAACATTGAAGAAAATGATTTAATATTAATTATAGCGGATTTATATCAGATCACTTACACAGTTCTTGGCCACCTGCGTATTTATTTAGCTGAAATGTTGAATCTAATAAATAAAGATGCGTTTTCTCTCTTATGGATTTTGGATTTCCCTTTGCTGGAGTTTAGCGATGATGAAAATCGATATGTAGCGAGACATCATCCATTTACCAGCCCAAAGAAGGAAGACCTGGATAAGCTGGATAAGGAACCGGAAAAAGTCATTGCCAGAGCGTACGATCTTGTGTTAAATGGGAATGAAATCGCCGGCGGCAGCATCAGAATACATACAAAAGACTTACAGCGGAAAATGTTTGATGTTCTGAAAATGAGTCCTGATGAGGCGGACGCGAAATTCGGATTTCTGATGAAAGCCTTTGAATACGGGGCTCCACCGCATGGGGGAATTGCTTTTGGTCTTGACCGCCTTGTGATGCTGTTAACAAGATCTGATTCAATTCGTGATGTGATTGCTTTTCCGAAAACAAGTTCAGCGCTTTCACTAATGGACGGAGCGCCATCGGATGTCTCGGAAGACCAATTAAAAGAGTTAGGATTAAAAATTGTATAAAGACAAGAAACACTTAGCTTTAGGAATAAATATAACTTGACAAAATTTAGTTAATTTGTTACTTTCATCATTAAATGAAACCCCAGAACTGTCACAATTAGGAGGCTCGATTCATGAGAAAAGTAAAGAAATCGTTTAATCTCTTCATGATATTGCTGTTCACTGTCTCTGTAATCTCCGTAACGAGTTGCGGATGGAAGCCGAGTGAAGAAGAAATAAAGCAATTGGAAGAGACCAAGTCAGCGGCCCTTGCTGCCGAAAAAACACTTGCGGATAAAAAAGGCGAAAGCCAGGCATTAGAAGCAAATGTAAATGCAAAAAAGGCTGAACTTGAAAAGGTCAAAGCTGAGAAAGAAAAAGTTGCCAAAGCTGTCGAAGAACGAGCAGCAATGAGTACAGGTAAATAAATATTTATTATAAGACAGGAGAACTGTGATGATGAAATTGACAAAATTATATTTTACGTCAATTTTGCTCGTAGCGTTAGTAACTTTTAACACAGCATTTGCTCAGGTTTCCTACAATTATGAGGAAATGACTCAGGAACAGTATAACGCTTATCTGGCAGAATGGCAGCAAAGATTGCAGACGGCACAAACAGGTATTACTGAAGAAGATACTAAAATAGCCGCTCTGAATCAGGAATTAACCGATACCCAGACAGGTATTGATAAAACCTGGGATGAAATTTACGCATTAGCCGGCTCCGATAAAGCTGGTAATCAGGCGTATGTTAGTGAATTAAACAAATTGAAAACTGATGTGAACGCATTTTTGAGTATGTCTCCTGAAGAAATTTACTCAAAATCGAATGAACTCAATGCCTTCAAAGCACGAGTTGCGGAATTAAAGAAAAACAATTTGTCATTGTTAAGTGAAAATGCCGCTGCGTTTAATTCAATCGAAAGTTTGATTGCCCAGGCTGAAGAAAAGGGCAAGGCCGCGGTACCTCCGTCATACACTGTAGTAAAAGGTGATTATCTTTGGAAGATAGCAGCCAAACCTGACATTTATGCAGATGCATACGCATGGATGAGAATTTATACTTCAAACCGTGATCAGATTAAAGATCCCGATTTGATTTTTGTAAATCAAGTTTTCTCAATCCCGCGGGTTGTAGGACCAAATGAACATCTGGTCGCAAAAGGTGAATATCTTTCAAAAATCGCGGGCTATTCAAATGTTTATGGCAGTTCCTTTAAATGGCAGAAATTATATGATGCCAACAAGAGCACCATCAATGATCCTAATATGATTTATCCATACCAGGTGCTCAAGATTGCCCGTTAATAAGTTTTGAACAAAATGTATAATTAAGTAAAAATTTAAAAAGCTTCTGGTGGTTTTATTCCGGAAGCTTTTTTTGTTTTAAGGAGACAGGAATAATTTGATTGAAGTTGTTTACAGTCTAAGGGAGAATCTGGATCCTGTTCTGTTTTATGGTAATCAGGATATAAATATCAAACAGATTGAAGATCAGTTTCCTGTGAGACTAATTGCCCGTGGGCATGATGTAAAGATTATAGGCGAAAACCAGGATGTGACGATTGTTAAAAAGATCTTTGATGAGATCAGCTTTCTGCTTGAAAAAAAACAAATTTTATCAGTCAAAGATATTCAGGTTATCGTTCAGATTGTAAAAGCAAATGAAACCAAGCCGAATGGCGCGGATTCTGAACCAAAATATGTATCGTCTGACATTTCTTTGACGTCAAATGATGGGTATATAAAACCAAAATCAGACGGACAGCGCCACCTACTGGAAGAAATGGGCAATAATGATATTGTTTTTGCAATCGGACCGGCGGGAACCGGAAAGACCTATCTCGCGGTCGCCATGGCATCTTCATATCTTAAAAACGGAATGGTCAAAAGAATAGTATTGGCCAGACCGGCAGTGGAAGCAGGTGAAAGCCTGGGATTCCTGCCGGGTGATTTTAAAGAAAAAATCGATCCTTATTTAAAACCCCTTTATGACTCACTGGATGATATGTTTCCGAAAGATATATTAAAAAAATATATTGATCAGCAAATTATTGAAATTCTGCCGCTTGCCTATATGAGAGGCCGAACGCTGAATAATGCTTTTGTAATTCTTGATGAAGCTCAGAACAGCACGTTCACTCAGATGAAGATGTTTCTTACGAGAATGGGTATCAATTCCAAGGCTGTCATTACGGGTGATATAACACAAATCGATCTTCCGTCGTCCAAAGATTCCGGCTTGATAAGCAGTCTGAAGGTGTTGCAGGGAATCAAAGGGATTTCGTTTGTGAAATTATCAAAAAGTGATGTGGTGAGACACAGTCTTGTTAAAGATATCATTGAAGCATATGATAAATTTGATAAATACAATCCGAAATGACGCCGGGATTATTCGTACTGTCTAATAGCTTGGGTTACCCTTTCTCTTTCTTTAGCAGAAATCTTTGTAACCTTGAAAAAACAGAAAAAAATAAGTACATTAATTTTTCCTACTAATAGATAAGGATGATGATATGGCAAGCTTGAGAGATGTAGTGATTGTTAGCGCTGCCCGAACTCCGATCGGTAGTTTTAACGGGGCGCTGAAGGATATTCCCGCAACGAAACTGGGCAGTATCGTAATTGAAGAAGTGTTAAAGCGCGCAAATGTTGATAAAAAACTGGTTGATGAAGTAATAATGGGGAATGTCCTTCCGGCAAACGAAGGACAGGCGCCTGCGCGTCAGGCAGCATTGGGCGCGGGACTTCCCAAATCAGTTGAATGTCTAACTATCAATAAAGTATGTGGTTCAGGATTGAAGGCGGTAATGTTGGCCGCTCAGGCAATTATGGTCGGTGATGCAGATGTCGTAGTCGCCGGTGGAATGGAAAATATGACCCAGGTGCCTTATTATCTCCCGGGAGCCAGAAATGGTATGAAAATGGGTGACGGAGCTGTTGTTGATGGCATGGTAAAAGACGGATTATGGGATGTATATAATAATTATCACATGGGTAATGCGGCAGAATTATGCGCGGAAGAATGCAATATCTCCCGTGAAGCTCAGGATGAATTTACGGTCTTGAGCTATAAAAGAGCTCAGGCTGCTCAGGAAAATGGTTCATTTATGGATGAAATCATCCCGGTGCAGATTCCTCAAAGAAAGGGAGACCCCATTATCTTTGACAAGGATGAGGAACCGACTCGTGTCAAATTTGACAAGATTTCTTCATTAAGATCTCCGTTTAAAAAAGACGGTTCGGTAACAGCGGCGAATGCTTCTTCGATAAACGACGGTGCGGCGGCAGTTCTTGTAATGTCGATGGAAAAAGCGAATGAGCTGGGATTAAAGCCAATGGCAAAAATAATCGCCCAGGCCTCAGCCGCGAAAGAGCCTGAATATTTTACAACCGCGCCTGCGGATTCAGTCAAAAAGGTGTTGAAAAAAGCAAGTCTTACAACGAAAGATATAGATTTATATGAAATCAATGAAGCATTTGCGGTTGTCTCGCTGATAAACAATCGTCTGCTCGATCTTCCCACCGAAAAAGTCAATGTGAATGGCGGAGCTGTGGCGCTGGGTCATCCTATCGGCGCGAGTGGTACCAGAATACTGGTGACATTGCTGCACGCGATGAAGAATAGAAAAGTTAAACGCGGCCTGGCTTCTTTGTGTATTGGTGGCGGCGAAGCATCAAGTCTGATTGTCGAAACTCTCTAGGAGATCGTTATGCCGGATAATAAAGTCAGTGTTATCGGGTGCGGAACTATGGGGAACGGAATATCCCATGTCTTCGCTCAAAACGGATATGAAGTTAATTTAATCGATCTGAATCATGAGCTGCTTGAAAAAGCACTTGCTGTTATTGATAAAAATCTAAGCAGGCAGGTAAAAAAAGAAATTATCACTGAGAATGATGCGAAAAATATTCTGAGCAGGATAAAAACATCCACCGATCTGTCAGTCGCTGCCGGTTCGATGCTTGTTGTAGAGGCGGCTACTGAAAATCCGGAGGTCAAGAAGGAAATTTTCAGGAAGCTGGATAAGATTTGCGGATCCGAGACGATACTGGCAAGCAATACTTCATCTATTTCAATTACTGAAATTGCCGCGGTCACAAACCGTCCCGATAAAGTGATCGGGATGCATTTTATGAATCCGGTGCCGGTAATGCAGTTAATTGAAATAATTCGCGGTCTTGCAACTACCGATGAAACTTATAAAACGGTTGAAGAACTCTCAAAACACCTGGGTAAAGTACCCGTGGAAGTAAACGATTTCCCTGGATTTGTTTCAAACCGGATTCTGATGCCGATGATCAATGAAGCGATCTATTGTCTTATGGAAGGAGTCGCGGAAAAAGAAGCCGTCGATACGGTGATGAAACTGGGAATGAATCACCCCATGGGGCCGTTAACATTAGCTGATTTCATTGGATTGGATGTGTGTTTAAATATTATGGATGTATTATATGGAGGATTGGGTGACCCAAAATATCGCCCATGTCCATTATTGAAAAAAATGGTAGCTGCCGGTCATTTGGGCAGAAAAACAAAAATCGGTTTTTATAAATACGAATAGGATAGATGAAAAGAAGAAAAGAACGAGAATTTGCTCTGGGAATTCTGTACGCATGTGAATATAATTCAGATCCCTACTCTTCGCTAATTGAGCGGATGGATGAAGAGCAAAAAAAACATGCAAGCGATTTTGCAGTCCGTATTATCAAATTATGCACAGAGCAGAAGGATGATCTGGACGAAGCGATTGTATCAAAGCTTCAAAATTGGGATTATGGACGTGTGGCGGTTATCGACAGAATTCTGCTGAGGATGGCCATGGTGGAGTTTCTGTATTTCGATGAAATACCGCCGGAAGTATCCCTGGATGAAGTTATAGAAATCAGTAAAATATACAGCACGGAACGCAGCGGAAAATTTATCAATGGCGTTCTTGATGCCCTATTAAAACAATTACGCGAAGAAAACCGGTTGAATAAATCTGGTCGCGGACTTATTTCAAATTTAATGTAGAATAATGGCTTATGATTATCGCTGTTCTTTCAGATATTCACGGCAATTTAGAGGCACTTGAAGCAGTCTTTCGCTATATTGATGAGAATCCCGTTGATAAAATTTATTGTCTCGGCGATATTGTCGGATACGGACCCAATCCAAACGAGTGTGTTGAGTTGATCCGTGAAAGATCGGATATTACTCTTATGGGTAATCATGATTATGCGGCTTTAGGTCTGGCTAATATTGAATACTTTAATGAATACGCAAAAATGTCAACCTACTGGACGATCAATAATCTGAAAAAAGAGAATGAGGATTTTTTAAGAAAACTGCCGTTTACTCATCAAAACGGCCGGATTATGCTCGTGCATGCATCTCCAGCCAATCCGCCATACTGGCATTATATTCTATCTTTCCAGGAAGCAAAAAAAGAACTGCAGACTTTTGATGAGTCAATCTGTTTTGTCGGACATTCGCATGTCCCGGTAATATTCTCAAAGGACAAGGCCTATAAGCAGTCGCCCTTTATGATCGAACAAAATCAAAAATATATCGTTAATGTTGGCAGTGTTGGGCAGCCAAGAGACGGTAATGCAAAATCCTGCTTTGTGGTTTTTGATGAATCCACTGGAGAATTGAAGCATGTCCGCCTTGAATATGATGTAGAAAAAACTTACAAAAAGATTATCCGCGCCGGCCTGCCGGTGTTTTTGGCAGAACGCTTATTGAAAGGATATTAAGAGGAAATTATGATATCGAAACTGGTGAAATCTGTTTTTGGATCGAAACACGAACGGGATGTAAAAAAAATTCAACCCCTGGTTGAGCAAATCAATGTATACTTTAATCAATTTGAGTCACTGACTGAAGATGAATTAAAAGCCAAAACTTCTGAATTTAAGGAGCGTCTGACGAAGGGTGAAACGCTAGATGATATTTTACCTGAAGCTTTTGCCACAGTAAGAATGGCCTGTAAACGATTACTGGGACAAAAATGGAGAGTCGCTGGGAATGAGATCACATGGGATATGGTTCCGTATGATGTACAATTAGTCGGCGGGATTGTGCTTCATCAGGGCAAAATAGCTGAAATGGCCACGGGAGAGGGTAAAACACTGGTGGCGACACTTCCGCTTTATCTGAATGC
>JBFXGD010000025.1:0-30040 GCA_050178385.1 Calditrichaceae bacterium
ATGATATGGCCGGGAATGTCTGGCAGTGGTGCGGTGATGATTATCCCGATTTACACTATAGATACATGCGAGGCGGTAGCCGTAACAATTATGAATACAATCTGTTTACATGGGCTCGAAACAGCGCAGGTCCCGACTTCTACAGTATGTATGTAGGATTCCGCTGTGTCAGGGACGTTCAAACAACAGAATAAAATGATTTAAATATGGATAGTACAAGGTTCCCAGGGACGGGATTTTAATAGTTAGGATTTTATTATGAAAAAGTTAAACATATTTCATGAAACAAGGACTCTCTTCGGGGCAAAGTTTAAACTATACTGGCCTCTGATAAAAAGCCTTCAAACCGGACTATTAGTGATTACAGGAATAACGGGGTATATCAGTGCAAAATGCCCCGTTATGACCTGGGATGTATTTGCAGGCCTGATCGGTAGCTTGTTTCTGACGGTCAGCGGTAGCACTGTTCTTAATATGGTTTATGACAGAGACATAGATGCGAAAATGGGCAGGACGGCACACCGGCCTCTGCCTTCCGGTAAACTGAGCGTGAAAGAGACGCTTATTTTGGGATTGTTTTTGTCTTTTGCTGGTCTTCTCTGGGCATTTACGCTCTCTGTCCCTTACGGAATGGTCGTATTCGCCGGAATATTCATTGATGTTGTTATCTATACTATCTGGCTTAAACGAAAAACCGCCTGGTCGATTATCTGGGGCGGTGTCTCCGGCGGCATGCCGATTCTGGCCGGAAGAGTATTGGGTCTGGGTCATATTGACAGCATCGGGATTTTGTTCGCCATGGCAATACTTCTGTGGATACCCACACACATCATGACCTTCAGTATGCGTTACTTTGACGATTACAAACGCGCGGGTGTCCCCACTTTTCCATCAACCTATGGCAATAAAAAAACAACACTGGTGATTGCTTTTTCAAGTCTTGCAGCGGCTGTGGCAATTGGGATAGGTGCTGTTGCCCTTGGTTTGTCCTGGGGCTATCTGCGCCTTTTTATAGTGCTTTCGACGGGCATCCTGGGTCTTGCAATATTTATCGTATTCCATCCTTCAGAAAAAGTAAATTTCGGTATGTTTAAGTACGCATCGGTGTACATGCTCAGCTCGATGATCATGATCGCATTGGGGGTCATGTCATGAAAAAATTATCCGGCGCCAGCCGGATGGTGCTTTTACTGACGGCATTACTCGCGGCTTTTCAAATCGTCTCGGGAATTGAAGGCACTCCAATATTTTCGGAAGTATACTATACAATCTCGTTCGGTGTTCTTCTGGTCGCGGCTTTACTCCTGATTTTATTCGGTTTTGAAATCATGGAATTCCCGTCAATCGCGATTATTGCCACCATCATCCCAATAGCTCTCTCATTGGGTCTGGTCGCGCAATATCTGCCTGAATATCACATTGCTTATCTGGTCGTAGTGCTTATCGAACTGCTTTTCACTGCACTTTCACGATACTTATTAAGTTCGAAGCAATTAATTACCATAGTAACGTCCATCACACACGGGACGGCGGGCCTGATTATTTTCATTTTGCCGCTTTGGTTAAGTATCGCCGGGACTACAAAACCGATTTTTTCACTGGTGGGGGTCGGCGGGGCTCTCATCGGTTCCGGAGGATTGCTGCTTGCATTTTTGAAAGCAGGGAAACCAATTTTGTCCCGTGATATCATTTTCTCTATCCTGCCGGGAATACTTTTTTTGATGACCGCTGCTTTTGTCATCGGTATGACAGCAGGTTAATTTATAGATTTAGCAAGTTTAGTAAGTTTTTCTGTAAAGTTAGTAGAATTAATATTTTAAGGAGATTCACAATGTTTAACAAAACCAACAAAACTCAGCGCATCATCATGGCTGTCACGGCGGTTATTGCCGGTCTGTTTATGATGTACATCGCGCCTACTCAGGGTATGCAGACCCTAAAGATCGCCTTGGAAAATGTTATGGAACGACTTATACCATTCGATCCTGATTTTTATCCGGCTGTACCAATCTTAGGAGCTACTTATGGTGTCTGGATGGTAGCTCTATGGCTTGCGGGAGCCTTCGCGATTGTTATCGCAAAAAAAGTATATGATGGTGAAGAGTGGGCCAGAAGCACAATGCTTGGTTTAGCTGCAATCCCATCCGTAGCCGGTATGACCATGTTGATACCATGGATGGTGCTGGTGGTTTCTGATTATTCAACCGGACCGGTTCCCGGTATTTTACCTCCACCCGCTGATATTTCAGTGATGCCGCCGGTATTATGGACAATGGTTTTCGGTCTGATATTTTATTATATCTTTTTGCTTGCAGATCAGGACTCATTAAAAAACAAGATTCTTAAACTTATCCCATACACATATCTTGGCATAGTAGCCGGAATGGTTTTTATGAATGGTCAGCACGGTGTGCGCTATTTCATCTTTATTCCGGAATACCTGACACATCCATCTTCACTTGAGCCGTTGGGTAATTTCTTTACCAATCTGGACCACTACGACGCATTAGCCCTGGTTACAACTTCCCAGGCCGCGATCAATGCGGGAGAAATTGCAAAAACAACTGAAGCGGTTTATGATCCCAACACATTAACACTCTTGCTGGGCGGATTTATGAACTATGCGTCTTCATATCTGATGATTTTAGCGATTCCATTCCTGGCAATGAAGAAAAAAATCGGTTATTATACGGTTCTTGCTACCGCGTTAGCCACCGCTCTTATCGGTTTTGACGGTTATATCGTGCGTCATTCATTCGAATGGGGTGTCGGCGGAGTCATGTCGCTGGCTTTATTAATCGTTTTCTTACTGCCTGTATTTAAACAATTCTTTATTGAAGAAAAAACGGCATAATTAAAAATTAAAACATCCGGCGATCTTTTGTCGCCGGATGTTCATTATAAATGTTTTAACCAAGAATAATTTTTATAACATTTTTAGGGAGAAACTTGTGAAAAAGATTACAGTATTATTCGCTTTGGCTATGTCTCTCTTCGTTTCAACTGCTCTGGCTACAGACGGAGATCAGATGCTTGGTATCACCGCCAGTCAATGGGCGCGCGGCGGCGCGATTGTTGCCGCACCGGCAGATATTCCAAGCATGATATACAACCCCGCGGCAATCGGTGAATTAAAATTCAACAAAATCGGTTTTGACCTGAGTCTTGGTATATTAAATCCACCGCGTGAAATTACTTCTGTCAATGGTACAACTGAAAGTAATGCCAATGCCTATCTTGGAATGGGCAACGGGTTCAGCGCGAGAAAATCGGACAAAATAGTATTCGGTATCGCCGCAGGCGGTGTTTCCGGGTTGGGTGTTGATTTCCCATCCAGTACTTTCCCCGACAATCCCCAAACACCGTTTGCGGAAAACACATCTGTAGTAACCAAAAAAGGGCTCTTGAAAATTACGCCGACCGTGGCCATAAATGTCAACGATAAACTGACTGTCGGTGTGTCACTGCAAATTGGACAGCAGTCTTTGGCTCTAAAAACACCTGGCTTTACCATGCCTCAGACAGATGAGTACGGATTTGGCGGAGCTTTTGGCGCAATTTATCATATTACTCCAAAACTTCAGGCTGGATTATCCTATACATCTGAAATGGATATTTCAGAATACACATACAATGGTACCAGTCCATCTGCAGGTGAAGGCGAATATAATTTCGATATGGACAGTCCGCAGAGCGCTGCATTTGGTCTGGCGTTTAATCCGAATGAAAGATTGTTAGTTGAAGCTGACGTAAAATGGTATAATTTTTCAAATGTAATGGATGTACTGGACCTGAAAACGCCTACCGGTAGTGTAATACCCTTAAAATTCGGATGGGATGACCAAATGGTTTATGCTCTTGGCCTGGACTTTGCCGTTAAACCTGGCCTGGTTCTTAAAGCCGGTTATAATTATGGTAAATCTCCGATTGGTGAAGAAGACGTTGACAGCAACCTAGGCTCAATCGCCGTTGTCGAGCACCATTTTTCAGTTGGTGTCGCAAAAAACTGGAACAAGGCTTTATGCTCTACTCTGTCCTATACACACGGATTACATAATGAAGTTGAATCCAGCGCTACACCAAACAAAATTGCAGCGGAGCAAAATATTGTATTTCTGCAATTCAGTTTCCGTATGTAATTTTTGACATTTTTCGAAGAGTCGTCAATGACGGCTCTTCTTTTACTTGTCATGTATCCAGAATTATGACAGAGAATCTAAAAGTTTCAATAATAGCAACAAATTTATCTGGAGAAATAAAATGACTAATTTGAAGAAATACAGTTTCTTACTTTTTACTACTTTTTTGGCAATATTTCCGGGACTTGGTCTGGCGGGAGATGATACGCAGTTCCTGCCTGATTTTTATGACAAGGTTGAACCTATCATATTAGTCGATCCACTCGGTTCTTTCCTCGGTGCCGTCAGCGAGGGAGAAACTTTTGTCTATCACTACACCGATATTATAAAATACAGCGGTCATTCATGCTCATCCATTGCCGGTGCCTATAAAATGGCACAGATCGCTCTCAAAGAACTTTATGGAGACGATACCCCCGTTCGCGGCCATATCAAGGTCACGATGAAGGGAAGTCCGGAATATCAGGTCAATGGTCCGATTGCTCAGGCAATTTCCTTTATAACCGGCGCCGCGGCAGAAACCGGATTTAAAGGCATTAAAGGCAAATTCTTCACCCGTCTGAATCTGTTAAAATTTGAATCGGAGAATCCCCCTGCAGAAGGCGTGTGGGCAGAAGCAACTTTTGAGAGAACCGATAATAATGCAGCAGTTACGGTGACTTACAGAACCGACCTGATTCCCGGTAATCCTGAAATGGGTAAGCTTATGCCGGTCATGTTAAGCGGAAAAGCAAACGAAGAACAGAAGAAATTATTTGGCGAAATTTGGCAGGAAGCGGTCCGTATTGCCCTGATGGAAGCGCCGGAAGGTACATTTGTTGTATCAAAATAATCCTACAGCATCTATATATTATTCACGAATTAATATGGAAAACCTCGCAGGCGGTCAATTTGCCCGTTCCTCAATTTTTAAGGATATTATATTTTGAGATCAAATAATAAATATTTAAATTTAGAATTTTCCGAAATAATAAAATAAATACGATTGATGCGGGATAAAACATCAGAATCAATTTCCCGCATCATTATTTTTTATATGGATAAAAATGAATACAAATAGTGAAATTAATACAAAATTCAGGTATGCGTTTTATGACATGGTTGAACCGATAAAACTTACTGATCCGTTATCAGCATTCCTGGGAGCGACAAACGAATCTGAACCCTTTATATACCACTATAAAGATATTGTTAAGCTTAGCGGGCATTCCTGCCCGACCGTCGCGGGAGCATATAAAACGACTCAGCTGGCCTTAAAAAGTCTTTATGATAATACGACTCCGGTCCGCGGTCAAATAAAGGTAAAGATAGCCGGAGGTCCTGAACAACTGGTAAACGGACCCGCATCTCAGGTTATATCCTTTATTACAGGAGCAGCTCCGGTAACAGGCTTCAAAGGGATAAAAGGGAAATTCAACCGGTACAACATGCTGACATTTGATGAAGATATACAGCCTGAAAAAGACGTCTCATCCGATATTCTGTTTGAGAGAACCGATTCGCTCAAAAAAGTACGTGTTTTATACAGGCCTCAATTTATATATCAGAATCCAGAGATCGGCCGTTTGCTGCCTCTCATGTTAAGCGGGATGGCGACAGAAACAGATAAAACCTTATTTGGAGATTTATGGCAGGAACGAGTCAGGATTGTTCTGCTCGAGACGCCACCGGAAGCATTCGAAATAATTACATATTAAGAAGCGGTAAATTATAATAAAGACTTAAGGTATCCTTTTGCACAAAAAAACGGATAAAGGTATTAAGAGGAGATGGTTACTGATCATTTCCGGAATAATGTGGTCAGGAGTAGGCATCCTTCTAAGCAGTTTTGCCGGAAGATGGCTTTTTGCCTATAGCCGATTCGAAATCGCGGAATCCATATTTATCGGTAGTATTCTTGGTATGTTGATTGCTTTTTTGGGATTTAAACGGGTTGCACGAAAAAACATCAAACGAATTTTGAATCTCAGAGAGAAAACATGCCCTTTCGCTTTTCAGGAACGGAAAAGTTATTTACTGATTCTTTTTATGATGAGCCTTGGAATCTATTTGCGCCAATATTCTCTGATCCCAAAATTGTATCTGTCCATGATGTATATCGGTATCGGATCCGCTTTATTTATCTCCAGTTTTTATTATTATTTCAGCTTTGTCCGTCTTGAAAAATGTGATAGATAATTTCAATTTCTAAAGCAATATGTTCCGAAGCTTAGAGATGTTATTTACATTATTTGTTTTTTGCACAAAATTTCCCATGAGATACTAACTGATGAATATATGTAGGTTTTCCGGCAATAATGCATTGCCCGGATTAAAAACAAATCAATGACCGAAAAAAAATCATTTGAAATCGTCGGCAAGATGTCCGACACTCATCTTGTTCAGGCATCTCTCAAGGATAAAGATTATTTCTATCATTTAATGAATAGATACGAAGCAAGATTGCTCATATATATTAACCGTATCACAAATGTTAATAAGGATGAAGCAGCCGATCTTCTCCAGGAAATTTTTATTAAAGTGTATCGTAACCTCAACAGCTTTAGCCAGAAATTATCCTTTTCCAGCTGGATCTATCGAATTGCCCGTAATGAAATTATAAATCACTATCACAAAAATAATTCCCGGGCATCAATTACTGAATCATTTAGTACTAATGAGGATGTTAAAGTTCTAAATGAAATTATTTCTCCCTCGCCGGACAGTCATTCAAAATATATTGAACAGGAGTGTACAAGAAAGATAAACAACGCGCTTTATAAGCTGCCGGAAAAATATCGCGAAGTATTGGTATTACATTATCTGGAAAATTTATCCTACGATGAAATCAGTGATATTTTACAAAAGCCTGCAGGGACGATCGCATCACTTATTAATCGCGGTAAATCCAAATTCAGGAAAATCGCTGAACGTCAAAATATTAACCTGGTGAATTACTATGACAGACCTTAGCAAAAAAACTTTTCAAATCATCGAAAAAAACAAGATAAATCCATACCCAAAATCTTATTTTTTCTTCAGGCGTTCGGTAATCTGGACATTATTTTTAGTCTCGGTACTGTTTGGTTCCGTTGCAAGTGGAATTGCCATATACCAGTTAAAACAAACAGAATGGGAGCTATTAAAGTATTTCAGTCACGACTTATACAGATATATGTTCATAGCGATACCATATTTTTGGATCCTTTTTTTATCAGGATTTACAGGATTTATATATTATTATTTTCGGCGTCTGGGAAAAGGATATCGATATAACTCTATAATTGTTATCATCAGCAGCTTAATTTTATCCGTCACGGGGGGAACAATTTTAAACGAATCGGTGATTCCATTAAGGTTGGAATTATTATTAGAAAGAAATTTTACGTTTTACGAAAGTGTTGAAAAACGCAAACAGGAAGTATGGACTTCACCTGATGAAGGTCTTTTAGCCGGTGTAATTATAGATAATATATCAACTCAACAAATAAAAATTAAAGATTTCCATGGAATCGAATGGTTAATTGATGTATCCGAAGCCACTTTTCGAGGCAGGATACGTCCGGAAGAAAATTTAAAGATTAAATTAATCGGCCTATTGACCGGAAACAGACAATTTAAAGCTGTTGAAATTCGACTTTGGGAAGGTCAGGGTAAAATGCGACGGGCTCTTAAACAAGAAATAATCTAATATGGCCTAATTATTAGATTATTTTTGATTTTATTAATAGAAAGTGCAAGAAATTAGTGACTTGTCCTGTATTACAATATGAAGTGCTGATAAATAATTAAAAATTAGAAAGGCAAGATCATATGTAATTAGTATCTGATAATTTTTCGAGAATTTACCGTCGCATATGTATATCAGGATCAAACAGGTGTTATGATGTTCGGAACTGATTGTGACATAATGAATTTAGCAACTGAGAATATGTACTTTAAATTTAGTTACAAATGGAAGGAAGCGGATAATGACTATAAAAAAACATATAAATCCTGTATTTTATATTTTTTTAATTTTTTCTTTTTTTACAACAGGAAGCGCGCAAACGGAAATCGGTGGTTTTTTTGATATCATAAACAGCACAGATTTGGAAGCCGGACAAAACACCGGATTTACCGTCAACCAATTTGAGATTGCCATTTCACAGTCTTATGATAATCCAATTTCAATAGACGCGGCAATCGGATATAATAAAGATGACGGTAAAATGGAGCTGGCTGACGCGGTAATTCACTACACCAGTAAATTAGGTTCTGAACACTTCATCTCCGGCACCGACACAATTCACGCCCACGCCGGCGTTTCAATAGGCCAGACCGACGTGCCGTTCGGAATTGATTATCTGTCCTTTGACGCCCCTGTGCGCCCGGTAGTAACACAACCGCTGATATATCAGAAAACCGTTGGTGAATGGTCAGGAACTGGTATCAATATCCACACAATGCAAAAACATTATAATTTTGATTTATATACAACCAACGGTTTCAATGGTGATCTTGCCTTCGGGGCTCATTCGGGATTTACTTTTATCGACAACCTGGAATTTGGATTTTCATACGCGGCGGAATTCAGGACCATAGACACAAAAAGTAACTGGATAACCGGCGTAGATATCGCCGCAACACTTGGATCTCTTGACGTCAAATCTGAATATCTTTGGGCGAGAAATCTGCTTGACGCCGCTCAGGACACCCTTTTTTCAGATAAAATCTATCAGGGATTTTATGTCCAGCTCTCAAATGATTTTGAAAATCTGATAAAATTTCCTGTTTTTGCTACCGCCCGATTTGGGTACTGGGAATCTGAGATGGATAGGGATTTCAGCGAGGACAAGGATACCCAGAACAGAATCACTCTCGGACTGGGATACCGCACAGATTATGACGCCGAAATCAGAATTGAATATCTCTCGGAGCAGATTGAGGACAACAGCCGATATAATGTACTCACATTGCAGCTTGTAACATGGCTTGATATGAAATCCCATATCATCCGGTGATCAATCCTTACCGCTTATACCGGACGGGGAACGGGTTCTCATCCCGAACCAATTGTATAAAGAGCCCGGCCGCCGTTTGCGGGAAAATCAATCATAAAAGCATTAAAGAAGGAAAATCCCTTTGCTGACCAGACAGCAAAGGGATTTTTTTTAGTTTTTCTTTTTGGATTTTGTTCCGGACTTAATTTGAGGCCGAATCATATTCTCCGGAGCAAGCAGGTCGTTAAGTTCTTCTTCCGACAACAAGTTCTTCTCCAGAACCAGCTCATATACGCCCCGGTTTGTACTAAGCGCCTCTTTAGCCAGCTGTGTACATGTTTCATATCCCAAAACAGGGTTGAGCGCTGTGACCAGGCCAATACTATTCAGCACCATGGAGCGGCAATGATCTTCATTTGCTGTAATACCGTCAACACATCTGTGCCTTAGAGTTTCCATGCCATTTTTCAGCATCATCATCGATTCAAAAATACTCTGAGCGATGACAGGTTCCATCACATTCAATTCAAGCTGTCCGGCCTCAGCGCCAAGCGTGACGGTCAGATCATTTCCGATAACCTTAAAAGCAATCTGATTAACAACTTCGGGTATAACGGGGTTAACCTTACCCGGCATAATGGATGAACCCGGCTGCATCTTGGGCAGATTGATCTCATTGAGTCCAGCGCGCGGTCCGGAGGAAAGAAGCCGGAGATCATTTGATATTTTAGAAAGTTTAACCGCCATTCTTTTCAGCGCGGATGAGTACATGACAAACGCGCCAGTGTCCTGAGTGGCCTCAACCAGATTGGCGGCCAGTACAATATCCAGATTTGTAATTTCCCGCAAATGCTTTAATACTTTTTCACTATATGCGGGATCTGTGTTTATTCCCGTTCCAATGGCGGTCCCGCCCATATTTACTTCCAGAAACAATCGCGCGTTTTGTTCCAGACGCTCAACTTCTTCGCCAAGTGTCACCGCATACGCTTCAAATGACTGTCCCAGGGTCATGGGTACTGCATCCTGAAGCTGCGTTCTTCCCATTTTTATGATATGAGAAAACTCATTTGCTTTTTTCCTGAATGATTCAATGAGATCTTTCAATACGTCCAACAGCTGTTTATTACTATTGATTATAGCTATCTTCAGAGCCGTCGGATAGGCGTCATTGGTCGACTGTGAAAGATTCACATGGTTATTTGGATGGCAGTATTCATATTCGCCTTTTTCATGCCCTAAAATTTCGAGAGCTCTGTTCGCTATAACTTCATTAGCATTCATATTTGAAGAAGTTCCGGCACCCCCCTGTATCATGTCAACGACAAAATGTGTATGGAGCCGGCCATTAAGGATTTCTGTACATGCCTGAACGATGGCTTCAGTAATCTGATCTGTAAGCAGTCCAAGATCATTATTTGCTTTTGCCGCCGCCATTTTTACCATTGCCAGCGCCTCAATCAGGCGGGGATAGAGACTTAGAGGGATTCCCGTTATATTAAAATTTTCAAAGCCTCTTAAGGTCTGAATTCCATAATAATATTCATAGGGAACATCCCGTTCCCCGAGAAGATCGTGTTCTCTGCGTGTCCGGCCTGATATGTATTGGGCCGCGGCGTTCACAACCCGTGTGCTTGTCTGTCTCATCCTGCGTGAAATAACTCTGGCGACATGTGACAATATTTTGCCGGCAAGCGCTGGTTCTTCATGTAATATCTGGGAAAACCGTTTTACATTTATGGTTAAAACTGTTGAGTCTGACAATGCCCTCGCCGAAGTGGAATGCGGATAGTTATCCAACAAAGCGCCTTCCCCCAGGAAATCAAATTCTCCAAAAATTGCCATCCTTTTCTCATCGCCAAACGGACCGGTTTTGAAAAGTTCAACTTCCCCCTCAAAAATAAGGAAAACATTCTTTCTGTCAGTATTTTCAGAAAACAAAAATGTGCTGCTTTTGTATTTTCTTTGATCTGTATTTTCTGCTATTAACCTTATTTCGTTATCCGATAAATCTTTGAAAAGTTCAATGTTCTTCAGAAAAGATTCGATCATTTGTATATTCATTTAATCTTTCTCCATAGCAAAAAACCCCTTGACAGGGGTTTTTTGTTTGATAATTTTTGTTGATACTAATGTAATCAATTGGAACTTATTCTGCAAAAGCAAATTATTGCTCCATACTTGGCGCTTCTTCCATAACTGTTGTATCGGCGACTGTAGTATCAGGTGTTACCTCTTCAACTTTCTGCTCTACCGCAGGTGCAACTTCTTCAGCAGCTTTCTGTTCACCACCGCAAGCTATCAGTGAGAATGAAAGCATCAGGCCCATCAAAAACAGAACAACTTTTTTCATCGTAAATCTCCTTATGGATTTGGTTATTGCAAAAACAGGGTTAAAATTTAGCTGAAATCTAAAAAAAAGTCAATTCCAAAATAGAATTAATTACCTGTTTCCAAAAAAAATTATACATTTAATTGAATAAAATTTAGATTTTTTGTAACTTTTAATGGCGGTGCATTGAATATTCTATCGAAATTTATTCACTTCATAAAGGGCTTAATATAAGATGCAATCTGAAGAGATACAAGTAAAACGTATTTTATTTGACGCAGACGATACCCTCTGGGAAAACAATATATACTACCTTCAAGCAGCATCGGAATTTTTTAACCTGCTATCACACGCGGGCATCGACCGCTCCGAAGTTGAAAAAGATTTTGACAAACTTGAAATAAAAGTTGTTAAAGAACGCGGATATGGCAGTGAGAATTTTGTATATATACTAAAAGAAATCTATCAAAAATACAGCTCCGGAAACGGCCACAACATAAATCGGGATCGGTTTTCTTCAATAATCGAGACCTTTAGCAATCATCCAAAACACAAACCTTCCCTTTTTTCAAATGTGATTGAAACCATGGATTATCTGAAATCTGACTATAGTCTTTATGTTCTCACGAAAGGCGACTTTGAAGAACAAAGCGGTAAAATTAAGCTCTCAGGAGTCTGTGACTATATCGAAGATTATTTTGTACCGCATGAAAAAAATGACCATACCTATAGGGATTTACTCACCCGACATGCCTGGAAACCCGAAGAGACCTGTATGGTTGGGAACAGTCCCAAATCGGATATTAATCCAGCCCTCAGAAGCGGTATGTATGCCATCCATATCCCCTACAAGGATACATGGAAACTTGATGATGAACCCATGGATTTGGGAAACAAACGGCT
The DNA here is from genome assembly GCA_050178385.1 of Calditrichaceae bacterium. GTDB lineage: Bacteria > Calditrichota > Calditrichia > Calditrichales > JBFXGD01 > JBFXGD01. Next base: position 12,336 of record JBFXGD010000025.1, read on the forward strand.
AATCATCCTGAATACATTTTCGGAATTACGAAATATATTCTGATAATCTCCTTATATCTATCCCGGATAATCAGCGTGACATGTATGAAAAACACCCTGTTTCGAATTATTCTAAAACCGGAATCTTTCGCAATATTAATATAACTGGTGCAGAACGACGGTTTTTATTAACCGGTTTTGAGAATCTGCTCTCCAGGTATGAAATTATGATTGTGATCTGCTATATAAATTCATTAAATAAGTTCAGCGTTTAATTCAGGTCAAATGAGATTGAATCATTGGTCACTGAGGAATTTCCGGTTTTGATATTCTTAATAAATCCTTTTTCAAAAATATATTTTGCCAGATTTTGGAGGGTGTCATCATTAATATTCCGGAATGAAGGCATCATAAAAGAACCTTGCTTTATTTTTAATTTAATTTTTGCGATATCCAGGCCCGAATAATCAAAGGATGAATATAGTATTCCGTTACCCTGCCCTTGTTCTCCGTGACAGTGTATGCAGGCTTCCCTGTATATAATTGCCGGTGAATCAGTTTTAGGACGATAATAATTTTCCCCTTCCGCCAGCAGGAGGTAGGCACTGCTGATAATAACGGTTGATGCAATAAAGATAAACGGCAGCCATTTTAAAATCATTTTCTTCATCGAAATCACTCGGATTAACTAAAGTTTCTTTTCCTTAGTTTTTGATAAGCCGCGGTGGCAAGTCCGCCTTTTTGAATGAGAGAGTCTCTTAATTCCAAAAGTTTATGACGTTCACCTGAAATTTTTTTCATAAAAATTCCCAACCCGTCAAAACGATAAATATTATGTCTTCTAAGGACAAGTTGCTCCCATTCCTGTTCATTTTTTTTAAAATTTACCAATGAAACGCCAAAACGGTATCCTGTATCCCGGGTTAATTTTAAAACATCGCTGTCATATCTCCCGAATGGATAACTGACGGATATAATCTCTGTCATTAACAGATTTTCCAACATTATTTTACTCTGCTTTATTTCCCGGATGATTTCATCGATCCCTAACGCCGTCAATAAACGATGTGAACATGTATGTGAACCGATTTCAAAGCCAGCGTTAATAAGTCTCTTCAATTGGTCCGTATCCATGTGCCGGAATCTCTTTTTTCCGAACTGGACATCCCAGTCATTGTATTTGCCTATATAATCAGCGGGGATAAAAATTACGCCTCGAAGCTTCAATTCATTCATAACCGGAACAGCATTGTTAAAAACGGATTCATATCCGTCGTCAAATGTAATTATCAGTGGTTTAGCGGGGAGATGGCTGCCCATTATGAGATCAGCAAACGTGATGGTTTCATATCCATTGTCCCGGATTATCTCCATATCACGTTTAAAATCATCCGGATGTCTCGTAGTAATACCGATGTCTCTGACTTTGTCGATCTTATGATAATTGATTATCGGAATCCGGGAGATCTGCATTGTTATAGATTCAGCTCCAGCAGTTCAAAAATATTATAAAATTCATACCCGTGCTGATCCGCCGCATAACGGTTTGTTATTTTTCCTTTATATATAGATAGAGCGGACAATAAAGCAGGTTCCTTAATCAGCGCGTCCTTTAGCCCGTTTGACGCGAGCAGTTTAACAAAGGGTACGATTTTTTTTGTAATAATACGGCTTGCGGTTAAAGGTACTGTTGCCGCTATATTCGGCACGCAGTAGTGAACGATATCATTTACAATGTAGGTTGGTTTTTCAAGACTTGTAATGTGTGAAGTTTCCACCAGATTGGCTTGTTCAATAGATATGTCAATCAACACGCTTCCCGGTTCCATTGAAGCGACCATTTCTTTTGTTATAAATACATTTTTGGAATACTGCTTTAGGGAGAATATCGCGACTATTAAAATATCAGTCTGCGGAAGTAATTCCAGTAGTTTTTCTTCGGAAAACTTATCAATCCTTAGATTTGGATGATTTACATCGAGTTCATCTGTCTGAATTTTTTTTAGTCCAAGCAGGTTAACATTTGCGCCATTCGAGCAAGCATACATAGCCGCGGTCCTGCCCACCTTTCCGGCGCCCAGGATCGTCACCGTAGCCGGTTTCACATTATCAGTACCGGAAAGTAATTTTCCTTTCCCGCCTTCTGTAATCGTCAACAGATTGGCACCCTGATGGATTGCCATTTTCCCGGCAATTTCGCTCATCCCCATCAACAGAGGATATTTTCCGTCCGCGTCCTGGATCATCTCAGCGCCAAAAAATGTTGTTTTGGTATCCATCAGCGCTTTCAGCCGATCTGCATTGTGAACAAGATTTAAAAATGATATGAGGATATGGGATTCATTTAACAATTCATATTCGACAGGCTGCGGCGGCTGGACTTTTACTATTAGTTCGGCTTTCTGAAGAACTTTTTCCATGGTCGGCAATATGATCGCCCCCACCCGTTCATACTGTATATCCTCAAAACCGCACATTTCTCCCGCGCTGCGTTCCACAAAAACATCAATGCCGTTCCGGATGAGTACTTTCACTCCCTCAGGACTGAGCATGACACGCCCTTCAAATTGCTTTATTTCTTTTAAAAGCCCTACTTTGTACATAAATTTAATTCGCGGATGGTGAAAGTTTTAGAATATTGAATTTATCAGCCGAAAAAATTTGTCTTGCCACTTCAATCATTGATTCCGGAGTGATCCGGTTTATTGAAGATAATACCTCATCAAGAGGAATTTGTCTCCCATAAGAGATTTCGTTTTTCGCCAATCTGCTCATTCTGCGGGATATGCTTTCCAGACTGAGTACATAACTCCCCTTCAATTGTTCTTTAAGCTTATGGACCAGGTTTCCGCTTAAAGGTCTATTATTCAGTCTGTCAATCTCTTTATAAAGCATTTCTATCGCCCGTTCCTGATTTCGTTGATCGGTCCCAAGATAAATACTCATGACTCCCGTATCACTGTAAAAATCTAACATAGAATATACCGAATATGCAAGCGCATTTTTTTCCCGGATTATCTGGAACAATCTTGAACTCATTCCTCCGCCAAGATATGTATTAAGCGCTATCAGTTCAAACCGGTGTTTCGCGTGATAAGACATACCCTCAAGACCAATACATATATGCGACTGATTAAAAGATTCCGGAACATCAATATTAAAACCGGTGACCGCCTCCGGCTTAATAAATTCATTCCGGCCGGTGTTTTCATTAAACTGGAAATTCCGCTCTATCTGTTTTAACAATCGGTCGTGATTCACATTACCGGCGGCACTGATGACAATATTTTCAGGCTGGTAATTTTCAGACCAGAATTTTTCGATGGCAGGACGATCAAATTTGTATACCGTCTCGGGTGTACCCAGAATCGGATATCCGATTGACTGACCGGGGTAAAGTTTTTCCTGAAACAGATCAAATATGTATTCTTCAGGGGTATCTTTAACCGAACTGATCTCTTCCAGTACAACCATGCGCTCTTTTTCGATATCTTTTTCCCGAAAAAGGGAATTGCACACCATATCTGAAAGAACGTTGATACTTATTAAAAGCTGTGTGTCTAAAGTGTGGGTAAAAAAACAGGTTATTTCTTTGCTTGTATATGCGTTAAGACTTCCGCCTAAATCCTCGAGCGACTGAGCAATTTTCAGGGCACTTCTTTTTTTTGTGCCCTTAAAAAGCATATGCTCTATGAAATGGGCTATCCCGTTATTAGTTACATTTTCTGAACGTGAACCTGATTTTAACCAGACTCCAATGGAAAGCGATCTCACCGAAGGAATAGATTCGCTAATTACGGTGAGACCGTTATCTAGAACCGTTCTTTGTATTGAATGATTCATCAGTTTTAGTTATTGTTTTTCACTGGGATTCTGGCGCTTAAGGAATTCCCTGCGGCTAAGAGCAATTTTGCCGTCCGGTGAGATACCTTTAACAACCACATCGATCTCATCACCTTCCTTAACCACATCGGTGACCTTGTTTGTCCTGGCCACATCAAGCTCAGAAATATGAACCATTCCTTCTTTATTGGGCATAAATTCGACAAATGCGCCGAAATCCTTTACGCGTTTGACAATCCCTTTGTATGCTTTGCCTAACACAGGTTCCTCAATCAACGCATTTACCATTTTAAGGGCCTTTTCAGCCGCTTCCATATCATCGGAAGCGATGACGACCTTTCCTGTATCATCGATATCGATGCTCACACCGGTGACTTCTATAATGCCGCGGATAGTTTTGCCTCCGGGACCGATGATGGTACCGATTTTTTCTGTAGGAACATAAATTTCCATAATCTTCGGTGCGAAACGGCTCATTTCCTTGCGCGGCTCATTCATCACTTCTTCCATCTTGCCCATAATGAACGCCCGGCCTTCTTTTGCCTGATTCAGGGCGTTGGCCATAATCTCTTTGGAAATCCCGCCAATCTTAATATCCATCTGAACAGCCGTAATTCCGTCTTTACTCCCGGCTACCTTGAAATCCATATCACCAAGATGATCCTCATCGCCCAGTATATCAGAAAGAATGGCAATTTTTGAATCTACTTTGATCAGTCCCATCGCGATTCCTGCTACGGTGCCTTTAATTGGAACACCGGCATCCATCAGCGCGAGTGATCCTGAACAGACGGTGGCCATTGAGGATGAACCGTTTGATTCAAGCACTTCTGAAACGATACGGATCGTGTAAGGAAACGTTCCTTCATCCGGGAGCAGCGGCTTTAAAGCCCGCTCAGCCAGATTTCCATGACCAATTTCCCGACGGCTTACACCACGGATTGGTTTTGCCTCACCCGTGCTGAACGGCGGAAAATTATAATGTAAAAGATATTTTTTAGAACTCGAACCTTCGAGACCATCAACCGTTTGTTCATCCGATTTTGTTCCGAGCGTAACCACACCCAGGGACTGGGTCTGGCCGCGTGTAAACAGCGCGGAGCCATGAGTCCGGGGCAATAATCCCACTTCACTGGTTATTTGACGGATATCTTTAAGACCTCGTCCGTCAAGCCGCACATTTTCATTGATGATCATTAAACGTACTTCAGCTTTTTCAATATCATGAATGATACCCGCAATTAATTTCCCGGATTCCGGATAGCTTTCTTCCAGTTCGGCGACTGCTAAATCTCTTACCGCTTTTAACGCCTGACGTCTTTCTGTTTTTTCGGTAATTTTGACGGCTTTTTTGATACCATCAAGAGACAAATCGGTCACTTTCTTTTCGAGCCCTTCAGGTAACTCAGCCTTTTCAAACGCGCGTTTTTCAATCTTTAATTCACTGAATAATTCCTTCTGAAGTGCCGTAAGTTTTTTAATAGCCTTATGCGCTTCATCAATCGCGGAAAGAAGATCGTCTTCGGATACTTCTTTTGCTTCACCTTCAACCATCATAATCGAATCGTCTGAACCGGCTACTACCAGTTCAATTACCGCGTTTTTTAGTTGGGTGATTGTGGGATTAATAATATACTCACCGTCGATTTTTGCAACTCGTACGGTGGCGATTGGTCCGTTGAAAGGAATATTTGACAGACCAAGAGCGGTTGCAGAGCCAAGGCCGGCCAATACATCAGCATCGTTTTCCTTATCCATTGACAGGACATTGGCGATAATCTGAGTCTCGTTCTGAAAGCCATCGGGAAACAATGGTCGAATAGGCCGGTCAATTAACCGCGCAGAAAGGATTTCCTTATCGCTTGGTCTTCCCTCTCTTTTTATAAAACCACCGGGAATTTTACCTGCTGAATATGTCTTTTCACGGTATTCGACACTTAACGGAAAAAAGTCAAGATGCGGGGAAGGATCTTCTGCCGCGACCGCGGTAACAAGAACTACCGTATCGCCGTAACTGACAACGACAGCGCCGTCTGCCTGTTTCGCCATTTTGCCTGTTTCTATTGTGAGCGTTCTGCCACTCAACTCAATCGATTTTCTAACAACCATTTAACCTCCAAAAATACGATAAGAAACTTATCGTCTTATACCTAATTCTTCAATTAATTTACGATATCTCATAATGTCTACCTTCTGGAGATAACGCAGAAATCTTCTTCTCTGACCAACGAGTTTAAGCAGCCCGCGGCGTGAATGATGATCTTTTTTGTGTGTTTTTAAATGTTCGGTCAGATATTTAATACGCTCTGTCAATAATGCGACCTGTACTTCCGGTTTCCCTGTGTCGTTAGCATTTTCACCGTATTTGCTGACCAATTCTGATCTTTCAGCTTTTGTTAAAGCCATGTTTCTTCCTCCAAAATTAAATATTCAAACTGTTTTGTTTGTCAATTTCAAGTTGAGTTATCAATTCTTCAACAGAATTGAATTTGATTTCATCGCGAAGGCGTTTTTTAAAAAAAACGGTTAATTTCTCACCATAAATTTCTTTTTTGAAATCAAATATATGGGTTTCAATATTTAGCTGATCCGAGCCGAATGTCGGGCGGAATCCAATATTCATCATCCCCTTATACATTTGATCGTTATGTTTTACATCCACCGCGTAGACGCCTTTTCCAGGAATCAATTTATTCGGATTCTCCACATCTATATTCGCAGTGTGAAAATTGAGTTTTTTACCCCGTCCGTCACCGGGAACAACCTTTCCCGAAACACTATAAAGTCTGCCCAGATATTCTGCTGCCTTTTCGACTTCACCTTCGGTTAAGGCATTCCGGATAGTTGTACTGCTGACCACCTGATCCTTTATTTCAAACGGTCCGACTTTTTCAACTTCAAATTTAAATTCATCACTCAATAGAACCAGGTTGTCAAAATTTCCTTCCCTGTTCTTGCCAAAGGCGTGATCATAACCGACAACCACCACTTTGGCCATCAATTTATCAAGCAGAATTGATTTGATGAATTGACGGTAATTTGTCTGAGAAAAATCATGATCAAACTTTATAATCACTAATCTATCAATACCGCTTTCTCTGATGATTTCAATTTTTTCGTCTTTGTCGGTAATAAGTTTAATGGCTTCTTTAAACTTACTTTTTACTACTAGTTTGGGATGAGGATGAAAAGTAACCATGGTGGAACATAAATTCTTTTCATTCGCTATCTCCAATAGGCGCGAAATTATTTTCTTATGGCCTAAATGAATTCCATCAAAGGTTCCGACCGTAATCGCGCACGGGAATTTAGTATTTATATTTTCTATTCCGTCGATAATTTCCATATCAATTATGCCGCTAAATCTTTCCAATACCCGATAAATTCATTAATAGTAAAACTGTCTTCGAGTTTGTACTGACCAATTGATGTCCTTTCCAGTTCATCGAGACAGGCGCCGACTTCCAGTAATTTGCCAAGCTCATGCGCATACGAGCGGATATATGTACCCTTTGAAACATTCAGATCCAAACTCAGCAAGGGGCTTTTCCAGTTTAGAACACGCGCGTCATGGATCGTAATATTTACGGGCTTTCGCTCGATCTCTATCCCTTTACGCGCAAGTTTATATAAAGGTTGACCATTAATTTTCTTTGCAGAATACATGGGAGGAACCTGCTCAAGATTACCGGTCATCTTTTCGACCGCCTTTTCAATATCATTCAATTCGAGATGATCAGCGGCTGTTTCCCGCACTGTCTTTCCGGTTCGGTCATATGTATCGGTTTCTATCCCGAATCTAACCAGGGCGCGGTATGTTTTTGAAAGACCACTCAGTTCAGCCATCATTTTCGTACCCTGCCCCACACCTAGAATCAACAATCCTGTCGCAAATGGGTCAAGCGTTCCGGCATGTCCGACTTTTCTAATTTTCAGATAATTCCTGATTTTCTTAACCGCGTCAAAGGAAGTCCAGTTCTCTTCTTTATTTATAAGAACCAAAAATCCTTTTTCGAGCCCGTCCTTAGTCAAGACATTATTTTTTTTCAGAATCTGAATCATTCTCGATTTTTTTCAAAAGACTATTTATTCGCGCAGCATATTCGATCGATTCATCATAGAAAAAACGTAATTCCGGCAGCCATCGTGCCGTGATAATCGGCCGAAGCTCGTTTCTGATAAAGGATGCTGAACGTTTAAGTGCCCTGGCTGTTTTTTCTTTCTGCTCATCATCCCCAAGTACTGTATAATAAACGCTGGCAATTTTAAGATCAGGAGAAATTTTCACATTGGTCAATGTGATCATTCCTTTTTCCGGATCCTTAACCTTTAAATCGATGATCGAACCAAGCGCCTTTTTAAGAGCTCCCGAATAGCGATCCTGTCTTCTTTGCTGAGCCATAATATTTATCTGTAATCAAATTGATAATTTATTATTTCAAATTCCGTCTCATTATCGAGATCGCGGAAAATTTTTTGCATCATCTGATCCGCGAATGATTTATCGGATGAGACAATCGCAAATGCGATCAAAGAACGCTGCCATTTATCGTTATAATCAATTTCCGCGACCGAAACATTGTACTTTTTCCGAACCCGGTCACGAATCCTGTTGACAATAACTCTTTTATCCTTGAGGGACGCGCTTCCCTGAATCAAAATTTCAGTTGTCAATACCCCGACGAACATACCCATTTCTTAAGCCAGATGTCTCTTAACTTTGGAAATCTGATACGATTCGATTATATCGCCTATTTTAAGGTCGTTATAATTTTCGATCTGAATACCGCATTCAAAACCGGAAGCTACTTCTCTTGTATCCTCTTTAAATCTTTTAAGTGACGCGATATTTCCCGAATATATTTCCTTATCATCTCTGATCAGTCTTACCTTATTGTTACGCAATATTTTCCCGTTAATCACGTAACAACCGGCAATCACACCAATACGTGATATTTTAAAGGTTTCCCTGATCTCCGCCTGACCCAGAATAGCTTCAGATTCTTCCGGTTCAAGCAGACCTTCAAGCGCCAGTTTAACTTCGTTTATTGCATCATATACAACACGATAATGGCGGATATCGACTTCTTCTTTTTCGGCAAGTTCCTTCGCCTTGGTATTCGTCCGGACATTAAATCCGATAATGACCGCATCTGACGCGGCCGCTAACAGGATATCATTTTCAGAGACCGGACCGACTGCCTTTCGAATCACATTCACCTGAACTTCAGCCGTATTCAATTTTATCAATGAATCAGCAAGAGCTTCCGCCGAACCGTCCACATCAGCCTTTACGAGAATATTCAGATCTTTTACAGCGCCAATCTTAATCTGCTCAGAAATTTGATCCAATGTTTTAAGTTTAACTTTTCTCGAGTCCTGTTCACGTCTTAACTGCTGACGTTTAACACCGATATCTCTCGCCGCGCGTTCATCGTTCATCACAACAAATTTATCACCCGCCTGCGGAACTCCCATAAACCCAACAACTACGGCAGGCTGCGAAGGACCGACTTCCTGAATGCGATCATCGGATTCATTAAACAGCGCCCTGACTTTACCGTAAAACTGACCCGCGATAAAATTATCGCCAACTTTAAGCGTTCCGTTTTGAATGAGCACGGTTGCTATGGCTCCCTTACCCTTATCAAGACGCGCCTCAACCACATGTCCGGTTGCATTTCTTTCCGGATTCGCTTTCAGGTCAAGCATTTCCGCTTCAAGAAGAACTTTTTCTAGCAGTTCAGGAATACCCTTTCCCAGTTTGGCGGAAATTTCAGCGCATTGATACGCGCCTCCCCAATCTTCAACCAACACATTTCGTTCTGCCAACTGTTGCTTTATTCGTTCCGAATTGGCTCCGGGTTTATCAATTTTATTGATAGCGATTACGATTTTCACACCCGCTGCTTTCGCGTGATCAAGAGCTTCGTCTGTCTGAGGCATAACGGCATCATCCGCGGCTATGATCAGGATTACAATATCAGTTACCTGCGCGCCTCTTGCCCTCATAGCGGTGAATGCTTCGTGACCTGGTGTATCGAGAAAAGTGATTCGTTTCCCGTTATACTCAACTTCATATGCTCCAATGTGCTGGGTTATACCGCCTGCTTCCCCGCTGACAATATTACTATGCCGTAAGAAATCCAGCAAAGAAGTTTTACCATGATCCACATGCCCCATAATCGTTACAATCGGAGCCCTGGGCTTCAGACTTTTTTCATCGTCTTCTTCCTCATCAATCTCATCCTCGGCAAATTCTGAGACAAACTGTTCTTCGACCTTGAAGCCATACTCTTCAGCAAGTAGAGTTATCGTATCCAAATCCAGTCTTTGATTTATCGATACAACCAGTCCAAGTTCAAGACATTTTGTAATAATTTCAGCGACGGATACATCCATCATATTGGCAAGATCACTCGCTGAAATAAATTCTGCCACCTTAATGATATTTTCTTCTATCTCTTCACCATTTTCAACCCTGATCTTCTTATGACGTTTGGGTTTACGCCCCTTGCTGTCAATGGATGCGAGTGTTTTTTTGACATTATCCTGAACTTCTTTAAGATCGACCTGTTTCCTTTTCGGTTTCTTGCTTTTCCGTTTTCTGGACCCGCCTTCGCCCTCGGAATCAGATCTTGTAATATCGACTTTCCCTGGTGCCGGGCGTTTTTTCCCGTCTTTACGTATCATTTCCAGGGCTTTTCTGCGTTTTTTCTCTTTCTCGCTAAGAAACGCGTCTTCTTCGTTGGTTTTTTTCTTTTCCTTGTCTTTTCCGGGAACCGATTTTTTCAGCTTTGACGTATCTTCAGCCTTTGCAGGCTCTTCTTTGACGGGCTCTTTCGGTTTTTGAACCGCATCCTGCCGTTCCTGGTCAGATTTATCCGTTGCGGAAGGAGTTTTTATTTCAATATCGTCGGATATCGGTTCTATTTTTTCCGTTTCCGGAATTTCGACCGTAGTATCCGGTGTCTGAATTACAGTTTCTGGAGCTTCATCCGTGGCGGCCGGCTTCTCAACTTTGATCTCAGCTTTTTTCTTTTTCGGCTCTGCTTTCTTCTTTTCCACGGGAGGCTTGCTTAATGCCTCGGCGCCATCAGCAATGGACTTTTTAATGGCCTTCATATAAGCAGAATCACTCTGAACATCTTTTTCCTGATCAGTTTCGTCAGTCTGAGCACTTTCCGGCTGAGTCATGCTTTCTTTACGCGCCTTAAGCACTTCGGCTTTCGCCTTGTCCGTCGCAAACTTTTCGAGTATATCGATATAGACTTCTTCATCGATAGGCGTATTGGGCCCCGCAACTTTTATACCTTTTTTTTGCAGGAAATCACTTATCGTTTCATGTCCGAGATTCAGTTCTTTGCAAATTTTAAATAGCTTGTATTTTTTGCCAACCGCCATTTACACTCCAAATTCTAATATTGTCCTTTTCCATTTCTGAAACAGATTATTCAGTTTCAGGCTGTCCTTCAGGTAAATATTTCTGAATAATTTCCAGGATTTTTTCGACAGACTTTGGTCCGATTCCTGATATTTGTTTAAGACCGGCTTCACCAAGCTCAAACACTTCATATACATCCAGAACATCAGCATCAAGAAGTTTATTCTTCAAGGCCTCCGGCAACTCAACAACATCCTCGATTGCTGTATAGGTCTGACTGCTTTCTGTTTTATATTCCGACTCACGGATCGGTTCGATTTGATAACCCGTAATTTCAGACGCGAGCCGTAAATTTTGTCCGCCCTTGCCTATCGCCAGTGACATCTGATCATCCGGTATCACGGCAACCGACATGCTATCATCGCGATTTACAATAATTTTAACCGGTTTCGCAGGAGCCAGCGCTCTTGAAATAAAGATTTCGGGCTCAGTGGAAAAATTAATTATATCGATTTTTTCGTTGTTTAATTCTTTCACGATCGCCTGAATCCTGACGCCCTTCATACCGACGCACGCTCCCACAGGATCGATCCGCCGGTCGATTGATTCAACGGCTATTTTTGAACGGTCACCCGCATCTCTGGCAACGCGTTTTATCTCGACGATACCATCATATATCTCAGGAACTTCGAGTTCGAACAACCTTACCAGAAAATTTTTGTCCGCGCGACTGACAATGATTTCCGGGCCGCGTCCCTGATTTCTTACCTCTTTTATGATACAACGCATTGTATCACCTCTCCTAAGACGCTCATTGTAAATCTGCTCTTCACGCGGAAGGAAAACTTCTGTTTTATCCACATTAATAAAAATTCCGCGTTTCTGCATCTGATGAATATCACCAATTATAATCTCACCGATCCGGTTTTTATATTCTCCGAGAATATTATCACGTTCGAAATCACGTATTTTCTGATTCAGGTTCTGCTTCGCGGTAACGATCAGGCGCCTCCCGAAAGATATCGGATCGATAACCTCTACGATATCCTCACCTATCTCTGCATCGGGATCAATTTTTCTGGCTGACTCCAAATCAATTTGCGATACGGGATCTTCAACTTCTTCAACTACAGTTTTCTCCTGATAAATCTCAATATCACCTTTATCAATATTCACGATAACATCAAAATTATCGGAGACGCCGTATCTCTTTTGGATCAGCTGAATGAAGATATTTTCCAGCATGTCCCTGAGATGTTCTTTCTCAATTTTTTTATCCTTGGCGATTTGAGTAATGGCTTCCATTATCTCGCTATTCATAACAATCTTTTATCCTCCCAAAGATTACCATTTTAATTTAACTTTTGCCTGATCAATTGCAGGTCGACTAATTTTTACAATATTTTTTCGCCGATCCTGTAACCGTATCTCATCAGAATCGAACTCTAACAACTTGCCGATATATTCTATTCCATCATGATCAAGATTCAACCGGACCAACAATTCCTGTCCGATATTTTTCCTGAACTCATAATCTTCAATAAGCGGCCTATCAATTCCGGGCGATGAAACATCTAACCTGTAATTTTCAGGGAACAAGTCATCCATATCAATCTCATCTTTGATTTCCCGGGACAACTGTTCACATTCTCCGAGTGTGATGCCTTTTTCACTATCAGCAAAAATCTGAAAAATAGGATTTTTCGCGTCACCTTTATACTTTATTTCTATAAGAACAAGATTGAGGTTTCCGCATATAGATCTTACAACTTGATCCAGCTTTTCTTTTATATCCAAACCAATTCTCCACATAACAAAAAAGTGGGCTGAGAGACCCACTTAACCGAAATGCAAAATATAATAGTTATAATGCCTTATTGCAAGTTAATTTCGAGAATTACATCTCTCTCGATCTCTCAATCTAAATCTGTCCAGCCGTCTGTAATCTGTACAGTGGATACGACACCGATAATATAACCAGACCAATCAGAGATTCAATAAAATTCATATAAAGAATATTAAATAGAATCAGAGTGCAAAGCAACAAATAGATAGTAACGGAAATGACGGCGCTAATCTTTATTTTCGTCGAATATAACAAAATTTTGAATGAAATAGTTCCCGACATAATCGAAAACAGCAGGATGGCCGCGACAACAATTGTAAGGAGCTGATTAAAGGTTCCGGAAAGCATCAATACAATCGACCATAAGCACTGGGTCCATAACGCAGCTGATGGACTCGCAAATTTCTCGTGCTCTTTTGCCAGACCACTCCATAAATATCCATCCCGGGCCATGGCCTGGTAAATCCTTGGTCCGGATAACACGGTCGAATTAAGACTGCTTAAAATGGCAATTAATATCATTACGGCAATCACTTTCGTCGCTTGCGGTCCCCAAAGTTTCTCGGCTACAAGACTTGCTGAATTAATCTTATCTGACAGCTCAGCCGGCGAGAGCACACTCAAAAACACATAGTTAATTCCGATATAAACAGCCACAACAACAAGGATTCCCGTAATGAGGGCCTTGGGAATGATCTCTCCGGGTGATTCCACTTCATTGGCGATATAGTTTACAGTTGTCCATCCCATATATGTGAATAAGACGGCGACCAGGCCCACGGAGAATAAATTCCATGACGGATATATATCATTCCCCCGAGCCGTCGCAAAACCGGTAGCCCCTTCCATCATCCCAAAAAAGATAAATCCGATCATCAAAAAAACAATGGCGGCCGTAAGTACAATCTGGGTACGGCCTCCTGTTCTGATTCCCAAATAATTTAGATATGTCAGAATGATAATGCTTAAAATCCCGGCAATCTTGAATCCGTCAAGTGAAAAAAAATAATCCCCGATGATGCCGATTGAAAAAACGGAGTAATCAAGGCCCAAATTCGGAAAAACATCATTCAGATAATGCGCCGAGCCTATTCCAAGCGCGGCGATCGATCCGGTATAAGTGATAAATATGGCAGACCAGCCAAAAAGATAGGAGAAATAAGGATGATAATGCTCCTTAAAATATGCATAATCACCTCCCTGATACGGCATATTTCCGGCCAGAATTCCATACGTCTTCGCACCGGTATAGGCATAAACGGCGCCAACCCCCCATGCCAGCAAAATGAAATACGGATTCTGAATTTTCCCCGCGAGATAACCGGTGGTCGTAAAAATACCAACACCAATGATATTTCCTATCGTCAGAGCCAGAGCAGTCCAGAAACCTATCTTTTTTTTCATAGAAAAAGCCGCATAATTTTGACAATCAGAGGCGTAATAAAAATAGCAGGCAAAAAGTTTGCGATATTAATCTTTTTAATATCCAGAATCAGTATCCCCAGACCTATAATAATCAGACCTCCGACAGCGGTGGTTTCGTTAATTATTTCTTCGGAAAAAAAACTGCTGAGATAGTACGCGGAAAGTGTGAAACCTCCCTGAACAATAATGATGGTGATGATGGAGAAACCAACCCCGATTCCCAGCGACGCGGTTAATGCCACTGAAGTAAATCCGTCCAGTACCGATTTAATTGCCAACAACTGGTAATCTCCGTTCAGTCCGTCATTAATTGATCCCAGAATCGTCATGGGCCCTACACAGAAAATCAGACTGGCTGTGATGAACCCTTCCATAAAATTTCCATTACCGTCAATCTTATCCGCAAAGCGGTTTTTTAGAACCGCGGCGAAATTTTCCAGACCTTTATCCACTTTGATAAAATGACCAAATATTCCTCCAAGAAGCAAGCCTCCTAAAGGTATCAGAATATTTTCCGTTTTAAGCCCCATTTGGATGCCAAGCAAAATGGTAACCAGTCCGATACCATACAGCATTTGCTGTCTGAGTGAATCCGAAAATTTTGACCGCAAAAAATAACCGATCGCGCTGCCAATCAAAACCGTTATCACATTGATAACTGTGCCCATATTCATTTCCCCGGAAGATTTATTTATAAAAAGAACAGTCCAAATATATAAAAATTAACCACAAATCGTTATTAAAATACAATAAAAAAAGCCCGAACTAAAAAGCCGGGCTTCGGATTGATTAAAAAACTATTTCTATTTTTTATACATGTCAAACTGATCGGCAACAACATTCCAGTTGATCACATTAAAAAAAGCATCCAGATAATCAGGTCTGCGATTCTGGTATTTAAGATAGTAAGCATGCTCCCAGACATCCACTCCCAGGATCGGCCGTCCCTTCACATCAGCGATATCCATCAGAGGATTATCCTGATTTGGAGTTGAACATATTTCCAGCTTCCCGCTCTGGTTTATGATCAGCCATGCCCACCCTGATCCAAATCTTGTGGCGCCAGCTTTTATAAAATCAGCTTTAAATTTATCAAAGGATCCGAATGAGTTTTTCAGGGCATTGGCCAGATCTCCGGTTGGCTCCTTATCCGACTTAGGCCCCATGAGTTTCCAGAAAAACGAATGATTCCAATGACCGCCTCCGTTATTCCGCACGGCTGTACGAATGCTGTCAGGTAAATTTTTAATTTCTGCCAACAGTTTTTCCGGTGATTTATCCTGCAGCTCATTAAACTCTTTCAACGCGCCGTTTAGATTATTAACATAACCTCCATGATGTTTGCCATGATGGATTTCCATGGTGCGGGCATCGATATATGGTTCAAGCGCGTCATAAGAGTATGGAAGTTCAGGCAATAAATGTGACATTTAAGTCTCCTTAATTTTAAATTTTTTTATTATTTTCCAATCGTTATGTGTAATCAAATTTTGGGCGAATTTATTCCAGAGATTGTCTGTTTTAAGCAAAATTTAAGGCTAATTATTAAAAATAAGTATGCTAATTTCTGATCAGCGGATTCAGAATTACAAAGGCGGCAAAATATAACGAAGGATCATGAACAATAAAATTAATCTAATTTTGCTTTGATTTCTCCTTTCACACCTTCAATTTTGATCAGTTCAGTGGTTATATGCCCCACAAGAATTTCACTGGTCATTTGAACCGGAATCTTCCGGTCATCATCAGTCAGCCATATTTTCAAACTTCCTTTTTGTTTAAACAAGCCCTCGCCTTTCATCATTGGCTCCACAACAATGCATCGGAATCTTCCGGCTTCTACTTCTATTATTTCCTTTTCATAAACCTTGACTTCAAGATCATATATTTTGTCTTTATCATGATTGCTCATAAATATAGATTTTCCGACTTCAATATCCATGTTCCTGATAAAATAAAAGGCAGATAGCACATCCTGAACATATTTAGGGGTTTCAACCGAAAAATTTTTGCGGCTTTTTTCTTTCATATTTTTTTCATATCGAATATATTCAACTTTAGCCGTTGTTTTTTCTGGAAAATAATCCACGAACAGATCCGCCTTATAACCACCTTCCCTTAACTTTTTTTCAAACCGGATTGGATACAGACCCTCTGAATCCAAATAAGTATTAACAACATCATCAACCTTGTACATCCAGTTAAAGGCTGAAACGCTTTTGGCTGTAGTCTGAATGTGATAGACCATCCGCTTTTCTTTTTGCTTTTTAGAAAGAACTTTCATTTCCGCTGTTCCAGCCCTGATAAATCCAAAACGTATTTTAAACTTAAGTTTTTCGCCGACTTCAAAAGCATGATTGTTAATATTTCGAGGCCTGTTGGGTGGATCCAGCTTCTTTTCTTTATCTTTCGGTTTAGTTGTATCATTTACTGCCTTGGTGACCGTATCTTTTGCCGCTTTTGTGCTGTCAACCGCCGCAGAATCCAGGTTGATGTGGACGGTTTCGGTTGAATCGCCGGTTTCTGTTAACAATGAATCGGTCAGGGTTTCCGGCTGCGTGAGGTGATTTTTATTTGCTGTGGAATCCTGGGAATAGATATTTATGTTCAGGAATAATACTAATGTGAAAAAATGCCGGAAAAGCGGTAATTTTTTATTCATGGGCAACTCCAGTAAATCAACAATATATTATCTACGTGAATTAAACACAATAAGTTCTCATTCACATAAGGCTAAATCGGTTAATCCGTCTCAGAATCTGGTTAATTCTCCATTTAAATAATTCTAAAATTATAATTTAAAAAGCAGCTTCTTAATTCCCTGTATCAGAGGACACAATTATATAAGCGGCTGCCGAACGACAATTTTAGAATTATCATACACTCATTTTGAAAAATACACATTTTTTCATAATTTCCAGATCATTTTATTATTTCAATTTTATCATGGAGATAACCAATGAAAATACTGGTTACCGGCGGCGCCGGATTTATAGGATCGAATCTGATCGACACGTTGCTCGGTCAGAATATGGAAATTGTTGCCGTTGACAATTTCGATGCTTTTTATGATAAAAACATAAAAGAGCGGAATATTAAACGGGCGGTGGATTATCAGAATTTCCAACTTTACCGGACAGACATACTCGATCGTGAATCGCTGGAAAACATAATCAGAAAACATAATCCAGAAACGAAATTGCATCTGGCCGCGAAAGCAGGGGTGAG
>JBFXGD010000026.1:0-29358 GCA_050178385.1 Calditrichaceae bacterium
TGAGCAAGCTCTTTTAGCAAATTTATAGCGATCTGAGGATAATCATATAGAACAGTTAAAAAATCTTCACTTCGTATAATCAATAATTCGTTATCTTCCAATGTCAAAGCGTTTGCGCTTCGTGTTTGTCCGTCCAGAATGGACATTTCCCCAAAAAAATCCCCGTCACACAGAATAGACAGTATCACTTCCCTTCCTTCGTCACTGATCCTGGATATTTTTACGCGCCCATTCAGAATAACAAACATGGTTGAGCCCACTTCTTCCTCGATCAGGACCATGTTATCTTTTTTATAATATTGGCGGACTGCAAATTTTGATATCTGACTTAATTCATCGTCATTAAGTTCGGAGAATAATGGAATTGTCCTCAGTACTGAAAGGTCCATAAGCATCCTTTACTTTTTGATAATACGGAAATCCAAATCATATTTTTCTTTTATTTCATTTGCAAATTTTAGCGTATCATCTAAATTTTCAAGTCCGTTGATCCATACGCAAAATAATTTTTTATCGTTAATTTCTCTCTCTATAATCTTCGAGTCAATATTTTGCGTACTCAACATATCCATCAACTGTACAGCATTTTCTCTGTAACCAAATGCTCCGACCTGAATAAAAACTTCATCCTTACCGTTTTCTGAAGGTGGCGAACCTGGATCTTTAGAATCCCCTTCCATATCGACATTTGTTACAGGACTAAATTCGTTGTCCAGTATATATTTTTGATAAGTTTCCGCCGTATTATAGTAACCGCGCGCGAAATAATAATCCATCATTTTGTATGCCGCAAGGTATTTTATCCGGCCTTTTCCATAATCAAATACATATTTATACTCTTTCTGAGCTTCCTCTCCGTTTTCTATAAATACGGCCTTGAAGAATTTGTATTCGGGAGTCTTGGTGTAACTGCCCTCTATCCCCCCAATATTCTCCTTTAACAGATCAAAATCATGCTGTTCGTACAATTCAGTAAGTTGGTTTGTATTCTGTGCGTGCCCGTCTACAAAGCCTGACAACAATAATATGAAAATGAATATTATTAATCTGAATTCAATTCGCTGCATTTCGGGCATTTCCAGAATAATTCATCCGATTTATAATCACAATATTGACATGAATACTTGATCGAAGAAGTTGCAAGATATCCATCAATTAACTCCAGCGCCTGCTTAGTTGCATCTTTAAACTGACCATTCTCAGTCAAAATGCGTACAATTTCGGCTTTTAGTATTTTGTCATCCATATCTTGTTTCAATCCTTCCTGAAGAAGATTCAGGGCTGATTGAAAATCACCTTTCTTTCTGTAAATACTCGAAAGGGATAATAAAGCCATTAAATTTTCGGGATCGCTTGCCAGAATTGATTCGTACAGTTCTTCGATTTTGCTAAACTGGCCTTTTTCATACCAGGCTTTTTCAAGTCTTGAAAACAGTATATAGGCTTCTTTGGGCTGCTTTTTACAGTAATCGGTCCATGTTGAAATAGCTTCATCAGGACGGTTTTCCTGCATATAAGAATCACCAATATAAAGATACGCAGCCGCACACGAAGGATCTATTTTTATTGCTTCCTTAAAGATAATTCTTGAACTTTTACCTTCACCTTTGCTTCCGGTTTCCAAGCCTTTCAGGATCTTGTAAACCGCCATCCGGCGCTTGATTTTTTGAGAATCTCCTGATTTGCTGGTCTTCAACAAATTGAATGCGCGTTCATAATCATTCCTGCTTTCATAAATTTTGGAAAGATAAGGAAGCACCGTTTCACGATACTGATCATTATTAAGCAGCTTTTGAAGATAAGCTTCGGCGCTATCCGGTTTTTTAGAATCCAGATAATCCATCGCCAGACTATACCATACTTTCGGAAGTTCAGCCTGATTTATATCTCCTCTGAGAGTCAAATCTTTATGAATCCTCACGGCATTTGTAAAAAGACCCTCTTTTCGCAGAATATCACCTAACTTAAGGTACGCGTCTATATTTTCTGTATTATATCGGACTGTTTCCTTAAATTTTTCGATTGCCCTGCGATTATCGTTTTCAGCCATATATTTTAAGGCAAGAAGGTAGGAGTCCTTATGAGGCGGAGCATCTTCCTCTCGTTTCCAATAATAAAAAATATAAATTAAAGCGGCTCCCGCAAGCAGCAGGGTTGTAATAATCCAAAACTGAGCAATAAAGTTCTCACCCATATCAATGTCCCGCCATATTAATTATCTTTATCCGGTCCAATTCTTGTATCCGTATCGGGAATCTCATCGATGGAAAGATTACGTAATCCCTCCAGTTCTTTAACAAGACGTTTATTTTCCTTACGAATACCTGATACCTGTCCTTTGGCTTTGAGCAGCTGAGTTGAAAGCAAAAGCGCGCCCAGGACAACTCCGACAAACACAGATATGAATATCACCGTTACCATTGGTACATCCTGATATACAGCATTAAACAGATAAATTGTAACTCTCGCCTGGAGGTTAAGGGTAAAAAACCAGAGGATTATTGCACCAAATATGATCCAGAAAAAAATACTGATTACACGCATGCATGGCCTCGCAAAAAATATTTTGGATTTCGACTTTTCTGAAGTAAACCGAAATTAGTAAGCCAAAATAAACATTTTTACTTTTAATTACAAGAATTTTGAATACAATAATGAGGCATTGATGATCTAAACATCAAGAGTTGATGATTTTACATAAATACTAACTTTATTTACTGGAAATCAAATCGGGTATTATCCTGCGCAGAGATCGCCAAATCTATTTTAATGAGAATTTATTCACAGAATATTAATATCTGTCAGGAATGCATCATCGAATCAAAAACTCCCATGATTTCCGGATCCCAGAGCCCCTGCTGCGTTTCGTCCCGCATGATTCTAAAAGCTTCATCGTGACTCAGGGCCGCTCTGTAGGTTCTCTTTGTCGTCAAAGCATCATAACAATCCACAATTCCTATTATCCTGGCGTGGATTGGGATATCATTGCCGGCAAGCCCGTCCGGATATCCGCTTCCGTTAAAACGTTCCTGATGGTAGCGTATGGTCGGTAGAACCGGGCGGAGCGTCTTAAGCGGGGCACAAATTCTTTCACCGATTTCGGGGTGTTTCTTAATAATATCATATTCGCCGGTCGTAAGAGGTCCGGGTTTTAGCAGAATTGCGTCGCTGATAGCAATTTTTCCGATATCGTGCAGAATACCGCCTCTTCTCAGGATCGTCAGATCCTGCTCGGGCATATGAAGTTTCACACCTAATTTTTCCGCCAGTGTGGACAGCCTTTCGCAATGTCCCTCAGTATAACGGTCCTTTGCCTCCACAGTCCTGGCCAGACTAAAGATCACCTGTTCCGCATGTTCCAGTTCATTTATATATTCACGTAGCCTAAGCAGATTATTAATTCGGGCTCGTAGTTCAAAAATATTAACCGGTTTTGTAATAAAATCATCCACCCCGGCATTCAGTCCTTTTAACCTGTCCTGCTGTCCGTCCAGCGCCGTAACCATAATAATGGGTATTAATCTTGTATCCGGACGGCTTTTTATATGTCTCGCAACTTCAAATCCGCTCATACCTGGCATTACTACATCTAAAAGGATCAGATCCGGATTTATCTTATTTATTTTTTCCAGGGCTTCAGTGCCATTAAATGCTTCACTGATATCATAATTAAGATCTTCCAGAATATGTTCAATGATTTCAATATTTTCTGCGGAGTCATCCACAATGAGTATTTTCGGTCTTCCAGCCTCTGAAGCTAAGATGTAGTTATCATCCATAATAATATGTCTTCTAATGTATTAAACCCTGGTCTGATTAAAATTATAATTCATTTAACTTACATATCGGAAAAAATACAAAAATATTAACCAAAAATAATTAAAAAAAAGGCAAGAATGAATATTCCTGCCTTTTTTTATTAATTATGATCAGAAACTGACTTCTATTTTACTTCAAAAGTACTTCCTGAGTACAACAAAGAATGCAGATCTCCTTCGCCTTTTTTGTCTTTGACGAACTGAATCTGACGTGTCAGCAGATCATCATAAGTATCGGCTTTGATATCCCTGAATACACCGATCGGCGTCGGATAAGAAGGATCATATGTCAGGCTGGCAAGCATAAATTCCATTGCCGCGCGCCCCGCATGTTCATCATGTTTTAGCAAATCTTCCTGAGATTTAAGGTCACTCGTTTTGACAGTCTCAAAATTTGTACCCATCCAGTTTAAGGCTTTCTCCGAATCATTCCCGAATACATAAGGCTTTCCATGTTCCATAACCAGAACAGTGTCCTTTTTTGTCTTAGCGTCCGTCATAGCACTAAAAGTACCGTTGTTAAATATATTACAATTTTGATAGACTTCGACAAAGCTGGTACCTTTATGATTTGCGGCTTTCATCAGCATGTCTGCCAGGTGTTTTGGCTCCCTGTCGATCGATCGGGCCACAAAGGTGGCGCCGGCTGCAAGAGCCATCTGAACCGGATTAAACGGATTTTCCACCGTTCCGTACGGAGAAGATTTTGTAACCTTTCCTTTTTCCGAAGTCGGCGAATATTGTCCTTTGGTGAGACCGTAGATCTGATTATTAAATAAGATTACCGTAATATCGATATTTCTTCGGCAGAGATGAATAAAATGATTACCGCCGATACTCAAGGCATCTCCGTCACCAGTGACAACAAATACTTTCAGATCGGGGTTAGCAAGTTTTAATCCTGATGCCATTACCGGGGCGCGTCCATGAATACTGTGTATGCCATAGGTATTTACGTAGTAAGGGAACCGGCTTGAACAACCAATCCCTGAAACAAAAACAAACTTCTCTCTGGGAATCCCAAGTTCAGGCAACACTTTCTTCATTTGTGCCAGAATGGAATAGTCACCACAACCCGGACACCAGCGTGTTTCCTGATCGGAAGAAAAATCTTCACGGGTAAGGCCCAGAGGTTTTATATCTTTTGAAAGATTCTCCGACATTATTTATTCCCTTTCAGTTTTGATTCAATTCCTTCAACGATATCCGACGTTTTGAGTGGCAGGCCTCTCATAATATTCAACCCTTGCGCATCCACCAAATATTCCGAGCGAATTAATTTTACCAACTGTCCCATATTAATTTCGGGAACGAGAATCTGTTTAAAATTCTTTATATATTCGCCCAATTTCTCCGGAAACGGATTAACCCATCGTAGATGATACCAGGAAACTTTGTGGCCTTTTTTCTGGATTTCTTCCATAGCTGTAAATATGGAACCATATGTACTGCCCCAGCTGATAACAAGTAAATCACCTTCAGGCTCACCGAAAATCTCCGGTTCTTCCACGAAGTTACCGACTCGTTTAACCTTTTCAGCTCTTATACTGATCATTTTATGATGGTTATCCGGATCATAGGAAACATTTCCGGTGCCTTCTTCTTTCTCAAGGCCGCCGATACGATGTTCTAATTCAGGCGTTCCGGGGAGCGCCAGCATTCTGGCCAAAGTCTCCGGATCACGTTTGTATGGCATAAAAGTTTTTGGATCTGTCGCGAATTCCATTTTAATTTCAGGAATATCATCAATGTTCGGAATTAACCAGGGCTCTGTACCATTGGCTATATAACCGTCAGATAAAAGCATAACCGGAACAGTAAATTTAAGAGCAATCTGTGCTGCCTCAAATGCTGCCGCAAAACAATCAGACGGGCTTTCTGCCGCGATAACCGGTATGGGCGCTTCACCGTTTCTTCCATAAACAGCCTGAAGCAGATCGGCCTGTTCTGTTTTTGTCGGCAGTCCTGTACTCGGCCCTCCGCGCTGTACATTTATAATAACCAACGGAAGTTCGAGCATCACCGCAAGCCCTATGAACTCTGTTTTAAGGGCTACACCGGGACCGCTTGTAGTCGTAACCGCCAAGGAACCCGCGAATGCTGCTCCAAGAGCAGACCCGATTCCGGCGATTTCATCTTCAGCCTGAAAAGTTTTTACATCATAGTTACGATATTTTGACAATTCATGAAGAATATCACTGGCGGGAGTTATGGGATAACTTCCCAGAAACAGCTCCAAATTGGACTTTTTGGCCGCAGTGATCAATCCAAGCGCAATAGCCTCATTACCGGTTATATTTCTGTAGGTACCGGGTGTTTTCTTAGCTTTTGATACTGTATATGAAGTTGTGAATATTTCAGTCGACAGAGCGTAGGAATAGCCTGCGTTTAGCGCCTTGGTGTTGGCGTCAACCAAATCCGGCTTTTTCTTGAATTTAGTATTTATCCAGTTTAGGGTATTATCCATGGATCGTGAAAACATCCAGTATGCTATCCCCAAAGCAAAGAAATTTTTACAGCGGTCTTTTTCCTTTACGGTAAGAGAAGAATCCACCAACGCTTCTCTTGTCAGATTTGTGATAGGAACCTGGAATACCTGAAATCCTTTCAGAGAATCATCTTCAAGAGGATTTGATTTGTACCCGGCAAGTTCCAAATTCCGTCCCTGGAAAGCATCGGTATTGACTATAATGATCCCATTGTCTTTTAATTGCTTGAGACTCACCTTCAATGCAGCGGGATTCATTGCAACCAGTACATCAGGGCTATCGCCCGGTGTGTGAACCTTTGCGCTGCTGAATTGTATCTGAAATCCGGAAACACCAAAAAGTGTACCGGCCGGTGCTCTGATTTCTGCCGGATAATCCGGTAGTGTGATCAGATCATTACCTTCAAGTGCTGTTGTGTCTGTGAACTGGCCGCCGGTCAACTGCATCCCATCACCTGAATCACCGGCGAAACGAATAGTCACTCGTTCCAGTTCCTTGACTTCTTTGGTACTCATACTAGCCATCCTATAAAAAATTAAGGGTTATGTGATTTAATTCATTAAGTTCTACATTTTATTAAATTTAACTAACTGAATTTTATAAAGCAACTAACAAACCGAAATTTTGACAATTGTCGTACTTTACTGCCAAAGCTCTCTGTCAAGACTTCTGTATTGGATGGCTTCACTGATGTGTTCGGGGAGTATGGAATTACTTCCGGCAAGATCTGCAATGGTGCGTGATACTTTTAAAATACGGTCATATGCCCGCGCAGATAAACCCAGGCGATTTATCGCAATTTTCAGTAATTCCTGGCCGCTATCATCAATCCTGCAGTATTTTCTGATTTCTGACGGCTGCATACCGGCATTGCTGAAAATATGTTTCTCGGACTGAAAACGGTCAAGCTGAATTTCTCTCGCCGCCTGAACACGATCCCTGATTGCCGCGCTTGATTCACCTTTTCTGTCAGATGAAAGCTCCTTAAAATTAACGGCGGGAACATCCACGTGAATATCGATTCGATCAAGAAGCGGCCCGGAAATCCGGGTCAGATATTTTTGAATTTGCGGAGGCGCGCATGAGCATGACCTTCCCGGATCGCCAAAGTATCCGCAGGGACACGGATTCATCGCCGCCGTGAGCATAAAATTCGCGGGATATGTGAGTGACAGCGCGGCCCTGGAAATCGTCACACGCCCGTCTTCCATAGGTTGGCGCATTACTTCAAGCACATTTTTTTTGAATTCGGGAAGTTCATCGAGAAACAGGACCCCATGATGGGCAAGACTCACCTCACCGGGTCTCGGGTATTTTCCACCGCCGACAAGCGCTGCATCGGAAATTGTGTGATGCGGAGAGCGAAAAGGACGTGTCGCAACAAGCCCGTGATCCGGTGGAATCAGACCCGCGACAGAGTGTATTTTTGTAGTCTCAATCGCCTCTTCAAGGGTCATCAGCGGCAGTATCGTCGGAAATCGTTTCGCCAGCATTGTTTTTCCAGAACCCGGAGGCCCGATCATAATTATATTGTGACCACCAGCCGCCGCGACTTCCAGTGCTCTTTTCACATGCTCTTGTCCGCGAACATCACTAAAATCAAGTTTAGATTTCCGTTCCTGAAGAAATAACTCTCTTATATCCACTTTTATCGGATCAAAAGGAGCCAGATTATTCAGGAAATTTACCACATCCACCAAATTACCCATGGCATATATATCGAGTTCGGGACTTCCCATTGCAGCTTCCCTGGCATTTTCTTCCGGTATAATCATGCCTTTAAAGCCCAATTCCTTTGCCTTTACGGCAATAGAGAGAGAACCGTGAATGGGGCGCAGGCTCCCGTCAAGGGCCAGCTCTCCCAGAATCAAATATTCGCTTATACGATCTACAGCCAGATCGCCCTGAGCGCTAAGAATCCCTATTGCAATCGGAAGGTCGTATGAAGAACCTTCCTTTTTGATATCTGCCGGAGCCAGATTGATGGTAATCCGTCTTTGATGTACAAACTTATAACCGGAATTTTTTATCGCCGCCACGACTCTTTCGCGGCTTTCCCGTACCGCATTGTCCGGTAATCCAACAATTCCGAAATACGGGACATTCCCCTCCAGGTGAGTCTCAACCTCTACCTGATACGCATTAATACCCATCAGAGCAGCCGAATACACTTTTGAAATCATTCTTTATCCGCCTTAATTTTCGTAATCGTTATCAACCTATGTGTTCGATCCCGTAAGATCTGTCACTGCTTCTTTCAGATCAGGAAAATTAAATGTGAATCCCTCTTTCAATAATGCTTTTGGCAAAACTTTCTGACCGCTTAGAATCATTTCTTCGGCCATCTCTCCAAACATAATTTTTAAAACAAATGATGGCACCGGCAGCCAGGATGGCCGCTTCAATGCGTTCCCGAATATTTTTGTAAACTTTGACATGGTTACAGGATTCGGAGCGGTTAGATTGAATATACCCTTTTGATTTTTTGATTCAAGCAAAAATATAATCGCTCTTATTTCATCTTCGATGTGAATCCAGGAAAAACCCTGTTTTCCGCTTCCCGGGGGTCCGCCCATAAAGAGCTTAAACGGGAGCGTCATCTTTTTAATAATCCCGCCGTTTTTCCCGAGAACCACACCCGTACGTATGATGATCCGGCGAATTTGCATATTCTCAAGCTCTTTACTGCTTTCTTCCCAGCGCTTACAGACATCTGCCAAAAATCCTTCACCCGGATTGGTTTGTTCATCCAAAACAATATCCCGGGATGATCCATAAATACCAATCGCGGATGCCTGAATCATAAATTCAGGTTTTTTTTTCGCCTGCCGAGCGGCATTTACTATGATTTCTCCTGCTTCTACCCTGCTCCGCAGAATCCTTTTCTTTCTTTCCGCGCTCCATCTTCCGGCAGCGATATTTTCCCCGGCAAGATTGATAATTCCGTAATCACCATTCAATTGATCAACCCAGGGAACGATGTCCTTTCCTGCCCACATCAGACAGGTAATTTCATTTCCCAAAATACGCTGAGCTTTTTCGGGATCACGCGAAAGAGCAATGACTGCATGACCGCTGTCAATCAATCTTTTTGATAACCGGGATCCAATAAAACCGGTTGCACCGGTGATGATGATTTTCATTTTTTTTCCTATTTCATCATTTCAACTTCACGATGCCTGAAACAGTCTGTGGTATGATCATTTACCATTCCTGTCGCCTGCATATGCGCGTAACAGACGGTGGATCCGACAAATTTAAATCCCCTTTTTTTCAGATCCTTACTCATCGCGTCTGAATTATCTGTCATCGCGGGAACATCCTTCAGGGTTTTCCAGTGGTTTTGAATCGTTTTTCCATCAACAAATCGCCAGATATAGGCGTCAAATGAGCCGAATTCCTGCTGAATTTTTAAAAAAGACCGGGCGTTTGTCACCGCGGCGTTAATTTTAAGCCTGTTCCTTATAATCCCGGAATTTTTCATTAACTCTTCTAATTTTTGCTGATCATAGGATGCAATTTTTTCAGCGTCAAAGCCGTCAAAGGCCAATTCAAAATTTCTGCGTTTATTCAGGATGGTACTCCAGCTCAATCCCGCCTGAAATCCTTCAAGGATTAGAAATTCGAATAATTTACGATCGTCATGTACCGGCACACCCCATTCGTAATCGTGATAATCAATATAGAGCCGGTTAGTCTCCGGAACCCAGCCGCAGCGTTTTTTCATCAGAGATATGTCCAATTTTTATGAAACAAGCGCGACTGCTCTGACGGGAGAGCCATCGCCATGTTGAATTTTTAACGGTAAACAAATAAACGTAAATGTTTTACCTGTAAGTTGGCTGAGATTTGCAAGATTTTCAATGATAATAATATTTTTACTCAAAATTTTATGGTGAGAGAAATATTGTGTAGACGAAATTTCGTCAACTGATATGGAGTCTATACCAATGCCTTTAATTTTCTCCAAACTTAACAGCTCAGCCAATTCAGGCGACAGGAACGGAGAATTTTCAAAATATTCCGGACTCCCCCATTTTTTTGAATGACCCGTATAAATAAGTACAAAATCGATATTCTTAAGCTGAATTGAATTGTCAAAAGCAGATCGCGGAACCTCCCCCGTGCTGAATTTTGTGACATCTAAAACGATGCCGTTTCCCAAAAATTTATCCGTATCAAATTCATCCAGGGTTTTCCCGTTTTTAATCATATGAGCGGGAGCATCGAGATGCGTTCCCGTATGTGAACTGATATGCAGTAATTTTTCTCTGAATCCGTCACTTTCAAATTGGCCAATATCACTAAAATCGGGATCAGGCGAACCGGGAAAAACGGGCATGTGATTTGACATCGAATGTGATAAATCCAATACTCTCATTACAGATCTACTCCAAATGTCTTTTTCATAATGACACCGACCAGGAAACTTATCAGCGCCACTGTTAAAGAAATGATCGCCATTTCAAGAAATCTTTTCCAGAACTTTAAATTTTTTGCAGTTGTAATATAAAAAGTATATCCAAAGATGATCAAAATTCCAATAAAAAGCATTACCCATAAAGATACAAAAATATTATCGAAAATGAAATACGGCGTGATCAGCAGTAATACTGTAATGACATATGCGATTCCGGTGTAAAGCGCTGCCTTAAGAGGACTTTTTGCCTCATTCTGATCCGCTTCTTCCTTAGATGAAAGATAACCTGATGCCGCCATCGAGAGTGATGCGGCTATACCGGTGACAAAACCGGTAATCGCCACAAGCTGCGCGTTTTGAAGCGCAAAAGTCAACCCGGCCAGCGCGCCGGTCAGTTCAACAAGCGCATCATTCAAACCAAGCACCATTGCGCCCGCGTATTCCAGCCTCTCTTCTGAAAGTATATCAAGCAGTTCTTTTTCATGCCGCTGTTCTTCAATGCTTAAAGACGCTATATCAGGGATTTGGCTGGACAAGTCATTATAAATTTGGGAGGCCAGGTCTTCTCCTTTTTCCATGAGTTTCAGCCCGAAAGAAAGACCAAATATTTTGGATATAAGCACATACCAGAATATTTTAAACCGTCTCGGTTTGATATCTTCATTGGTGTATTTTTTTAAAAATTTAAAATGTTCAAGCTCGTCATTGGCAATACGCTCAAGGACTTCCCTGTTATGTTCATCTTTTAATTGACTCGCGAGTTTTTTATAAACCAGATATTCTGATAACTCATTTTTTTGAAGTTTGAGCAATGACTTTTTCAATTGTTGATCCATGGGGTAGTTCCTCTCTTCCTGTCAGTTTATTGGATTCTGCGCAATAATAAGAAATACCGGAAAACTTTTCACTTTTCCTTCTTTTATTTCTTTTGTAATGGTATAAATCCTTTTATGAGATACGGATTTGTATCCGATTTTTATTAAATTTTCTTTCAGGATTTCCTGATTGAATCCATCATGAACCGCGTCTGTAGCTGCATCATGAAAATCTCCGGCTTCTTTTTCCAGATCCGCAATACATATATATCCACCCGGATTTAACAGATGATACATTTCGGCAAGCAAATTATAGTAATCATTTATATGATGCAGTGTCAGACTGCTGATAATAAGATCATATTTTTCATCAGGGAGAGATTTAATACTGTCCGTTATCAACGAAGGATAAACATTTTCTATTTTCATTTTATTAATCTTTTCGCGTAATACATTAAGCATACCCGCGGAATTATCTGCTGCCGTGACAGATTTTACGTATGGCTGAATCTGCATACTGACAAGCCCTGTCCCGCATCCAAAGTCCAGCACATCCATATTTCGCGTAACAGGTATAGATTTTATGATTGCCGTAAACACAGCTTTTGCCGTCTCAATTCTCCGCGGACTCTCGTCCCAGACCGAAGCAATCTCATCAAATTTATTCTGCCCGCTCTTTTTCGGCATTTCTTTTTCCCTTTAGATCATACCAATGAAAATTTCTTCCTTAATAGCCACTCCAGCACGATGACACCAATAATGAGAAACAGTACAAAAGGTTTGTACCACAAATCTATTTCACGGTCATTCTTAACTACTTTAGGAGCTGTTTCTACAATGCTGAGAAGTGAGTCAATTTTCTCTGAAGGCGCATAAATCCCGTTTCCCATCTTTGACAATTTTCTTAAAAAATCAGCATTTTGTCCCGTTTTTACATATTCCTTTTCAAACGGGATCACCTCAATTTCTATTTTGTCAGTACCGAGCTCCGCCCCGTTCAGATATCCGCTTCCTGTGATTGCATATCTCCCTTCCCCCGGCGGTATAAAGTGCGCTAAATAGTTACCGGAGCTGTCATTTTCAGTTTCGATGGTAAAATCCTGTTTTTGCCATTCAATTTTTAAAGTCAGTCTTCCGTCTGTAATCGGCCTGTATTCCGGGTTGTACAAATGGCCGATGATATTAATTTTATTACCCAGATAAAATTCCTTCCCGGAAATTTCAAGATTAACAGGTTTAACCTTTTTCTTATTAGATGCCCAACGGATTAAATGTGACAAAAAATTCATGTACCCGTCTTTGATTTCCTCCCTGTCCTGAACCAGAAAATGCCATTTCCAGAATCCCGAACCGTTTAAAACGGCTGATTTGACAGGAGGATCATCCAGTGTTGCAAGAATTTTATATCCTGACTGGTTACCGGTCCCCTTGATGAGAATTTTTGATTTTGGCTTTAATCCGGTAATGTACTTAGAAAGCGGAATCGGTGGAATTTTGTTCCAGAACAGACTGTTTTTATCCGGTTCCGGGAACACGTTTACTATGGGATCACTTAAATTGACTGAGCTCTCACTTATAGTTATTGCGACGGAGCTTATATGCTCAGGCTTGCTGCTAAACGGAAGGTAGTCCGAAAACGAATCAAGGGAATTAATATTTGTGTTTTCTCCGACAAATACGATAAAAGCGGGCTGATTTTTTCTAATTGTTGATATAAGTTTTTCTATCGAAGGCGGCCGTGTAAATCTTCCCGGGTAGTCCTGAAACAGGATTACATCCAGACTGTCAATCATTTGATAACCGGGTGACTGAATATAATTTCCGTCAATATCTTCAACGAATAAATATGTTTCCATATTAATCTGCCGCCCCAGCAACAACCTTATAAATTTACTTTCATATCCAGCGGTCCCGGCAAAAATACCAATTCGCAATTTACTCTTCAGGACATCCTGTATAAATACAAAATGGTTGTTTACGGAGTTTTTCTCACCTTCAAACCCATCCAGCTCCAACTTAAACTTTTGAGATCCGCTCTTCCCTGGAGTATAATAAAAAATCACACTCTGCTCAGTATTAGGATTATCGATTCTAATCGTTTTGGATGAAATTAATCCGCCGTCTGAACTGAATTTCAGATTAAGGTTCTGCCCGCTGAAATTGTTATTACTAATGATCACCTCAATTTCTTGCTCAGCATCCTGATAAACGACCGGTTTATAGATCACATCCGAGATAAGGACATCATCACCCGAATCTTCCCCGCCGATACCGATAGTATGTATTTTGACTGAACTTTTTCGGTTTCCGGAGAGCGGTGATTCTCCTTCGGTCATGTTGCCATCGCTGATGATGAATATCTGTCCACCGTTTAATCTGTCAATCAGATTCATTAAATTTGAAAAATTAGTCCCGGAGTTACTAATCGATAAAGTATCGGTAAGAACAGGATCCGTCTCTGAACTAAACCGGTACCAATGGAGCGAAGCATGGTCTTCCAAACGAGTTTTTAGCCGTTTAGCCGTGTCCAGCGTTTGCTTCCAGCGGTCAGGATCACTTTCTGAGCCCTGCATCGATGCCGAATTATCAATAAAGACAGAAATTTCTTCTTTTTTCGTTTCTGAATTTCGAATAAACAGACGGGGAGAAAAAAACAACATCAGAAGAAGAAACAGAACAGATGCCCGCAGTGAGCCCAGAATAAATTTTACTTTCGAGCTGCTTTGAGGCGTCGTTGTTCTGTACAACCACACCGCCGGAAGGACAGAAATGGCCAGCAAAAAAATCAGTATAATAAAAGGAATATTAAATCTGATAAGTTCAGGAAAAAAATTTTGCATTTTCGCAATCAGGATAGAGATTTTAGTTTTAGCGCGGGATAAGCATTTAAAGTCTGCCCAGAATAAATATTTCTTTTTAAATATTCCAGCCCGGCCCTGGCAATCATCGCGGCATTATCTGTGCAATATCTAAGTTCAGGCAGATAAAGATCGAACCCTGATTTTACACTTTCATCATTAAGCCATTTTCTTAACAAAGAATTCGCGGCCACACCGCCCGCAATACCAATTTGTTTTGCATTATGAATTTTTGCGGCCTTGATGGTTTTTTTTACAAGGACT
Source organism: Calditrichaceae bacterium (assembly GCA_050178385.1). Classification (GTDB taxonomy): domain Bacteria; phylum Calditrichota; class Calditrichia; order Calditrichales; family JBFXGD01; genus JBFXGD01. The sequence goes on from JBFXGD010000026.1 coordinate 14,665, forward strand.
TCAACCGCTGCCGCCTGATATGAAGCACAGATATCGTGAATGTTCGTGTTGACGAATTCGATACCGTTTTGTTCTATATAGGTCAGTAAAGAAGTTTTTAAACCGCTGTAACTAAAATCAAAATCCGTATTTTTTAAATATGCCCTCGGAAAATTAACTTTCTGCGGATCGCCATCTTTTGCCAGTTGATCGATTAACGGCCCGCCGGGATATCCGAGCCCAAGCATTTTCGCTCCCTTGTCAAACGCTTCACCAACCGCATCATCACGGGTTTTTCCGAGGATCTCATACTGCAAATGATCCCTCATGAGCACGATTTGCGTATGTCCCCCCGAAACGATTAAAAAAATGATCGGAAAATGGACTTCCTTCTGAGAAAGGATGTTTCCGTAGATATGCCCTTCAATATGGTTAACCCCGATAAATGGTTTTTTTAACGCAAGTGATAGTCCCTTGACAAAATTAACCCCGACAAGCAGCGCCCCGACGAGCCCCGGCCCGTAAGTCACCGCGAATCCATCGATCTCATCTTTCGGCAGACCTGACTCGGCCACCGCCTTTTCGACGATCGGAACAATCAGTCGAACATGCGCCCGCGACGCGAGTTCCGGTACGACTCCTCCAAATTGAGAATGTATTTCCTGAGAGGAGATAACAGATGATAGTACACGGTTGTCTTCTATCAGCGCCGCTGAAGTTTCGTCACAGGATGTTTCGACACCCAAAACTATCATAAAATGCTTTCTTTCTTTTTTAGCTTTAGCTCAAAAAATTGCGGACTGGCTTCCAGCCAGCTTACATTACCCGGTGTTTCGATTTCGACAGGATATTTTATCTTGCCGACTTTATAATTTTTTGTAAAATTGAATGTGGCGGAAATTTCATCTGGTGTTATTGCCGCGATTATACTTTCTCCGCCCTTTACTTTCAAAGATATCATGGCCGGCGTCGATTCCGCGAGAAGGTTGTCCGGAAGCCCCACAAATTGAATGGGAATATTATAAATTTTTCTTTCAACTAACTGTTCGATAATATAGTTTACCTCAATCTCTGCCGGTTCCAGATGAACAACAGCCGGATTTGGAGATATAAGTTTCTGCTTTCTTTTAAAGGGATATTTTATATTTTCGACTGTAAAAGTATCGGTTGAAATTTCCTGTATTTGAGTGATCAGCGATATGGGCCCCGTAACAAGAACAGAGTCGATTGATGGAATTGTGCTCATCAAAATATAGCCCGGTTGTGTTTTAATGATGCTTCTGACATTGACATATTTTTTAAATTCCGCGACTTTGTCAACACGTATTTCGATATTCTTTGGTTCGATTACATCAACGATATGCACACCGAATTCCATCGGTAAATTGAAATGATTGATGTAATCTTTCAGATGAATTGTGGTCGAATGATCCACCTCAGGCAGTTCAAGCTCAACTTCAGGATTATAGAAATAAAGACTAAATAATGACCGACCTTTACCGCGTACTTCAACAAGTGCTTTTTCCGGAGGAATTTCCATCAAAACTCTGTCTTTTGCCACACGGTTGATTTTCAGGGGGATTTCAATTTTATAGGTGTATTCCTTATCCGTAGTCACCGCAAACCAAAGAATGAATGACAGTATAAAGGACGACATCAGCATCTTATAATTTTTTCTAAAATATTTAATCAGTCTGTTCATAGCAGCTTTGAGATAAATCCTTGTTATTCGAATTTGATGAAAATTTTATCCTTGAGGGGATCGAATTCCAATTTTTCCCGGGCGTTTCCCCTGCAGACAGCAATTTCAAGATAATTTTGACTGTTCCATAAGGCCAGAATTTCTCCCGGCTCCTTTTCTGTATAGTACCTGTTGATCTCAGATGTTTTAAAATTTTTAGTCTTGATCGATGTTATTTTTTCTTTTTTTATTCTGAATAGATCCGTTTTCGAAAATCCTGTAATAATATTTCCGAACCGATCGATAGCGATGGGTTCAACTGCAATCTCCCCGCCTACTTTGGCAAAAAAAGAATGGGGCATTTCCGTCCGGTTGTCCAGCTTTCTTCCAAGTTTGCTCATAGAAACGCCTTTTAGCAGTTTCGCCACAACGGGAGCGAAGATATCCCTGGCGTGAAAAGTCGAACTTTCAGAACCCCCGGATATTTTATCAGTGTCTATTTCGTAGGCTGTATAAGCCTCTCTGGAAAGGATATATTTAAAGATACCGTTGTCAGGACCGACAAAGGTATGATGTGCGGTCCGGATAATTAAAGCGCGACGGTTCCCGCCAACCCCGGGATCGACTACGGCAAGATGAATCGTATCCTTCGGGTAATAAGAGTAGAAGTTCAGCAGCGTGAATGCCGCCGCATTGATATCGAACGCGCCAATTTCGTGGGTAATGTCAATGATTTCAGCAGCCGGCGCGAGTGATTTTATGACACCTTTGACACTGCCGGCATAGCCATCCAGTGTTCCAAAATCACTCAAAAATGTTACAAGTTGTCTATCTTCCATTTTATTTACCCTCATTTTCAGGTTTGACACATGGGACAAAAATGAGTTCCTCTTCCCGCAAATTTGATTTTCTTTACCGGGGTGCCACATACACCACAGGGCAAGCCCTGTCTTCCGTAGACCTTCAAAAAACGCTGATTATTACCTGAATTACCGAAGGCGTCCCGGTAATCGGATATTGTCGTTCCCATGTTCTTAACAGCTGATCTCAATACTTGCTGAAGGACCAAAAACAGTTCTCCGGCGCGCCGATCAGGTATCGCCGCCGCAGATGTCCCGGGATGTATCCCCGCCCGGAAAAGAGATTCGTCAACGTAAATATTGCCAAGTCCCGAAATATATTTCTGAGAAAGAAGAAAAGCTTTTATACTCATCCTGCTGAGCGACAATAAATTTTTAAATATTTTCATGTCCATTTTCGGATCGAGAGCATCACGACCTACATTCTCCAGAAACGATTCATCGTGATCCACATGATAAATCCGACCGAATTTACGTGTGTCTTTGAAATTCAATGAACTCCCGTCATCAAAATGGATTTTAACCCGAAGATGATTTTCTGACAAATTATTTGTATCGTTTTGATAGACAAGCTGACCGGTCATGCGCAAATGAATAATTAAAAACGTATTTGAAAGCCTGAATATAAGGTATTTACCTTTGCGTCCGATTGATTTAATCCTTTGTCCAGTCAACGGTTGGAAAGACATGTTTTGGAATGATTTTTCCCAAAACGGCCTCACAGTTTCAATCACTTTTCCTGTAACAAGGGATCTAAGCTCAACCGCTACTGTTTCGACTTCCGGTAATTCTGGCATAGCAATATCGTAATAATTTCTGTTAAATCAACCATTCATAAAAATATAATCTAAAAATATTTAAACAATATTCCAAGTACTTCCTGACAGAATAAAAAATGACATATAAAGTGAAATGATTATACGTTTTAAATGAAATCCGCGGAGTGTAACCGATCGTGAAATTCTCAATTAAATATTAACACTGAACTCATCATTCCATGAATCTGATCCGCTTATCTTTTTATAGGCATCAATCATGGCTTCCGAATCAGCCGTTTTCCCGATTTTCAGGTAGGTTTTGGCAAGGTAAAGATAGACTTTATTGATTTCGGTTTTTTTTTGAAGAGCGAGTTCCAGCTGGGTCTGCGCGTCTTTGTAATTCTGTATATTATAATAGTATAATCCTCTGAATAAATGGATATCAGCTTCCGGCAGGTTCTCCGGCTTCAGCCGCAGAAGATAATTATAGGCTTTCTCATACTGTTTTAAACCAAAATAAGAAAACATATATTTTTTATTGTCGCCGGGTTCCACACTGTATCCTGCCTGAACTGCTTTTGAATAAAAATCAATAGCGTTTTCATAATCAATTTTTGCATAATAAATGCGGCCCATAATCTGGAAATATCTTCCGCTGAGTATTAATTTTTTTTCCGTTATTTCTTTTTTATAGAGCCCCGCGGAATTCATGGCAAAATCTGATTGATTGAGTTTTAAGTAGAGTTCGGCTATATCAAGATACTGATCATATTTTTCCGGTCTGTTGACAAGAACTTTTTTCTTGCTTTGTATGGCGTCGGCAAACTTACCTTTTTCGATATAAATCTGTGCCATCTTTTCTAAAATTTCAGGACTGAAAGACCTCATCGAAACCGCTTGTTCATACGCTGTCAGCGCCTTATCCGGATCCTTTTTTGCTATGAATATATCACCTTTAAGATGAAAAAATTTGGCGATATACCTGTTTAGACGGATCGCTTTATCGATTTGCTCCAGGGCTTTGTCATATTCACCGGCCTGGTAGGAAGCATAAGCCATTGAATAAAACTGATAGCCGGTATCTTCCGTTTTAGGCGGCTCTTTTTCCCCCGGCATCTGATAACAGGAGACGAAAATTGATACTGATATAATAAGTATGGTTTTTTTGGTAATTGAATTCATCGCGATACCGGTTGAACTTCTTTATAATGATGAGTTATTTAGTATTATCATAAAACATGATCCGGAACCACTCGCCAATATCTGTGCTGCAGACATTCTCATTTCGGCTGAGCTGATTATCCAGAAATCTTCCTACATTATCTATAAATTCCCGATCACCGTTTTGCGCCCATTCTTCTAACTTTCTCTTCAAGGGTTCAGAATCTTCCGAACATAACAGCTTTCCCACAAGATTGGCAGTAACGTCTTTAATGAGCGGATTTTCAGAGTTTTTATACCTTTCTATATACGGAATAATCGCTTCGGTATGTGACTCTCCGTAAAACTGCAGGGCTGACAATGTGAACTGCCGTAGATTTTCATCGGGATCATTGAGCAGGTCATCAAAGGGCTTTTCCCAACCGTCCCTTGGGCCGTAATGACCGATCATTTCCGCAAGTACGCTTTTATCATGCAGCGCTTTTCCCGGTGAAGACTGATAAAATTCGTCTATGGCGCGTGGTATTTCTTCGAATAAATCGACTGATACTTCTTCAGGAGCATTTACATTAAGCGCTTTACATACATGAATAAGCATTGTCGTTGCTGTTTTGACTTTACCTGACGATGGCTGCGTTTGAATATAGAATTCGTATAAGTCTAAAAGATTTTCCATTTACTCCCCGGAATTACCGTGCCGTGTACTCAAAATTTATAACCGATCATTCGCAGGAAATCTTTTCTTTTTTTAATATCTTTTTCCTGTTCAACGCCTTTTGTCTTAATACCGTCAACTACACCCAAAATACCTCTTCCCTGTTCAGTCTCAGCCAAAATTACTTCGACCGGATTGGCCGTCGCGCAAAATATTCTCGTTACTTCCGGAACCATTTTGATGGAATTTAGAACATTGACCGGGAAAGCATTGCCGAGAAATATTATAAAACTGTGACCGGCGCTTAAATTAAGCGCGTTTTTCTTGGCCAGCTCGATTAAATCATCATCCGTCCCGCTAAACCGCACAAGCGCGTCCTGTGATGCCTCACAAAACGCCAGACCGAATTTAATCGTAGGATTAATATTCATTATAGCTTCATGAATATCTTCAACGGTTTTTATAAAGTGGGAATGCCCTAATATGAAGTTCATATCTTCAGGTTTGTCAATTTTTACAATTTTTAAATCCATAAATACGATACCTCATCAATATTTGCGGTTCTACAAATATAAAAAAAAATGATTATGAAACAATCTATTTTATGATTACTATTTATTTTTGGCCGTTTAATTGTCAAACCTGTGACTTTAAAGCCGTCATATCAGAAGGTGAATTTTTATGATAAAAAAAATCAATGTATGTCACAGACTTCTAATATGATTGTGTCTGTTTTATCCTTTAACCGATCCTGATAGCAAACCCGAAATTATATATTTCTGCAATATAATCACTAATACTATCAATGGCAGTGTTACAACAATGGACGCGGCAGCAATATCGCCCCATGGAACCTCATAGATACCGGGAAAAAGCGCGATCCCCACCGGGATGGTCTGAGCCGATGGTGTGGATGTGAATGTCAGTGCGAAAATAAACTCATTCCATGAAAAAATAAATACAAGAATTCCGGTTGTAAATATGGCCGGACGTGTAAGCGGCATAATTATTTTCGTGTATAATTGTCCCGTGCTGCATCCGTCAATTTTACCCGCATCAAGAATTTCATCCGGTATTTCCCGAAAAAAATTATGGAGAGTCCAGACCATAAATGGTAATGCAAATGATGTGTACGGTAAAATCAGCGCCAGATATGTATCTCTTAGCTGCGCGTACCGGATCATCAGATACAACGGACTCACAATGGCAATCGGAGGAAACATTGATACTGCGAGAATAATACTGAGAACTATCGGTTTAAATCTGAATCTGAGTTTTGACGTCGCGAAGGATGCCATGGAACCTAAAACAATTGAGAACAAAGCGGTGCTTATGGCAACTATAAAACTGTTTAGGATAAAATGCCTGAAGTTTATATCATTTAGAACAGCCGCATAGTGCGAAATATCTAACCGTGAAGGCATTAGCGGAGGCAGTTTGGCAATTTCTGATGTAGGTGTGAAAGATGTCAGCAACTGCCATAAATATGGCGCGGTAACCCAGATACAGATCAGAAGAATTATAAAATAAAGGCCGATTTTTTTTATCAATGATTTCATCGACAACAACACCGATTCTAATTTTTGTTACGCCTGATAGCTTTAAAATTTAACTGTCTGCTTTTAAATTTACTATCCCGGAAGAACGCCTTTTACCCTGTTGTTTCCTTTTCTCACAGTATAACCCGCTCTGTCACAATATTCGATCAGGGGAATGACATATTTTCTGCTGCTGTTTAAAAAATCTTTTAGATGGGTGACTTCCAATTCCTCATTTTTTTCGAAATATTGTTTCAGAAATGTAATCAGTTCTCCAAGCGATTCTTTGTGCAGATAAAACTGGCCGTTAATTGAAACAAGAATACCCTCTTTTGCCAAATCACCGGAGATTGTTTTGGCGTCTTTTTCGGAAATATTGAAATCTTTTGCCAAAGCCGGCAGATCAGGCACTGTAAACCGATCACGCCTGAAGCGATCTTCAACATTTCTCCTGATCTGATCCATTTCATTTGATTTTTTTATATTTTCAGTGAAATATACTTCCCCGTTAAAATATATGGATTCTGTATTCACGCCTCTCCCCAAAGAACGTTCAAGAAATACTTCACTCATCTGCATTTTTTTTGCGATGTTATAAATTTCTTTAAAATTCATTCCGATTTTATATTTTTTTTCTGACAGCTCTTTTCCGACCATTTCAATAATCTGATTCTGTCCCTGCTCCAGTTTCTTTGTTGAAATATAATGGAGGATATTCTTATGCTCGAAGACAATGAGCGCATTTTGTTTTACGAGCTTCTGTAAAATATCATCAATTTTTTCAGGTTTTTCGAACCATGCCTGCTGAATTTCTTTATTTGTGATTGATCTGTAACCCGAAAATCGAAACATTTGTTTTAGTTTGTCATTCAGACTGCCATTTTTTAGAATCTCAAAATATGATTCCCAGGTTTCTGTATCACGTTTTAATTTTGGCGGATTTATCTCAAGTACCCGCCCGCCCGCAATCGTTGTGACCGGCGAGAAACTCCTTATCAGAACAGGATCCCCCGGCGCCGTGACAGCTGTCTCATTTACTTTAATCCGGACATGCAGCAGTTCATTGGCTCCGGGTGAACGCTGGTTATCAAACCAGAATATTTTACCCGAATGTTCGGCGGTACCCAGATGTACCCGGACAGCCATATGTTTTTTTAATTTTAATTTTAGATTTGAGACCGTTGTTATGAAGGCATGAAATTCCGACGTTGTGGTTATCATACCCGATTCCGCCAATACAACTCCTCGCTGTAATTCATCTTTATTTACGTTGGCCAGGTTGACAGCGGCCCGCTGACCCGAATGCGCCTCCGTCACTTCATGCTGATGGATTTGCACACCTTTTACTCGCGTTTCTAAGCGTGCCGGAAAAATCTCGGCCCGGTCACCGGTTTTGATTACAGACGATAATATTGTTCCGGTCACAACTGATCCAAAGCCTTTCGCGGAAAAACTGCGGTCAACATTCAACCTGAATGGCCTCTCATTTTCAACGTGGTTTAATCCTTCTATCTTCCCGGTGAGCGCCAATTCCAGTTCACTGATCCCTTCGCCTTTGACCGCAGATACCGGGATAACAGGGACATTCTGAAATCCGTGCGAGAAAAGAAATTGATCAATTTCATCCTTCACTAAAGACAGCCATTCTTCATCCACCAGATCTGACTTGTTCAGGGCGACAACACCGTTCCGAACGCCAAAAAATTTCAGAATTTCCAGATGTTCTATAGTCTGCGGCATTATTCCGTCATCGGCAGCTATTACAAGCAGAAACAAATTGACGGTACTGACTCCTGCTATCATATTTCTTACAAAACGTTCATGACCGGGCACATCAATAATCGTTACATTGTTTTTCCAATATGCAAATCCTATATCGATTGTAATTCCCCGTTCGATTTCATCCTTCAGGCGATCGGTTTCGATTCCGCTTAAAGCCCTGATAATAGCGGTTTTGCCATGGTCGATATGACCGGCCATACCTATTATTGTATGTTCATCCATATTGTCGAACTTTATTATAAATGATGGTTGTTTTAATATTTAAATTGGATTTAAAATCGAAAGAAATGAAACAATTGTCAAGGCAATGGTTTATTTAAAAATTTCTGTTCCTTTAAAAAAATAATTAATCTCGAATGAAGCGGATTCCCGTGAATCGGAACCGTGAACAACGTTTCTTTCAATGCTGGTGCCCATATCACCCCTGATGGTTCCCCTTGCCGCTTTTGCCGGGTCTGTCACACCGGTCAGGCTCCTCCAGCTTCTGACAGCATCGTTATTTTCCAGTATCATCAGGACACACGGCCCCGAAATCATGTAGTCTATTAGAGAATTAAAAAACGGTTTTTGGCGATGTATATAATAAAATCCCTCCGCTTTTCGCCGGTCCAGGCGCTCCAGCCTCATCCCTATAATATTAATTCCTTCTTTTTCTATTCTGCTGATGATTTCACCGATAAGTCCGGCGGTAACACCATCCGGCTTAATAATCGCTAACGTTCTCTCCATCGATCATCCCTGTTTGCTTTTCTCAGTCAAAATCTTTCTCATGTTATTGTTAAAATCTAATGTCAAACGAATCAGCGCCAGCGCCAGCTACCGGGTTTCCTTGGCCGGGTAACGGGTTCATCTGATTTTATCAGCACCACAGGCTCTTTTTCTTTCCCGGTTGAAAACGGTACGGTGAACATCTCTTTGCGTTTTGATGGATCGATGCGGAAGGACTTTTCCGCGGCCCTGATAATCTCCGGTTTCAATCCTTCGGATGCGATAAGATCCGTGTATTTTTTTCGACCATCCACAAGATCTTTAATATAATAATCCACCTGCTCAGGTGTATAAAAATTGCTGACATCATATTCCGGAATCGGTCTGCCTTCTACCGCGACAATTGATTTTGTGCCCAGAATTCCGTATTCGTAGGTATTGGTGCCTCTTAAATCTCCTCTTTGAATGGCAGCCATGAGACTCAGCGGTACCCTGTCCGTTTTTCTAATCATTTTTTTTCTGATGATTCCGTTTTCTTCCACGTCTTCTATAATCTCACCCATGCCGCCGGTGTTGTACATCATAAAACGGATCTTGCCGGGATACTTATCAACAAGCATCATAATGATATCATGGAAGCGGTTAACCTTTTTACCGCGGGATCCGATGATAAACGGATCGGTTCCCACAATTCTGACCGATTCTCCCGCTTTTTCAGGGCTGGAGGCGTAGCTGTGCGTCGATTCACCCCAGAGGTACGCAAGAACTCCTTGTTCCGGCGTTAATTCCTGAGCATATGGCATGATCGTATTTCTGCGTGTAATGAACGCGAATATCAATCCGTCCATTTCATCGAGAGTCGGCAGATTGATGGTCGGAGCGCTGATGCTGATCAGCTTGCTGCCTCTTTTTACACGTAATTTATCTCTAAAAACAACCGCGCGGCCGTTTCCGCAAAGGCTTTCGTCAAGGAAATCAAGATCGCCTTTAGCATTCAGCATAACATTTTCGATCAGCGCGGACTTATCTATCAACGCGTTATACATTGCTTCCTGCTGATCAGGCATAACATCCGTTTTGACATAGAAATTATTTTCAGAACCGAGCGCGGAGCCGTCCGGAACAAGAAATGTGATGTCATCCTGCCCGACCTCTGTTGTCTCGCCACGCTCATGATCCAGTCCCAACTGGTGACAGGACCAGGTTGATTTACCTGTAGCGGTCATTCCGAACAAAAATACACCATACTTTTTTAATCTGCCTTCGCGCGGATCGCGCACCTTTACGATTTTGCTGCCGGAATGCAATCCGAGCATCCCCTGTTCATCTGCTCTCCACATTGCCTGCCGTAAAAAGCCCTTTTTATCCTCGCCGAGATAATCAGATCCAAGGGCAATATTAAGATTATACTCCGGAAGCGAAAGGATCTGAGATCTTAGCATATGTTCTTCAGGAATATGAATCATAATAAAATTAGGCCCGGGCCTGGATGAGACATCAAACATGGTGCTTCCCCACATATAGGCCAGCCGGACATTCTTCGGATCAACAGTGCTGATATAAAAATCACAGACGGGATTAAATTTATCATTATTGCCCATTTGGCGGCGAACATGGACAAACGGCAGGGTTTTAAGGAGATGCAGTACTTTTTCAAGCTGTTCGGGCGCATTTTCGATCAGTTTAAGCTGCTCGGCCGATGGTTTTGGCAGACGAATTTTTGCACCGCCAAGATAGACCGTTTTGGCCGCGAGGCGATTTGAAATTTTTGACGACCATACATATGAGCCGTAATTTGTTTTATTCGCGAAACTTCTGGCCTGCCGCTCGAGCCAGCCCATATCAACCGTTCGTATATTTTTGCCGTTGAGAACTGGAATAAGTTCATCATAAAATTTTTTGTAATAGGCTTCGTTATATACATCTTTTGACATATCAGACTTCCCGTTAAATGATCAAAATTTCAGATTCATACTTCTCTTGCGACTAATTCATTTTGATAAAATTTCTATCATACGGTTTTGAATTTCCGGCAAGTTTCCGGCTCCGGTATTTACTGAATAACACACGGCGGACTTAAACAGTTTTCGGAATGATTTTTTCTGTAATTCCAGCCGTTCTGTTGTTTTCAGCAACAAATGCGGATTATAGAACGGCAGGTTTCCCCGTCCTTCTTCCATTATGGAACCGCTTGAAAATCCGCCTTCCAGAATCTGGAGCGCTTCATCAGGATCCATCACTGAAATTGCATTTCCGATTGGATCATTTTTTAAGATGAATACTGTGCTGATGTCAATGCGCTTCACATGTTTACGCATACCACCTATCCAGTAGGGATCGAGCATCGCCGCTGAAGTTTTTGACGCTTCATAACAATACGGATAGCCACGGTCAAGGGAGCATTCTTCCATTGCCTGGCATTTTTGATTTTTACAATCTTCTTTGTTCATTACCACATTTTCACATTTACTGCGATCAAATAATTCACCGAGTCTTTGAAACACAGATGCGGAATTTGTCGGGATGTATAATTTCCGTTCCGGGTTATCTGCTGCCGCGTATCCTCCCCCATAGCGCACAAAAACTATATCGTTTGAATGAAGGGCAATATTTTCATTCTGCAAAAGCTGATAAAAGAGCTCTGTTTTATGGGTTCCCTTCGGTCCCATCACAACGAATCCGGACCCGGAATAATCCGCCGACATGGCGCGCAACGCATGCAAATCAAACAACCGCTCTCCCACATCTGTGACGAGGCCCAATGCCAGACTTCTAAGGGATCCGTAATAATCGGTATTGAACAGAATCCCTGTTTTTGTTTCTGAATTGTAAAATCCGTAAGGCTCCCGTCCGATGGCCCCTTCGACGGCATAAATAATTCCGTGCGGTTCTATATCCGCTTCAAGCTGTGCCGGATACCAGTTCTCCATCCAGAAATCATATAAATGCCCGTTATTAGTCCTTAACTGCACAATAACACCGTTTATATTGGCGTTCCACTCAAAATACCGATCGTATTTGAGCTGAGCCTCTGCCTCAGCGACAAGCGCGTCACGTTTTTCAATATTCAGAGTTGAATCGACAGAAACCGGTTTTTTGAGACTGGTGACCATATTATTGAGTTTTGTATGTTTTACCCTGGCGGGTGTTTTCAGCTTCATAAGAGCTTCTGTAATGCGCTCCATACCCTTTTCAATACTTTTCATGGATGTGGCGTATGAAATGCGGATATAATCATCTGCGCCGAAAGCGGCACCAGGAATTAATGCAACTTTTGCTTCTCTTAAAAGGTAGTAAGCCAGCCCGTAAGAATTGCGTATATAAGTGCCGTTAAATTCTTTCCCGAAGTAAGAAGAGATATTCGGAAAAACATAGAACGCGCCTTCGGGATTATGGCATGACACACCGGGGATTGTACCGAGTTTATACATGATATAATTGCGCCGCTTCTGAAATTCGCTTGTCATCCGTGAGATTTCATACTGCGGGCCGTTCAGCGCTTCCATACTCGCGTATTGGGAAATTGTTGAAGCATTCGATGTACTGTGGCTCTGAATTTTCTCCGAACCGTTTATGATTTCAGCCGGTCCGGCCGCGTATCCAATCCGCCAGCCGGTCATGGCATACGCTTTTGAAACACCATTGATTAAGATCGTCTTTTGTTTGATTTTATTATTAAGTGAGGCAAAACTGATAAATTTAAAATCATCATAGACCAGCTTTTCATATATTTCATCAGAAATGACAAAAATATCTTCACTTTCAACAACTTCAGCCAGGGCTTCCAGTTCACTCCGTTTATACGCAGCGCCGGTCGGATTTGAAGGATTGCAGAGAATGACCGCTCTTGTGTTTGCGGAAATTGACTTGCGGAGCTGATCGGGAGTCACTTTAAAGCCGTTTTCTTCCTTTGTTGAAATGATGACCGGTTTACCCTGCGCAAGCAGCACCATTTCCGGATATGACACCCAATACGGCGCGGGGACAATGACTTCATCACCCGGATTTACTACTGAGAGAATTGCATTATACAAAGCCTGTTTTGCGCCGTTGGAAACAATGATTTCAGACATATCATAATCAAGATTATTATCTTCCTTTAGTTTTTTTGCGATCGCTTTCCGCAATGGGACGATGCCCCTGTTGATCGTATATTTCGTCAGATCCTGGTCGATCGCTTTCTTTGCGGCGTCTTTGATAAACTGCGGCGTGGCAAAATCAGGTTCGCCGACACTGAAATCGACCACATCAATTCCTTCTGATTTCATCGCGATAGCTTTTGCCGCGATTTTTATAGTAGGCGAGATACTGATATTCTTTATCCGTTCGGAGATCACTCTTTTCCCCTTGTCAAAAATTATTCCTTAACTTAGAACCCGTATATCAATCACAGAGCCGGGCGTTTAAAAATTATATTACCTAAAAGAGAGATTATTGTCCTGCTTATCCTTCATCTGATGTTTTTTTCTTTATAATCTTTCTGATATCCGCCCCGGTAAGAGCTTCTACGACTTCCGGCAGCTGAGCAATTATATCGGTTATCTGTCCGGTAATCTTCGATGTTCCCAGTTTGCCGTCATTTTGGATCATTACAATTTTATCAAGCTTTGACAGAGGCTCCGAAACCGCTCTGGCTATCTCCGGCATCTTCTCCATGATCATTTCATACATAGCCGCCTGATTATAAGATTCATAAGCTTTTGATTTCTTTGTCATAGATTCCGCTTCTGCGCTACCGATCATTTTAATCCGGTCCGCGTCGGCGGCATCTTCCTGTTTTCTGACTTCAAGTTTTCCTTTGGATTCAGTTTCAATCCTGTAGCGCTCAGCATCCGCTTCGGTTTTAACCTGAAATTTTCTTGCTTCCGCGGGTTTTATTATATTCGCTTCCAGCTCTTTTTGTTTTTTCCGGATACTCAATTCTTCGAGCTTGGTCGATTCTTCCATTTCAATTTTTTTGACACCGTATTCTTCTTTTTTAAGATTTTGCTGAATTTTAAACCGCTCAAGTTCATAAGCCATATCCGCGCGTGCCTTTTTCTGGTTCACATCCACCTGCGATTCTGCCTTTTTTGCCTCATTATTCCACGAAGCTTTTGCCACTTCGGCCTCGGCTGCAAGTCTGGCGATTTCACCTTCTTTTTTGGCCTGCGCTGATTTAATCGTTATTTCCTTATCCTTCTCGGCACGGTCAACTTCCGCCTGATATTTTGCAGCCGTGATATGCGGCTTACTCAGCGCTTCGATATATCCCTGTGAATCGCTGATTTCTTTTAGACCAAAAGACATGAGAACCAGACCCATTTTTGAAAAATCCGTGCGAAGGGCTTCGTTTACTCTTTTTGAGAATTCATTCCGCTTTGTAAAAATATCCTCAACCGTGAAAGTGCCGATCACTTCACGCACCATGCTATCAAGAACGGTTGTGGAGACTTCCAGAATACCCTCGGTTCCTCGGCTTAAAAAGTTGGTTATGGCGAGATATAATGAATAATCACCGGTATCAATATTTACCTGTGCTGTAAATTCCGCCGTGATAGGAATACCGTTCCGGGACAGTACTTCGGGAATT
>JBFXGD010000027.1:0-29296 GCA_050178385.1 Calditrichaceae bacterium
AGACAACCTTTATTTTTAGAACACGCGGTATCTGGTTTAGATCATTTATAATTTCAATTGTTTTGAAAGTGTAGGTTTTTGCAATTTGAATAACCTTTTCCGGCTGAGATCCCGTCATTTCAAAAAACGCGTAATCGCAGCGGGGTGCACTGTCATCCGCCAGGAGAGATATAATTCTTCTGTAGAACGATAAACCGTCACCTTGATCGGTCAAAGCCGTTAATGGTTCATGTTCTCTTACTTCATTCTGAAGCGAACTGATTTCATCCATCGCGATATAAGGAGGATTGGATACCAGTATAGAAACGCTTTCGGGAAAATGAACTGGCCAGGGATTAAAAATATCGTGCTCCAAAAATTGTATGACGGATGCCTGGTCATTCGCGGACGGTTTGTTGTTTGATTCAGAAAGCAGATGAAGTTCCGCTGAAATATTATTTAGCACCGCGTTTTCCCGGGCGACTTCTAATGCATTAGCCGAAATGTCAGTCGCAAAAACCCGTGTTTCGGGCCAGAGCACCCTTATGCTGACCGGGATGCATCCGCTGCCGGTTCCGATATCCATAATTACAGGAGTCACACTCTGGTATTGATCTTTTAACTTCAGGATTTCCTCAACCATGATTTCGGTCTCAGGTCTGGGAATCAGCACATCGGGGCTGACTTTAAATGAAAATCCCATAAACCCGGTTTCGCCGAGTATGTATTGCAGCGGCTCATGGCTCAGACGTCTTTTAATAAAAGCTCTGAAGCTATCAAGTTCGTCCGGCAGGATTGGCCGCTCAAAATTCATATACAGCTGAACACGGCTGAAATTGAGAACTTTTCCCAGTAATTCCTCGACATTCAGCCGGGCGTTTTCTATTTTTTTTTCTTCCAAATATTTCGTTGTGGTATTCAGAAGATTCAGTAAATTCCAGGTTTGTACTTTGTCCATAAGAAATTAAAATATAAAATGAATTAATGATTTTCAAAGCAATTATTGTTTCACTTTTTAATATAGTGAAAATTGTCTGTTAAATATAGTTAAAAATAGTTTAGAAGCTGTCTGACCGGAAATTGTTCCCTGGTTTTTTGTATAAATTATTTTGCATTTAATCGGAAAAATTATTAAAATCTGACTGGTCAGTCATCTAATAGTTGAGGAACCAGATGCAGTTTCTAATCAGTTTTATGAACACGATTTTGCCATTGCTTTATTTCGCGACGACATTTTTTTATGCCCGGTATTTTTGGCGCGAAGACAGTTCGGCGAAACGGTATGTGACACCCATGCTGCAAGTAACTGTATTAATACATTTTATTGATGTTGTGATAAGGGGGATTTATTACAAGCATTTTCCGCTGGCGACCATTTTCGAAGCTTCCACCGTTCTGGCGCTCTCTGTAGCCGCCATTTACATGTATATTGAATCACGCATAAAGGAGAAATCTACAGGATATTTTATTCTTGTGTTCGTGTTTTTTATGCAGGTGATATCCTCGGCGTTTATAGACTTCGTCCATGTGATTCCAGAAATACTTCATGACCGTCTGTTTATTTTTCATACAAGCGCGGCCATCCTTGGATACTCTGCATTTGCTATTTCCGCGATTTACGGTTTAATGTATTTGCTGCTTACGCACGACATTAAAAGCAGCCGGTTTGGAGTCATTTACAGCCGTTTACCTTCCCTTGAAATTCTAAACGAAATGAATCTCAAGGCGGCGACAACCGGTTTCTTTTTTCTGACAATCGCCATTGTACTCGGCGAAATCTGGACAAAAAAATTATACGGCACCTTGCTTCATTTTGACTATAAAATTTTAATTGCGATAATCACGTGGTTTATTTACGGACTTGAGATCTTTGGTAAAAAGATATTCGGATGGAGCGGAAAGCGGTTGGCGATTTTGTCAATCAGCGGATTCGCCATTATTATATTTTCAATGATTGCCGTAAACACGTTTTTATCATCATTTCACAGATTCGATTGATTAAATTATGGATAAAAATATTTTTCAAATATATCTGCTTGGTCTCAACCACCGCGTAGCCACCGTTGATATTCGTGATCACGCGGCATACGCCGAGAATGAGCTTCCCGCCGCGCTTGAAAAGTTACTGAAATGTGACGGGATAGAAGAGGGATACATTCTCTCGACCTGCAACAGAACGGAAATTTATGTGCTGGCCGGGTCGTCGCCCGATGTTCGTTCGACCCTGGAAAACTTCTTAAAAGCCACCCGCAAATCATTTGATCCCGCTGATTTTAAGGTGATGTATTTTTATGAAGGCGATGCCGCGATCGGGCACCTCTTTAAAGTCGCGGCGGGGATGGATTCAATGATTCTCGGTGAACCCCAGATCCTCGGGCAGGTTAAAGACGCTTACAGGATTGCGTCGGGTTTGGGTTCGACAAAACTTATTTTAAATCGACTGCTTAATTTAGCGTTTACGGTTGGCAAGCGGGTGCGGACAGAGACTGCAATTGCTATGGGCGCTGTGAGTGTGGCCTTCGCCGCCGTGGAACTTGCGCAAAAGATTTTCAAAGATCTGAATAAACATAAAGTTCTGTTAATTGGTGCGGGGGAAACCGGCACACTGGCGGCGCAGCATTTGATAGAAAAGGGTGTTAAACAACTTCTCATAAGCAACAGGACATATGAAAAAGCCGCGAAGCTGGCGGATGACTTAAACGGGACTGCTGTTCCATTTGATGAAATGCATTCAGTTTTGCCGGAAGTGGATGTGGTTATCGGGGCAACAAGCGCGCCGGATTTCATCCTGTCGGAATCAGATATCCGGGAGATTCAGGGGCGACGTGGTTCCCGCCCGCTCTTTTTGATAGATATCGCGGTGCCGCGTGATTTTGATCCAAAAATCAATCGACTTGAAAATGTATTTTTAAACGATATGGACGGATTACAGCAAATTGTCGATAAAAATCTGGATAAACGCAGACAGGAAATCCCGGAAGCCCTGATTATCATCGATCAGGAGATATCGAATTTTACCGCGTGGAAAAAATCCCTTCAGGTGACGCCGACAATCATAGCCCTGCGCGAAAAATTGGAAGAAATACGCCGCCTGGAACTTGATAAACACAAACACCGCGTGAGTGATAAAGAACTGGAACAAATGGAAATGATTACCCGCGCGGTAATTAATAAAGTGCTGCATCTGCCTACGGTGCAACTCCGCGGATATAACAACGGACAATTGGAAGGCCTTCTGCGCATAGACGTGGTTAGGGAAATGTTTGGACTGGAGGAAGATAATGAGTAAGACGGTACGCATAGGAACACGTGATAGTGAGCTCGCGATATGGCAGACGCGCTGGGTTCGGGAAAAATTGAATGAGCTGGACCCCGTGATAAATATTGAAATTATAGAGGTTAAAACCATTGGTGACAAAATACTGGATACGCCTCTGTCTAAAATTGGTGACAAGGGACTTTTCACAAAGGAAATCGACCGGGCGCTGCTTGATAATGAAATAGATTTCGCGGTGCACAGCATGAAAGATGTGCCGACAGCCATACCTGAAGAACTTACAATCGCGGCTATCACCGGAAGATGGCATGCAAATGATATTTTGATATCGAGGAATAATCTGACAATCGAAACTCTGCCCGAGGGAGCGACGATAGCGACGGGGAGTCTTAGAAGAAAAGCGCAACTGTTAAATTACCGAAAAGATTTCAGAATTATTGACCTTAGAGGCAATCTGAATACAAGATTCAGAAAGTTTGACGAAGCGGATTGGGACGGTATGGTTCTCGCTCAGGCCGGTGTGGAGCGTTTAGGCTGGCAGGACAGAATATCGGAACGCATTCCATTAAACATTCTTCTTCCCGCTGTCGGCCAGGGGAGTTTCGCGATTATTTGCCGAAAAAATGACAATGACACCAGGAATCTGCTAAAACCGCTTCACGATGATCATTCAGCAGCCGGGATACGCGCTGAGAGAGCCTTGCTGCATAGACTTGAGGGAGGATGCCAGGTGCCTATCGGGGCATACGGTGAGATCGTTCAAAATCGACTGCGGTTGAAAGCATGCGTTTCAAGTCTTGACGGCGAGACACTCATTGAAGATGTAGCGGAAGGTGAGATCAATTCGCCGGAAGAATTAGGTATATTGGTCGCGGAAAAACTGATTTCCTTGGGTGGAAAAGAAATATTGGACCGCATTATAATGGAAAACCGCGCATGAGAAAATCAAATCCACAACTTCATAGTGAAAGGCGATGTCAGATTCTGAATATCGCGGAGGAAATGTTCGCCTCGCAGAAATTTCATGAAGTGCTGATGGATGAGGTGGCGAGAAGGGCAAATATTGCCAAAGGAACCATCTATAATTATTTCAGAAACAAAGAAGAACTTTTTCTTTCAATTATAATCAGAAAACTGGAAAATCTGTTGCACCTGTTATGCGAAAGGGTTGATCATAATACTGACGCGCTGACAACGCTCCGCAGAGTAGTAATCCATATGTACAGTTTTCTGGTAAAATATCCTGATTTTTTCAGAATCTGGTACAGGGAAAAAATCAAATTTTCCGCCGGGAGCGGCGATAAAATTGATCAGATGTATCACCAGATACGGGAATTAATGGTTCGGACTCTTGAACGATGCATCGATGAAGGAATTATTTCGCCGGATGAGAATCTGCTGTTCAAAACAGATCTGATTTTGGGTATCATTGACGTGGCGGTAATTAGAGCACAAAATTTGACCGTGGATGAACAGCGGGCTGAAAGGGTGCTTATGTTTGAATTCATCCTGAATGCAATCGGTACGCCACACGCGCTTACTCTGCATGAAATTGGGATCGATCTGCCCATAAAAGAGGCGGTTATTAATGAGTAGCTTAAGCGGGAAAAAAATATTAATCTGCCGGGGCAGGGAGCAGTCCCTGGAACTGGATGCAGGGCTCCGGGAAAAAGGGTCCGATCCTGTTTTTTTTGCTCCGTTTACCGTGGATATAATTGATCCCAATAAGGAAATGGCCATAGAACGGGAATTGAAAAATCTTGACCGTTATGACCTGATTCTTTTTGGAAGCCCGAACGGTGTGTCCTCTTTCCGTCACTACATGAACCGGTATCTTATATCAGATAAAGTAATGAATAGGATTGGTGTGGGTATTGTTGGAAACAAAGCGGCAAAGAGATTTGAAAGATTGTTCCCGAAAACAGATATCAGGTATAAAGCTTCATCATTAAAAGACCTCCTCGAAAAAACCGGTAAATCCTCGGATGACAAAAAAATAAATATATTGAATCTAACCAGTGAGCAGTCCTTATTAAATATTCAGTTGGAGATCCCTGATAATATATCACTGGTACGTCTGCCCATTTACAAAACAGTCGCAAATACGGAGATAGATGAAAACAGTGTCGGGGAAATAAATAAATCAAAATTTGATATGGTTGTTTTCAGCAGTCCGAGTTCTTATGACTATTTTGTCGGGCAGATAGGAAAAGCCTTTCTGATGTCCGGAATTTCAGTGGCGGCATTTGGCAAAACAACAGCCGGTCACATTAAGAAAAACGGGTTTAAGGCGGATGTGGTCCCTGTCAACGCGGAAACAGATAATTTAATCATGGCGATTGAAGCATTTTTTGACAGAATAAATTCCGGGGTGATCACTGCCGGCGGATAATATCGGTCAGTTGAATATTCAAAAATAAAGCGTAAACATATATTTCGAAAGACGGGAGTTAGGACATAATTATGGATGAAAATACAAATCACCTCTTTATAAAGGCATGCTTAGGGCAGCCTGTTGAACGCACACCGGTCTGGATGATGCGTCAGGCGGGTCGTTATTTGCCGGAATACCGGCAGATCAGACAAAAATATAATTTTACGGGTATGTATAAAACACCGGATGTGGCGACCGAAGTCACCCTTCAGCCGGTGGATATTCTGGGAGTCGACGCGGCTATCCTTTTCTCGGATATTCTTGTTGTTCCAGAAGCGATGGGGATGGAACTGCATTTTATAGAAGAGAAGGGTCCTCAGTTTCCGGATCCCCTGCGGTCCGAAAAACAGATCCGCCAATTACCGGCCATCAACGTGGAAAATGAACTCGGCTATGTTTTGCAGGCCATCAGAAATATCAGGCAGGAATTGAACAATCGCGTTCCTCTGATCGGATTCAGCGGAGCTCCCTGGACGCTTGCCACTTATATGATAGAAGGAAGCGGCTCCAGAAATTATAAATATATCAAAACATTACGATTCGGGAATCCGGCGTTATTGCATGAATTGCTGGAAAAAGTGACGATCACGGTAATCGACTATTGTAAAGCGCAGATTGAAAACGGGGTTCAGGCGGTACAGTTGTTTGACAGCTGGGCAGGCATGCTGGACGAAGAAGGATTTTACGAATTTGCGCTCCCTTATGTGCAAAGAATCATTAAGGAAATACGCAAACCCGGAGTTCCCATCATTTATTTCGCAAAAGGGGCAATGGCATGGCTCGATAAACTAAGCCTTTCCGGCGCTGATGTACTGGGACTTGACTGGACAATTGATCCTGCCAGAGCTGTGGAATTAATCAATAATAAAACCGCGCTGCAGGGCAATCTTGATCCTACTGCTCTTTACGCGCCGCCCGCTGAAATCCGCGGTCATGTCAAAAAAATGCTAAAAGGATTTAGTGGCGCGGCCGGTCATGTCGCCAACCTGGGGCATGGAATTTTACCGGATATACCGGTGGATCACGCGCGGGCATTCATAGACGCTGTAAAAGAGGAAAGTTGAGATTTCCGGGAATCATTAGTCAGGGACTGATAATCCATTTATTTAACCAAAAGAGATCAATATTATGAATAAATCACTAAACTTAGATATCGCCCTCGAACTTCTGAAAAAATATGACCGTCCGGGGCCGAGATATACAAGCTACCCAACCGCTCCGCATTTTCATGAGGGATTCGGCTCAAGGGAGTTTGAAGAGGAAATTATACGGACAAATGAGGTTGGCCAAAACGGCGATTTATCTCTCTATTTTCATTTACCGTTTTGTCAATCGCTGTGCTATTATTGCGCCTGCAATGTGATTATTACTCACAGTTCAGATCGTAAGGCCTCGTATGTCGATTATCTTAAAAGAGAAATAGATGCTGTAAGCAGCAGGGTAAATCCAAACAGAAAAGTTGTTCAGCTCCATTGGGGCGGGGGAACGCCGACATATCTTTCAGCGGAGCAGATAGAAGATATCGCTTTGTACATACGCGATCATTTCAATTTTGCGTCCGATGCCGAAGTAAGTATTGAAGTCGATCCAAGAGCGCTGACTCCGGCTCATCTGCCGGTTTTGAGAAAGGTAGGTTTTAACAGAATCAGTATGGGGGTTCAGGATTTTGATCCCAAGGTTCAGGAAGCGGTTAACCGCATACAGCCGGAAGAAATGACGCGCGGGGTCATTCAGGAAAGCCGGGATCTCGGTTTTGATTCGATTAATGTGGACCTGATTTATGGTCTGCCATATCAGTCGGTCGATACTTTTGCCAAATCAGTAGATAAAATTATCGAAATTTCACCGGATCGTCTGGCGGTTTTTAATTATGCGCATGTGCCCTGGATGAAAAAGCATCAGAACATAATTAAACCGGAAACGCTTCCTTCAGCCGGAGAAAAATTGTCCATTTTGAAGATGGTGATCGAAAAGCTGACCGGCGCCGGTTATGTGATGATCGGTATGGATCATTTTGCAAAGCCGGGTGATGAACTTAGCGTCGCTCTTCGGGAAAAAACGTTATACAGAAACTTTCAGGGATATACTACCCGGGCAGGGGCAGAAGTTTACGCCATGGGTATCACTTCTATCAGCCAATTGCACAATGTTTACGCGCAGAATGTCAAGACAACTAAAGAATATGAAACAATGATTGACAGCGGAAAACTACCCGTTTCTCTGGGTTATCGTCTTAATGATGACGATCAGGTGAGAAGGCATGTCATTACAGAACTTATGTGTAATAATGTTGTTGAAAAAGCGGAAGTGAATAAAAAGTATGGAATCGATTTTGATTCTTACTTTGCCGATTCTATAGCTCAGTTGGATGAATTTGTCAATGACGGGCTTGTAAGTCTGCAGCCGGACCGGATTCAGGTTCATGAAAATGGCCGTCTGGTGGTGCGGAATATCGCGATGGCTTTTGACGCGTATCTTGAAGCGGATCGCCAGAAACAAAAGCCAATTTACTCCAGAACAGTTTAATCAGGTGGATAGGATTATGCCAAAGATTGAAACGATCGATACTGTCATTGTAGGAGCCGGGATATCGGGTCTTACTACTGCGCACAATTTGGTGAAAAAGGGAATTAAGGTAAAAATTCTTGAAAAAAACAGCAGAGCCGGCGGCTCAATCCGCACAGAGGAGAAAGACGGATTCCTGGTAGAATACGGACCCAACAGCGCGCTCGAAACCACTCCGCTGCTAGGTGAACTTTTCAAAGAACTGAAAATAGATCATCAGTTGATATATGCCAGTGAAAAATCCAATAATCGATATATTGTACGTGGCGGGAAACTCCAGGCTTTACCAATGAAAGCGCTGGATTTTTTAAAAAGCAGTCTTTTCTCAACAAACGCAAAGTTAAGACTCTTTAAAGAACCGTTTATCGCCCCATCACCTGCAGAAACCCGTGAAACCCTGGCTGAGTTTGTGGAGCGGCGTCTTGGGAAAGAATTTCTGGATTATGCGATTGATCCGTTTGTGGCCGGTGTTTTTGCCGGATTACCGGAAAAATTATGTGTTCAGAGCGCGTTCCCGAAGCTTTATGAAGTGGAACAAAAATATGGGAGCCTGATAAAAGGGACCATAAGGGGCGCGCGTGAAAGAAAAAAAAGCAAGGAAACCTCCAAACAGCATGCGAAAATGTTTTCATTTGAAGACGGATTACAGACTGTTATTAATGCTTTGGTAAAAGAAATTGGAGACAATCTTGTTGCTGATGCGGAAATAACAGGGATATCAAAGAGTAAGGATGGCGGTTACGAAGTTTCATACCGGAATGAAGGAGAAGAGATCTTAATCCGGACAAAATCGGTTTTATTGACCGTACCCGCTCATGTGTACGAAAAACTTCCAATCCATTTTGAATTAACTCCGGGAGATTTTTTCAAGACAATTCCTTATCCGCCCGTAACAATGGTTTTCTTTGGATACAAAAAGAAACCGGAAAATGTCAATCTTGACGGATTTGGATTTTTAATTCCGAGAAAGGAAAACAAAAAAATTCTTGGCTCCATCTGGAGTTCGACGATTTTTCCGAATCGCGCGCCGGAAGGAGGGGCGGCATTTACGACCTTTGTCGGCGGCAGCCGCCAGCCGGAGAACGCGATGCTGAGTGAAGACAAGATTACTGAAATGGTGGAAGAAGATTTTAAAAGCCTGTTGGGTATCAGCCAAAAGCCGGATGTTGTGGTGATTAAACGATGGGAAAAGGCAATACCTCAGTATAATCTTGAGCATATTGAAATGATCGGCTCGGTTGAAAAATTTGAACAAATGAATCCGGGTATGTTTATTTCCGGTAATTTCAGAGGCGGTATTTCAGTAGCCGATTGTGTAAAGCAAGCAGATGCGATGAGTGGGGCCGTTTCGGAGTTTTTTGAGAAAAAAGTCAAAAAAATCAATTATCAAAACGCGTCAAAAACAGTAACAGATAAATAAATCTTATAATACGGTTTATCAGCCGATAAAATTATGGAGTACAGACGATGTTCAAACCTTATTACAGACCACGGCGTCTGCGCAGGAATCCGCAAATACGAAATCTTGTCCGTGAGACGATCTTAACCCCGGATGATCTGATTCTGCCATTATTTGTAGCAGCGGGTAAAGATATCAAAAAACCGATCAGCAGCATGCCGGGACATTTTCAGCTTTCTCTTGAACATCTTGTCAGAGAAGTACAAACCATACGGGAAAAGGGAATCCAATCAATTATTTTATTCGGTATTCCCGAACACAAAGATGCCTTTGGCACAGATGCCACAAGTGATGATGGTATCATCGCGAAAGCAATAAGTGAAGTAAAAAAAGCCGTTCCGGATATGTATGTTATTTCGGATGTATGTTTCTGTGAATATACCGATCACGGCCACTGCGGCGCGCTGGTAGGTCATGATGTTGATAACGATGCCACATTGGAAATGCTTCAGAAACAGGTGCTGGTTCAGGCAAAGCATGGAGTAGATATGGTAGCTCCTTCGGGCATGATGGACGGAATGGTAGGAGCCATCCGTCAGGCGCTTGATGGTGAGGGATATATCAATATTCCGATCATGAGCTACGCGGCTAAATACGCGTCCGGATTTTATGGCCCGTTCCGGGAAGCGGCGGAATCGACTCCGGCGTTTGGAGACCGCAGCACCTATCAGATGGATCCGGCGAATGCCGATGAGGCGATGCGTGAAGTCGCGCTTGATGTTGAAGAGGGAGCCGACATCGTTATGGTTAAACCGGCCATGCCTTACCTGGATCTTATCCAACGAATCAAAACGGAGTTTAGAATGCCCACAGCCGCGTATCAGGTATCCGGTGAATTTGCCATGCTTAAGGCGGCTGCCGAAAAAGGCTGGTTGGATCATGATCGTGTGATGATGGAATCACTTACATCGATAAAACGCGCCGGCGCGGATATGATAATCACTTATTTCGCCAAAGAAGTCGTTGATGTGCTGGGGAGGAAGTAGGAAGTTGGAAGTAAGAAGTGGGAATTAAGAGCGTTAAGAGAAAAGAGTGTAAGAGTTGAGAATTTGGGCACGATGCTCGTGCCCTAAGTAGGAAGTGGGAAGTAAGAAGTTTAAGAAAAAAGATAAAAGAAAAAAGAAAAAAGAGTTAAGAGTAGGGGCGTCTCAATCCGGGAACGCGATGTCATAGTCAACCGCGGTGAAACCGGTTAATCTACCCGTATGTCATGCCGCAGGCATCTTTGGCTACCTTGGAAGGATGTAGAAAAAAAGATTCTTTGGGGCGAATTTTCTGTTCAGCAGGAGACTGACCCTCCCCTCGATCCCCTCCCTTATGCAAAAGGGAGGGGAAGGGCATGATTTATCAGGACCGGGGAGGGTTAGAAGAAATCGAAAGTAAGAAAAGAAAAGTAAGAACGTTAAGAGTTAAGCGTGTAAGAGTTAAGATTAGGGGCGCGATGCTCGCGCCCAAGAAAAAAGAGTTAAGAAAAGAAGGTTCAACTATTGTGTTGTTGAAATCTTCGGAACGATAATTTACCTGTTATCTAAAACCGGAATTTTGATCAGATTTTGAATGCTGGCAAACAGTCTTTGGAAAATATAAATGTAATAACGGAGTTTTGCATGTTATCACAGGATAAAAGTAGAAAATTATTTGAAAGATCACAAAAAGTGACTCCCGGTGGTGTAAACTCACCGGTTCGCGCTTTTAAATCGGTTGAAGGAACCCCCGTTTATTTCTCTCACGGGAAAGGTTCCCGTACGTTCGATGTGGACGGTAACGAATACATTGATTATGTGGGATCATGGGGCCCGCTCATTCTTGGATACTCGGATGCAAGAATTATTTCGGCCGTAAAAGATGAAGCAGAAAAGGCGACAAGTTTTGGAGCGCCGACCGAGCTGGAAATTGAACTGGCGGAACTCATCACAAAAATAATGCCCTCTGTTGAAATGGTACGAATGGTAAACTCTGGCACAGAAGCCACAATGAGCGCCGTCCGTTTAGCGAGGGGATATACAGGCCGTGATAAAATCATCAAATTCAGCGGCTGCTATCATGGACATAGCGACAGTTTTCTTATTCAGGCCGGATCGGGTATGACAACTCTCGGCACTCCTAATAGTCCGGGTGTGACTGCTTCTACAGCTGAAGACACGCTGATCGCACGTTATAATGATCTTGGTTCTGTTAAGGAGTGGATTTCAAAGTTTCCGGATCAGATCGCGGCAATCATCGTAGAACCGGTTGCCGGTAATATGGGGGTTATTCCTCCTGCGGAAGGATTTCTTGAAGGGTTAAGGAAAGTTACAAGTGATAATGGAATAGTATTGATTTTTGATGAAGTGATGACCGGTTTCAGAGTCGCCAAAGGCGGCGCGCAGGAAGTCTATAATATAAAACCGGATTTGACAACTCTTGGTAAGATCATCGGCGGCGGAATGCCGGTGGGCGCATACGGCGGAAAAAAAGAAATTATGGAGCAGATATCCCCGTCAGGTCCCGTTTATCAGGCAGGAACGCTTTCAGGGAATCCGCTTGCCATGAGAGCCGGTCTGGAAACGTTAAGGATTCTAAATGAGCCCGGTTTCTATGAGAAACTGGAGGAAAAAGCCAAACTATTGGACAACGGGATCCGTGAAAATCTAAAACGTCTCGGAATGCCGCTGTATCAGACCAGAGTGGGTTCAATGGGGTGCCTGTTTTTTAATACTGAAATGGTACACGATTATGACAGCGCCGTCCGTTCAAATACAAAAAAATACGCCAAATATTTTTGGAATATGCTCGAGGAAGGCGTATATCTGGCGCCTTCTCAGTTTGAAGCATTCTTTATCTCCGCGGCGCATTCGGAAAACGACATTAAAAAGACCGTTGAAGCAAATTACCGCGCGTTAAAAAATGTGCTTTAGCGATTTGGTGATCGAAAAATTAAACGGCTTTCAACATAAGCATTAAATATCTGAAATTTTAAACCGTTGGCTGATTAGATAGTCAGCGGTTTTTTTTTGAATGGCAAAATAGGTATGTGTTATAGCTGAAAAAATAAATTGCAAAAGGGCGGCATTTTTTTAAATTTACGCTTCGATTATGATTTAATGAAACTATATACGCGGATGACATGACTGATTCGGAAATGCTACAATTAATAGCCAGGGAACTGGACCTAAACCTTATTCAGGTAAAAAACACGGTGGAATTATTAGACACAGGGAATACGGTTCCGTTCATTTCACGATACCGAAAGGAAGTCACCGGCTCACTGGATGAAAACCAGATACGGGATATTGAAGAACGTATTCAATATTTAAGGGCTTTGGAAGCGCGAAAAGAAACGATCCTTAAATCTATCGAAGAGCAAGGGAAACTTACTCCCGAGTTAAAGGAAAAAATACAAAAAGCCCAGAAATTGCAGGAAGCCGAAGATCTTTATCTGCCATATAAACCCAAAAAAAGAACACGGGCGACCGTCGCGAAAGAAAAGGGACTCCAGCCGCTGGCGGATATGATGTTAAATCAGGAAATCAATTCGGGAAATCCGGAAGAATATGCCGAACAGTACATTAATCCAGATAAAGAAGTGAATACAGCCGAAGATGCCCTGCAGGGGGCAATGGATATTGTCGCGGAAACGGTGAGTGATGACGCGGAGGTGCGAAAAATTATCCGGAAAATTACCTTTGATGAGGGGCTGATTATTGTCGATGGAAAAAAGATGCAGGAACGTACGCCCTATGAAATGTATTATGATTATTCCGAAGCTGTATCGAAGATCCCTCCGCACAGGATTCTTGCCATTAATCGTGGAGAAACAGAAGGAATTTTAAAAGTTTCATTCGATGTTCAGGTAGATAAAATGACGTCTGAAATCGAACATCTGTATATCAGAAATAAAGCGTCAATTTTTACGGAACAGTTAATTTTGGCCATTAAAGACAGTTACAATCGTCTTGTGGCTCCTTCCATTTTTCGGGAAGTCCGAACGGCCTTGACCGAAAAGGCGGATGAACACGCGATTAATGTGTTTGCCACAAATTTGAAAAATTTACTGTTACAGCCTCCTGTAAGAAGAAAAATGATCATGGGAATTGATCCCGGTTTTAGAACCGGATCTAAGGTTGCCGTAATCGATAAAACCGGAAAATATCTTGAAGGTAAAACAATTTATCCACATCCGCCGCAGCAACAGTATTTTGAAGCAAAATCAACGATCAGAAGTCTTGTAAATAAATATGATGTCGATATAATTGCCATCGGTAACGGAACGGCCAGCCGTGAAACAGAGCAGATGGTCGCCGATGTCATTGCCGAAATGAAGGACGAGAAGAAGCTGTCATATATCATTGTAAGTGAAGCCGGAGCGTCGGTATATTCGGCTTCAAAGATTGCTCAGGAAGAATTTCCTGATCTTGAAGCCAGCATGCGCGGCAATATTTCCATTGCCCGCCGATTGCTTGATCCTCTCGCGGAACTCGTAAAAATTGATCCGAAAAGTATCGGGGTCGGACTATATCAGCATGATGTAAACCAGAGAAAGCTCGCGCATACTTTGGGACAGGTTGTTGAATCCGGGGTGAATTCAGTTGGCGTGAATCTAAATACCGCTTCTGCATCACTCTTACGGCATGTTTCGGGACTCACAAGCAGGACGGCGGAAAACATTGTAAAACACCGTGATAAAAATGGCCCGTTCAGGGACAGGAGCGAGATAAAGACCGTGGATGGTATAGGAGCGGTGGCATTTGAACAGGCGGCTGGATTTATGCGTATTCCCGACGGAGAAAACTCATTGGACAATACATCCATACACCCGGAATCGTATAAGGCCACAAAAATACTGCTCGAAAAATTTAATATTTCCGACATAAAGGAGGAAGGTAAGAAGCTCAGATCAAAAATCGAACACGCGAACATTGAATTGTCTGATTTGCTTTCAGAACTTGGAATCGGTGAGCCTACCTTTAGGGATATCCTTCTAAACCTGGAAAAGCCCGGATTGGATCCACGGGATGAAATGCCTAAGCCAATTCTTAAAAGCGATGTATTAAAAATGGAAGATCTTAAAGAAGGAATGGTTTTAAAGGGGACTGTTCGTAATGTCGTTGATTTTGGAGCGTTTGTTGACATTGGCGTTAAGCAGGATGGGCTGGTCCACATCAGCCGGATGGCCAAACGTTATGTAAAAAACCCGATGGAAGTGTTGGCGGTTGGCGATGTAATTGATGTAAAGGTGGTGTCTATCGACTTTGAACGGGGGCGTATAGGGTTAACTACGGTCCTGGAAGATTAAAAAAAAAGACTCACGGCCTCGTGATTCTTTTTTTAATATGCATCACGATTCATCAATCAATTCCAGAACCATATCTTTTAGCTGAGTGATTGTAAAAGGCTTTTTCAAAAAACGCTGCCGGGTGCTCATGGGAGTGTCGGCAAATGACTGGTCGTTCTCAAATCCGGACATAAAGATCGCGAGAGACTCCGGTAAAAATTTTTCAATCTGTCTGTAAGTTTCTTCACCTGACATATTCGGCATATACATATCGATTAGCAACAAACCAATCTCATCTTTGTGTTTGGAAACAATTTCAATCGCTTCCATTCCGTTGTTTGCCTGGTAAGAGGTAATATCCATCAGAGACAACACTTCCGCAATAATCTCCCGGAGCGCTTCTTCATCATCAACAATCAATGCTTTTTTTGTGTCAAGCAAAAGTGCCTACCTTAATAATTAAATTTGTTAAAAACCGGAGTCAATTCTTGTCTGAATTATTCCAAAATTAAGAGAAAAATCAATTATATCCAAATTTGATTGCGGATATGTGGAAAATTTAAAACAGAATTCTATTTATCGATCCTAACTATTTCTCGCTCATAGTTGTGACACCATCCCAATCCGGGCCGGGACTTGTAAATTTGAAATCAATGCATCTTTTCCTGTACATCTGGGACGGAGAATCTTCGGGTACTAATTTGAGACAATATTCAAACAGATCTATGGCCTCTTTCCAATTTTGTTGCCTGTATTCTATGATCCCTTTATGATATAATTCAAGCATTTCAAGGTAACTTTGGTTCAGAGACGCGCTTCGTTCGGCGATTAATTCGAAAACTTCAATCGGTTTTTGTTTTCCTTTTACTCTTATCAGATCCAGTGGACGGGTAAAAAATTCATCTTTCACAATGTCATTTGTGAATTCGCTGATCATGATTTCAGTTCCGTAGAATTTGTTCGCCCCTTCCAGACGGGATCCTAAATTTACATGATCACCCATGACGGTATAGTCAAATACATTTTTTGAACCCATGTTTCCAACGATAACTTCACCTGTATTAATCCCGATTCTGGCTCGCAGCAAAGGTCTGTTATCCTTTTTCCAGTCAGCGCGCAATTTTTCAAGCTGGCGCTGCATTTCGAGAGCCGCAATGCAGCCGGCTCTGGCATGATTGTCATAAAATACAGGCACACCAAATTCGGCCATGATGGCGTCGCCTTCATATTTATCTATAATACCGTCATTCTTCAAAACTATATCTGTCATAGATGTCAGATATTCGTTGAGCAAAGAAACGAGTTGCCGCGGGGAGAGTTTTTCAGAAATGGTTGTGAATCCCACCACATCTGAGAACAAAACAGTCACAACGCGTTCTTCGCCGCCGAGTGTTAACGTTTCGGGATGATTGATGATCTCCTGTACAACTTTTTCGGGAACATAATGCGCAAATGCGCCGCGCAGGACCCGTTTATCGCGCTGAGACAACAGATACTGATAAACCGTATTTCCGACAAAGCTGAAGAGTATGACAAGTACCGGGCTGACAACCTGTAAAAAAATATTGAACTGTTTAAAAACGTAAACTGAGATAAGTACATACCCGATTGTGATACCGATGGTTACAAACAAACCCCATGTTGTATGCACAAAGCGCGTAATAAAAAAGATACCGGCCGCCAAAAAGAACATTATCAGAAGACTGATGATTAAGGAAGGTGTTTTCAGATAATTATTTTCAAGAATGGCAAGTATGGCATTTGCATGAATCTCAACTCCGGGCATTTCAGTTTTGACCTGTACTCCTTCGGCTGAATAATGCTCGAGAAAAGGTGTTGGAAAATTATCATGCAGTTCATGCATCGTTGATCCGATGAGTACAATTTTATCCTTAAATTTACCTGAATATTTTAATCCCGCGGGAATGCCAAGTTCAGGATCACCGGGATCATCAAATGAATCAATATCATACTCATCCCTAAGATCAAAATCTTCATCATCAAGAATGCTGTCAAAGGAATAATACGGGAATGTAAACGCCGGTCCTTTATAATTTATCAGAAAGCTGTTTGGGTCAAATTTAGGGATCTGATAGCCGGGCAGATAGAAAAAATTTCTATCTGTTTTTAAGGCAGTGGAATTGTTTGTTCCTTCCTTCGCCCGGATCATCTGCGCGGCAAAAGATGGCAATAAAGAGTCATTGTATTGTTGACCGACAAGGTAACGCCTGTAGAAACCGTCAATATCAGCTTCAATAGCCACCAGGCCCCAGGGTGTGTTACCGGATAAAAATTTCTCGTAAGGCGGGATGATAGTCGTGTATGTATAGTTCTGAGATGTCTGAAGCAGTTTGCCCACCAGAACCACATTGTTATATGAAGAAAGGACACGGGTAAGTTCATCATCCTGTTCCGGTCCGTATTTATCAGGCTGATCAAAAATGACATCAACTCCGATTGCGGCGGCTCCGGCTTCTTCAAGATTTTCAATGACATGGGCAAAATATGATCTCGGCCATGGCCAGCGGTGCGGTGTTGATTCATCTGACTGATCATCGATCCCAACAATTACTACCGGGCTGTCCTCAAGAGATTCAGGCCCGCGCAGCGCGAAGCGGAGATCCAGAAGCTTTAGTTCAAGTGTCTGAAACGTCGCGGTATAACTTAAAAGAAAAGCCAGAGAAACCGACATTATTATAACAAGAAGAAAAATAAAAGGATTATAATTAGACATAGATGTTTTCATCATTCGAACCCGTTGGTGATTGATAAAAAATAAAGGTTCCCTTTCGGGAACCCATGTCTTTAAGAATTAAAAATTTATCTCATAGCGCGTACTGAGAATCGAATCGGACCAGTCGGCATTGTCACCGTAATCTATGTAATCATATCTAAGAGATAGATTACCATAGGATAGATTTCTCAAAGTCAATCCGGTTGTATAGTTGATGCGGTTATAATTTTCATCCAGTGTAGTGCTTGATGTGCTTATATCCTGTAAGGTTATGTTCAGGAACGGTCTTAAATCGCTCTTCATCACCGCGTTTAAGATGCTGTAGTCAAGCCCGATAAATATTTTATTGATATCTGTGTTACGTTCCGTGTCATTTTTTCCAAAAATACTTGATGACTGTGAGTAGCTGAACTGAGTAGTGAGAGGAAATGAAAATTTATTGCGAATTCCGATACTGTAAAGAGTGAACTCTGACTGATTGGATTCAGTAGCAGCATCATCTCTTAAATAGTTGGAGGCACTAAAAGTAGCGGTATTTTCAACACTTCCGGTTTTGAACTTATAACTTGATGACAGGCCGATTCGCTGGGTTGAATTGTCTTCCGGAAAAAGCAGGGAATCAGAAGTAGTCGGATCCAAATCATTTTTTCGGGATTGGTTTCCATAGGAAAGAGTAAGACTGGGCAGATTCTGCATTGGAAAATAGGATATAGCTCCTCCCACATCCGTATTGCTTGTCTGCGCATTGTCCTGATCAAGATTATCGTCAAATGCTTTGAAATAGATATTGAGATAAACCTGATTGCTTAAAAGCCGCACATTGTCATTGATAAAAATCCCGCGGATGCCTTTTAATAAATATGGATTTCCCGGAGTTGTATAATCGGGATCTATGCTTTTATATGTAAGCTTCAAATTGTGTCTGAAATAATTGAGGCGTGTTTCGAACTGCATCGCGATACTTGGGATCGGCGCGAGGCCCTGACTGATTGTCAGAAATCCTGTTTTGTCCATGAAGTTTACAAATGCTTCCGCCAGGTCTTTTTCTGAGCCGGTCAGATCATATCTGTCCGCCAGGGTATCAAAATCCACTTCGGTAGATGCGTCGTTATTTATCATGCTGGCGTGAAAACTGCCCAAAAATTGAATTCTGTGGCCGTCAAAATCGAGATTTAGAGTACTACCCATGACCAATGCTTCGCGCGGATTAGCGCCGTATTTAATTGAATTGGGATCATCTTTGCCGTTGACAAGATCCAATCCCCAGCTTACATGAGAGCCAAATTTAAATTCAGGTCTGATGCTGAAGAAAGACTGCTCATAACTTCCATATCGGGTAATTCTATCCTGATCAGTGTCAAAAAGCCCTTCAACTGCTCTGGCGGTCTGTCCAACACTTACATCCAGGTTAAAATACCTGAGATTCACCCCAAAACCCACTCCAAGAACTCTCCGGTCCCAGAAAGCAAGCGGGTCATAGTAGGAAGTAAAATCTCCCCCCTTTAGATAAATATTGGAATTGTCCCAAAAATTATAACGCAGCCGAATTCCAAATCGGTTCTCAGACTGACTGTTATAGCTTTCTTCCGAGCTCATCAAACCGGACGCGCCGATGTCAAAAGCGTTATAGCTCCCGTTAAAATCAAATCCCCCCCGGAAATAATTATCGGAAGTTTCAGAAATATTCTGATAACGGTTGTCGATAAAAATATTTGTACGTGAGGTGAATCCAGTTTGTCCTGATATTGTTTCGTTAATTTTAAACGACCAGTTTTTTTGCGCAAGCAGATTACCATTTTGATCATACACTTTAAATTCAGCGTCATGAGGGCCGGAACGAATTGATTTTGGGAGGAAAGTGTACAGATTTTCCTCTCTTATCAATAAAGTTGATAAATTTATTCCGTCGATCAACAGGCGTGTTCGTGTAAAATCAACAAGGTCAAGGTCAAACGGGATGGACACGGCGATCATAAATTCATCATGCGCGACCGCTTCAAAAGGCTCCGGACTGAGAAGGAGAAGTTCGTAAGGGGTTGAAGCCGGACCTGTCTGCTGTTCTTCCTGCGGAGCAATCTCCATTCGGAACGGATTGACATCAGGGGTGTACTCCGGTAGAGAAAGAACTTCGCCTGACGCACCTTCAAAAGCAAAATAGTATTCAACAGCACCGGATTGAATATTTTCCGTCGGGAGATCGGCATAGAGACTAAATCCGTCATTTTTTAATTTAACAGAGTTGAATTCATGCTCTCCCTGACTCCTGTAAAGCAGAGTCGCGTTATAGAAACGTTCCTGGCGGTCGAGTATTCTTATCTCCAGATGCGCTATTTCGCCGTTGATGACGGGATCCGGAACTTCGTGCGCGAGCTGCCTGGAAATTGATCCGGCTGAAACGATCTGAATGAAAAACACGATGAATACGAATATTAAAAGATTCTTCATAATAAGCTCCTGGTGCAAGGAATTGATTACTTAATTTTCTTTGCCTTGAATTTCAGCGTTTTTCTTAGTCCCTGATCATTCTGAAATTCAAATTCAAATTCATC
Organism: Calditrichaceae bacterium; assembly: GCA_050178385.1. Taxonomy (GTDB): domain Bacteria; phylum Calditrichota; class Calditrichia; order Calditrichales; family JBFXGD01; genus JBFXGD01. The sequence continues at coordinate 20,252 of JBFXGD010000027.1, forward strand.
GATTGATTCTTCATCGTCATCAAGTTGCGGTTTCTCGCCGGGTTTTGTTTTACGCACGATTGGTTTGGCGTTTAGTGAGCTGACATAACCGGTCTCACCTTCTCTCAGCAAAGCCGATCCTTTTTCATTACTTAGTTCAACAACGCCATCTTCTCCGAAATAAAATGTCCCCCCCTTAAATTCCTGAACTGTCCAAAAAATGGTGCCTTTAACAGAAGCTACGGATGTGGGTGTAGATACCCGGTATGAAGCTTTTTGACTGGTTATTTTTGAGAAGATTGTACCGACTTCGACAAAGATGTTTTTGGCGATTCCGGCATCTTCTTTAGTAGTGTTTATGACACATGTGGAATTAGGGCGTATCCGTACCAGACTCGCGTCATCAATAAATTTGATTGCTATGTTGCCGTCTTTACCTGTAACAACCTGATCGCCGGATTCCAGACGGTAACCGCGATTAATCTTTGAATCTATTTTCGAGTCTGCTTTTTTTACACTGACGCTGCCCTTGGATTTTATAACAACGGCAACAGGATTGGCTGAAAATGACAGGCCAACCGCAAGCAAAAGGATGATAGAAATAAAATTGATTCTTAAGTTCTTCATATCCAGCCCCTTAGTTACTGCTTTGTAAAATTAAATCAAGAATTTCTACTTTTTGGCCTTTGTATTTATTTATAAGCTCATAGAGTTCCTGGGAAGTGATTTCCTGTCCGTTTATCCGCACCGATTTTAGATAGTAATCCAGCAGGCTCTTTGATATCTCGTCTGCTCGTTCAGCTCCTATAAAATCAGCAAGAAGATCTTCAATGTCGCCTTTAATCAGAAAATCCTGCAAATTGGACATATTCGAAGGATCCATGAGTTTAAACTGCCAGACTTCACTGAACAGAGCGTCTTCTCCTGCTGATGTGGGGATAAAAGACCTGACAAGCCAGTAATATGTTTTGCCAAATTCCAGCGGCAAAGCGCCAATGGCAGGATATTGGATCGAAAGGGATGATACCCTCTCTGAAGCCCAGCTTGGAGTCATATTCAATATATCATCTATTGTCTGAACGCCTCGTCTTTTCTCAAAAACCAGTACCTGGTAATCACCGCTGGTGCCGATCCATTGGAATAACGGAAATTCCATATAGATTTCTTCCGGGCTGCCATAACCGATCAAATTTCCCGGTGTAACGAGCTGAATTAGGGATGGGTTACTGATACTGAAAAAGATTTTATCATCGCTAAAATTTCCGGTCGGTGTGAATATATCGATCCGTAAATTATAATTACCTACGGGTAGCCGGCCGGAGGAGAGCAAATCTTTCTGTAATTCATTTCCTGCTTCTTTTACGCCGCTCTCATAAAAGTGGACAGAAGACTGGCCGTTAAAATCAAATTGATTGTTGATGAGAACAATGTTGTCTGTGGAGTAGGGTCCCCCCGATGGGAGTGTAAAATCGCGCGATTTTGCCAGGAAAAGAGGCTCAGAATCACGGGTGATTCTGATTTCCATCCTGCTGTTTGGTATTGCGGGGCCTGAATTTATAATGTCAACTTCAAATAATCTCTTGCCCTTGCCCGTTTGCATGAGATCAAGATCAGATAAGTAGACAATTTTGTAGACGTCCGTATCAAGCAAACGGATATTTAAATTAACCTGAGCGCCTGAATATGAAAAACTAAGCAGAATAATGGCTGCCATGAAGCTTTTCAGAATAAAATTCTTCATATCTCGATCCTCCCGAATCTATGTATGAAAGGAAATATATGATTATAGATAATTTGGTTCATGATTAAAGTCACATGTGCCTGTATTAAAAAAAGAATTGCAAACTGCAAAAGAATACAGCTATTTACATTTTAAATCAATCAAAGAAAAAAATATTTTCATTCACATGCTAAAATGATTCATCACGATTCACAGTTGAATTATTAAATCGGGGTTTACAATTTCCGGTTAAATGTCATAAACCGGAAAATATTTCTTCAACAATACCGGCCACGAGGGCTAAAAATTTCTCTTTCACGCGGTTGGCGGTGACAGTCACCTCTTCATGAGAAAGTTTTTCAGCGCTGATACCGGTGGCAAAATTGGTGATACACGAAATACCGATGACTTTGATACCCGCGTGCGCGGAAGCAATGACCTCCGGAACGGTTGACATGCTCGCCGCGTCACCGCCGAACTTTTGAATCATTTTTACTTCTGCGGCTGTTTCGTACGTTGGTCCTGTGGATGTCCACAATACACCACGTTTGAGCGCGATATGATTTTCCAACGCAATCCTGTCTATCAGATCGAAATATTCGGTGGCATAGGCGTCTGACATGTCGGGAAATCTGGGTCCTTCATATTGAGACGGTCCGGTCAACGGGGACTGGAACATAAAATTTACCTGATCGGTTATCAGCATCAGGTCACCTGGCACAAAGCGCGGATTCACGGTGCCGGCTGCGTTGGTCACCAAAAGTACCTTGATCCCGAATGCCTGCATGATGCGCACAACAAATGTTACCTCATCCTGAGTGTAGCCTTCGTAATAATGTGTGCGTCCCTGAACCGCCATCAGTTCAACTCCCTTATGACTGCCAAACACAAGATAGCCTTCGTGTCCGGCGACAGTTGATTTTGGATAATGCGGGATTTTGCTTGTGGGAATTTTTACTTTATTCTCAAGAGTATCGGCATATGCTCCGAGACCGCTTCCGAGTATGACCGCGGCTTTTGGTTTCATTGATGTATAAGATAAAATAAATTTTTGCGCTTCTTTGATTTTTAAGTTCATTTTGTTCCGCTTTCGAAATAGGTCTTTATAAATACTTTAAAATATAATATAAATGAATAAAAAATGCCTGCTGCCGCGGCAATACTGGCCAACTCAAAAAGTTGCCTATAGCCGAGAATAAATAACAGTATGGCTACAGCTATGATATTTACAGTTATTTTCCCGGGCATGTTTGATGGTTCGACCACGCTTTTTTTGTTCAGAATGAACAAAGATCCGATCAAAATAAGAACATCCCGTCCAACTATAACTATTAAAAACCACAATGGCAGATCCTGATATAAATAAAGAGCAATGACTCCTCCGCCAATAGCAATTTTATCCGCGACAGGGTCGAGGATTTTCCCAAGTTCTGTGATCTGATTCAGCTTTCTGGCAAAATATCCGTCAAGAAAATCGGTCAGCATGGCCAACAAGGTTACCAGCAACAAAATCAGGTTCTGTTTTTCTCTGATCAAATAAAAAAACGGAAAAATGACAAATATTCTGCTAAAACTCAAACAATTTGAAAGTGTAAATATTTTTTGATTTTTCAATTCCATTCCACTAAAAAGGGCATAATCGCTAATGGCTGATTTTGAATTTGTCCTATATGTGCCAATAAAAAATCAATCTGCTCAATATAAGATTTATTCTTTACAGAGATAGCGTCAAAGAGCTGATAGAACAGCGATTTTTCTTTGGGATAATAAACCAGCCGCACGGATTCATTCTCCGGTATGCCGCTCATTTTTTTCGCGACATCAATGGCAGTGTAAAAAGTACCTGTTTTATCAATTAACCCGTTGTTGAATGCCTGCGAGCCTGTCCAAACGTGGCCCTGGGCAAGTGATTCAGTCTTTTCATATGAAATATCGCGGGCGGCAGAGACCATTCCGACAAAATCAGTATAAAAACTTTCGATTAATTTATATACAATAGCTCTTTCTGATTCGCTCCATGGTTTCATGATGGAGAAAAGCCCCGCGTTTTTTCCGCGTCCGAGCTGCTCGATATTGAGATCCAGTTTTTTATATAAGCCGGTAACATTAAATTTCCCGGCATAGATTCCAATGGAGCCCACGAGACTCGCGGGATTGGCGATCACAGTGTCGGCGCCCATCGCTATATAAAATCCGCCCGATGCTCCGTAGTCTGAAATGGAGGCGATCACCGGTTTTTTTTCAGCCGCTTTTTTTATAGCGGCCCATATTATCTCTGAAGCGGTGGCGGATCCTCCCGGACTGTCAATTCTTAAAATGATTGCTTTTACACTACCGGAAGCCGCGGCTTTTTCCAATTCGCTGACAATGGTTGATGATCCCATCACTTTCCCGAAGACAGGATCTTCCCCGTCACCTCCGCTCGCGATTGTTCCGGAGCAATTGATAACCGCAATTTTCGATTTATTTCTGATACTCAGTGAACTGGCCGGAACGGACGCGTACCGCGTCGCGGAAATTTTTGTAGGCTTTTTGTCACCGGTTTTTAATTTTTCCTGTACATCTGATAAAAAGGCTGTTCCGTCTATTAATCCAAATTGCCGGGCTTCTTTACCTGTAAATCCGGAAAAATCATTTATCAGTTTATTAACGTCTCCGGCGGGAATCGATCTTTTTAAAGAGATGGTTTGGATAATGTCTTCATAGTATTCATCAAGGATGGATCCAAGAACTTCCTTCTGATCCGGAGACATTGTGCGTCTTGTATAAGGATCGGGCGCGTTCTTGTATTTTCCGATTTGAATAAATTCGGCCTGAATGCCAAACTTATCAAAAAGGCCTTTATAAAACATAATTTCAGAACTAAGACCCGTAATGAATAAATTTCCTGACGGAGGCATGAATATGGAATCACAAGCGGTTGCCAGATAATATTCTTTTGTCAGGGGTGTTTCAACATAGGCGAATATTTTTTTCCCGCTTTTTTTATATTCATCAATTATGACGTGTAGTTCCTGCAGCTTTGCATATCCGGTTTGAAGAAAGTTGATCTGTAGAATAACGCCGTTGATACGGTCATCAACAGCAGCTTTTTCAAGGTCTTCACGAATTTTTTTCATATCAAGTGAAGCCCGCCCGAAAAAATCTTCCAGCGGGTCAGGCGGAACATATTCAGCCAATTCTCCGGAAATCTGAATATGCAGATACGAATTCGGAGAAACCGTTGGTTCCGTATCCAGAAGCGAATTCAGCAGGAAAACGACCGCGATAACAAGGACGATAAATACAGACAGAATCACCGCAAGCCATTTTAAAAATGTCTTCATAATCAAAGCCCGTTATTTATAAGGTGATCAGAAATCCGGCAATTGTAGCCGTCATAAAAGTTGCCAAAGATCCGCCGAGAACGGCGAGTAATCCGTATTTGGCAAGATCACTCCTTCTTGTCGGCGCGATTCCTCCGATTCCTCCGATTTGAATGGCGATAGAAGAAAAGTTCGCGAATCCGCAAAGGGCGTAAGTCGATATAATGACCGCTTTTTCACTTAACACTCCGGTTGGTATCAATTGAGAAAGATTTAGGTAAGCGATAAACTCATTTAATACGACTTTCTGTCCGATCAAGGAACCGACATTAACGGCATCAGCCCATGGTACGCCAATTACCCAGGCAATGGGACTGAGCACATAACCCAGGATAATTTCCAATGAGACCGGGGCGCCGGAGGCGGTTGTAAGTCCGAACATACCGGTCAAAATACCTTCCAGTATCCAGTTAATCATAGCTATAAGAGCGATAAAGGCCAAAAGCATTCCGGCGACATTGAGCGCTAATTTCAGACCGTCGGCTGCTCCGGTGGCTGCGGCTTCAATGACATTGGAGGATGTCTTTTCTATTTCGACCTTAACCTGGCCCATCGTAAGAGATTTCTCTCTTTCAGGGACAAGAATTTTAGCAATCACTATTGTTGCCGGTGCCGCCATAATACTGGCGGACAGCAGGTGTTTCGCGTAATATAATTGTTGCGCGGGATCTGCGCCGCCTAAAAGACCTACATAAGCAGCAAGCACACCGCCGGCGATTGTTGCCATACCCCCGACCATAAGAGTAAGCAGCTCGGATTTCGTCATGGTTTCAACATAGGGCCGGACAACAAGCGGGGCTTCGGTTTGACCAATAAAGACATTCGCGGCCACAGAAATCGATTCAGAGCCGCTGATATTTAAAAGTTTAGCCATTACCCAGGCCATTCCCTGAACTATTTTTTGCATGATTCCCAAATGGTACAAAACGGACATAAGGGATGAAAAAAAGATGATTGTAGGCAATACCTGAAAAGCAAAAATGAATCCGGCTCCGGTGGACTTCAGAGCATCTGGAAAGGCTTGGCCGAATTTTCCCTGATCAGCCAGCGCGCCAAATACAAATGCGGATCCCTCACCGGTGAAGGAAATAATTTGTACAAAAAAGTTGCCGATATAATTAAAAAATGTGGCTCCCCACGGCGTAAGAATAACAAAAATCGCGAATACAATCTGCATCGCAAGGCCTATCGCCACTTGTTTCCAGTTGATTTTCTTTTTATTGTTCGAAAAAAGAAACGCTAAACCGATTAATGTTATTAAACCAAACACAGCAAATAAGAAATCATTCATTCTGATTTATTCTCCTTCTCTTCTTCCGCAGGCGGTACAAAGCAATTTCGGCACCGGGCTTCATAGATATCCGTCGCTCCCACAAGAATTCTTTCAGTGTCACCCGATTTTCTGTACGTATGATTAGCGGGGTTTCCGCAAATAGTACATATGGCATGTGTTTTTGTGATGTATTCGGCAATGGCGAGAAGCTGCGGAATTGATCCAAATGGTAATCCTCTATAATCCTGATCCAGGCCGGCTACAATGACCCTTTTTCCCATATTGGCCAGAGTCTGGCAAATTTTAATGATTGACTCGTCAAAAAACTGAGCTTCATCGATGCCCACAACCTGCGCTTCAAGAGCATAAGTCAGAATTTCTTCCGGTTTTTGTATGGTTCTTGAATTAATTTTCTGAAAATCATGGGATACAATCTGTTGTTTACTGTATCTGTCATCAATTTTAGGTTTGAATATTTCAACTTTTTGTCTGGCTATTGTCGCCCTTCGAAGCCGGCGGATCAGCTCCTCCGTTTTTCCGCTGAACATGCTTCCGCAGATAACTTCGATCCAACCCGTGTGCTGTTTCACTACATGCATCATAATTAGAAATATATCCTATTTTTAATTCAGTTTCTGGTTCTTAGAAGTGATTCGATTTTTGTAGTCAATAAATCTATGGCGACTAAATTTTTTCCTCCGCGCGGGATGATAATATGGGCGTGACGTTTCGAAGGTTCAACAAATTGGAAATACATCGGCCTTACAGTCTCGGTATATTGTGTAATAACCGATTCAACCGATCGGCCCCGTTCGTTTATGTCTCTCCGCAGCCTCCTGATAAAACAGATATCCGGATCTGTATCGATAAAGACCATTATATCCATCAAATCCCGAAGACCGAGCTCGCTCAATATTAAAATACCTTCCAAAATTACTATGGCATGAGGACCAACTTTCTTCGTTTCATCAAGCCGGCTATGCGTCTTATAGTCATAGACAGGATGTTCTATTGGTTCACCATTCAGCAATTGCTTGATATGTTTCTGCAGCAGGCGGTGATCAAAAGAATCAGGGTGATCAAAATTCCTTCCGGTCCGTTCATCAAACGGAATATTGGAAAGGTCATGATAATATGAATCTTCCTGAATCATCAGAACTTTTTCTGAACCCAGTTTCTCAATGATTGTATTTGCGACAAGTGTCTTGCCTGAGCCCGAAGCGCCGGCAATGCCGATAAGGATATTTTTATTCATTTCCGGCTCAGCTGTGATTCTTCAAATGCATAAGGCAGTAATTCGCTTAATTTTAATATTTTTTGATTTTTTCCATCGGTTAAAATCACATCAATTTCAGGAGCATAATCGTATAATAATTGTCTGCAGGCACCGCACGGGGAGCAGAACTTACCGTCAATGGCGGTGATTGCGATTGCTTTAAATTTCGTAGCTCCTTCAGAAAGAGCTTTTGCCAGAGCGACCCTTTCGGCGCAAATAGTCAAACTGTAGGAACTGCTCTCAATGTTACATCCGGAAAAAATCGCGCCATTCTCATCGAGCAGAGCGGCACCAACCCGGAAGTTAGAATATTTTGCCTGAGAATATTTGCGGGCATCTTTCGCCGCATTAATTAATTTACCGGCATCGTAATTAGGCATGGCAAATCCATTTTTTTGTATTAAAGTAATATAATTTAAGATTTTTTAGAGGAGAATACAAAAGGATATTCATAAAGAAGGCACCTCCTATGCCCATTAAACCTTTTGTTGAAAAAGTGATAAATTAGTTTCTGGTTTTAAAAGGGAAGATCATCCGATTCATGTCCTTCATCCGCGGACGGTTTTTCTGATACCTTGCTGTCATCAGCAGCAGGTTCATCCTGATATTTGGATTCACTATCACCTTTTGAGCCAAGAAGCTGAAGGTCAAGGGCTATTATCTCTGTTTTGTACTTTTTTTGGCCTTGCTGGTCTTCCCAACTGCTGGTTTGAAGACGTCCCTCTAAATAGACTAATTTGCCTTTTTTTAAATACTCGCCGACAAATTCAGCCGTTTTTCCAAATGTGACGATGTTGTGCCATTCGGTTTTATCCGTCCATGAACCTTCGGCATCCTTCTGTCTGTGATTTGTTGCCACAGAAAAGCTCGCGATAGCGGTTCCGCCCGGCGAATACCGCATATCGGGGTCTTGTCCAAGCCGACCGATGATAATAGCTTTGTTCACAGTTCCTCGTGACATGAGTCCTCCAATGTTGGTGTAAGTTTGAAAGAAAGGTTGTTTAGAAAAATAGCCTCAGAACAGAATAAGACGAGTTCAGAGGCTATTAAAGTTAAAAAAAATATCAAAAAATACAAGTTTAAATATTTAAAATGTCATTAACTAATTGTTCCTTAAGGTTTCGGACGTGGTGGCGGTGGTAAAGGAACGATAGTTGCGAATTCGGCGCCGGATCTTGGGCTGGCATCTGTGGTAGCCGTACTTAGTATCGTCATAAATATGGCCGCTGCGAAAACGAAAGTTACGATTATTGCTGCAATCTTTTTCATGTGATAACTCCTTAATGCAATGTTTTTTGTGATTCTTTCAATTAACCGCTTTGATTACGGTTTTGGGCGCGGGGGCTGAGGTAATGGAACAATAGTAGCGAATTCAGCGCCGGATCTTGGGCTTCCGTTTGTTGATGCGACGTCCACGGCAGTAAAGACGATT
>JBFXGD010000028.1:0-29253 GCA_050178385.1 Calditrichaceae bacterium
TTTTTTACTGTTAGTTAATTTCACGCTGTTTTTTAGCTATTTCATTCCTGAGCTAACCCTGATTTGAGTTGTTATTTTGAAATTCTATTTGAATTTATTATATTATCTTTTCGACCTTTGGTTGGTTCTTCTCAAATTCCTGCAGCTGCCGGGTGTATTTCTTTAACTGATCATGACGACCTATGATGGTTGTCTGTTTTTTTGAAACTGAACCGCCGGATATTTCTCTGTTAAAATTTACCATTTCTCCGGATGAAGTGGCCAGTCTAAGATTTGGATACTTTTCAGATAAAATCAGCGCTTCATTAAAATTGTCTACGACAGCCACATCCCCAAGAAGAATTTTTATCAGATGACGGTACTTATCATCTGTAACGATTAAATCTGAGAGCAGGGTTAGGGAATTGAGGTCCTCCGGAAGTTCAGGAATTTTAATAAAACTTGTTCGATTCAGAGGAATACAAGTAATTCTGCCTTTATCTGATTCGCGGACGAGTTGTATCATTTTTTTTGCGGAATCTATATCTTCAACTAAAATATAATTAAGCGCCTCTCCCAGAACCAGTTCAACGAGCTGCGCATAATTTTCATCAACCGATATAAGTTCGGCCAGAGGGCCATGGATCCCTTTGATCTGGTCTTTCTGTGTCATCACAAATTGCGTGCTTTTTGAATGACCTTCATAATTGGCGATAATATGCTGAAAAAAAGATTGGCGTGAGCGAACTTTCTCTGTTTCTACATGTAAAGTTTGCCGCTCTGTTTCGGCAGATTTTGATTTTTCCTGTAGCTGATTTGATTTTACATTGAGATCTTGAAGCTTATCGTTAAGTTCTTTAAGCCTCATTTCGGAAGTTTGTCTGTCTTTCCGGTAATTATTGAGTTCTGCTTCCTTCGTTTTTAACGCTTCCGATCTGGACGCGATATTTTCGTCAATTGTGGTAACCTGTTCAGTGAGAAATCCCAGCTGATATTCTTTTTGTTTGAGAACTTCCTTCATGTTTGACAATGACTGAAGCTGTAATCTGAATTCGCTGTTAAGTTTATCGATATCAGCTTTTTCCTTTTGCAGTTTTTCTAATTCCTTCAGTCGTTCACTCTCAATCTCGGAGTAATTGCGGTCAATGATTTCTTTTTGTGAAACAAGCTGGTCCAATTCATTCTGATATTGAACTACATTTTCTTCAAGAAGAACAATTTTATTCTCATAATCTTCAATTTCGACTTTATAGCGATCTCTCGTTTTTGTGTTTTCTTCAGCTTTGGTTTTAGCGACAGCATCAGCCTGGTTAATTCTTGCAATTTCAGCGTCTAATTCATGAATGGATGTATTTATTTTTTGTAATGCCTGCTCGGTTTTTATCTGTTCACGTTTATAATCTTCAAGTAACGCTTCATCCATTGTGATTTGATGCGAACTTTCTTCCTTCAGCTTACTCGCTTCTTTAAGCTGAACTTCAAGAGGTCTTATGCTTTCCAGTAAGCGGTGATATCTTAGTCGGGAGAGATCAACTTCGCATTTTTTAAGTTCTTCATTAAGACTTAAATACCTTCTTGCCTTCGCGACCTGACGAGACAGCGAACTTACGGTTTTATCCACCTCAGTTATTATATCATTAATACGGGTCAAATCGATTCGGGTGGCATCCAGCTTTTTTAACGCGGATTTTCTTCTGACTTTGTACTTTACAACACCGGCGGCTTCTTCGAACAACTGACGGCGTTCCTGCTTGTTTTCACTAAGAATACTTTCAACCATCTTTAGTTCAATTACTGAATAAGAGTTCGCGCCCATCCCGGTATCCATAAATAGATCAAGCACGTCTTTAAGTCGCACCGGCGTTTTATTTATAAGATATTGGCTTTCTCCTGAGCGATACAGGCGTCTTGAAATAACGACTTCGTGAAATTCAGTGTCAAGAATATTTTTATTGTTTTGGATGGTCATCGAGACTTCAGTCATTCCAACAGGTTTTCTGGTCTTCGTACCGTTGAAAATCACATTTTCCATCTTATCGCTTCTAAGAGAGCTGACACGCTGTTCACCTAAAACCCATCGAATCGCATCAACAATATTTGACTTACCGGAACCGTTGGGGCCGATGACACAGGTCAGGCCCCCGCTAAACTCAAGTTTTGTCTTTTGAGCAAATGATTTAAAACCAAGAATGTCCAATTTCGATAAATACATAATTTTCCGAGTATTTTATAGTTATAATAAATTCTGAGCATTAAATATCAGCTTAAGATATTCATATAAATACGGCTCAGGCTTGAATAAAATCCAGAAGATAAGGAAAGGTACACAATAAGACAAGAGCAGCAACATTAAAATTATACTTGTCCTGGCTCTGAATAATACCTGAATGCCGTTGATTATTCGGGCATGCGCCCATAAAATAAAAAACAGAAACAGATAGATCATGTAAGTACGAAGGCCGCCGGCAGACAGAAGTTGGTACATGGCAAGGCTCAATGGTAAAAGGAATATAAAAGGCGCGCCGGACCAGAATCCAATTGCGACTCCCTGTCTGAATCGCATTTTTTCTGCTGAAAAGAAACTGAATACTCGTAACAAAACACTGATTATAAAAGGATAACTGTAAAAGATTAAAAAGAAAACGAGAACAGTCTTCCCGGGAGATATACTCATTTTTAGAAAGGTCTCATATAAATCCAGAGGTCCGAGTAGGTGACTGGCGGCTTCCTGAAATGTATAGGAGCCATGATAATAATTGATCACAGAACTTACAAAAACAGACAGCAGGACAGATGAATAAGCCCCGACCAGAAAAGAACTGTAAAGTGGAATGATTCTTCTCTCCCGCATATCTACAAAAAAACCGTATGGATGTCTCAAAGAACGTTTTAGATTTTCTCTAAGTCTCACTCTCTGTCTATATATCAGTAAAAACAAAACGGTAGCAATAAATGTGATGAGAGAGAAAAAATTTGTTTTTTTTGTGACCGGTTTTTCCGGTAGAAGATTTATGTGTTCAGAATCCCAGATATTCCCGGCTGATTTATTGATCCAGGTTTTTGCCTTTCGATCGTATGTGAGCATTCCTGTCCGTATGACGAGATGATCCGGATTGTTTATGGTGTTATGGTTTGGAAAACCGCTTTTCCAGTCGACAAAACTATCTAAAAAGCCTCCCTTTAAACCCAGTTGATTCATCGCCATCTGAATTTCGCCGCTTATCAAGCCATAATTTTTGATCGGATCTGTTCCATTTTTGTCACTCTCAGTTCTGTTGGACAGATCAATTCCGATTTTCCCGGCGTATAAATATGGAAAATTTAATCTCTCATTTCCCGATGACCCGTTTAGAATTGATTTGTAAGTATCATACATGTAAAAATCCGCGGCATTTTCGGGAGGAAGCGGATAGCCGGAGATGGGCGATATGTAACTTAAAACATCCATTTTTGTTCTTACGCTTCCACTCAAAATGAGCATAAATTTTTGAGCTGCCGATTCATGAACGGGAATCTCCTGGCCGATTCCGAGTGCAACAAGGGAAGGAGATTCGGTACTGTATAATCCAAGACTTTGTATCGTTGATTTTGAAGTCTCCAGAAGATAGTCATTCTGGTACAGGGGCAGTGGATATCGCCATATAGGTATTTCAGCGAATACAAGCAGACCTAATGAGTCAGCGATATGAATCGCAGTAAAATCAGGCAGATAGTGCGGAAAGCGAACAGCATTGAATTGAAGTGATTTAATTTTTGAAAGATCAGAAACCAGGGTCCCGAAATAATCTTTTGATTTTAAACTTTCAAGGTTTTCATAGTAACTCACACCTTTAATCACAACAGGCTGATTATTGAGAAAAAAATTATTCTCCTGAATCTGTACAGATCTTAACCCGAATCGGAGTGTATCTTCAATTATTGTATCATAACCGTTTTTTACTGAAATGATCATACTCAGTTTTTTTGGATTTTGAGGTGACCAAAGATATTCATCCGGTACCTGGGCATCACCTTGAATTAGTTGTTTCTCCGGGTCTAGCCCTGTTCGTCGCTGGAATAATTTTACGCCCGACGGAGAGAATATCTGTTCATCTACCTGAAATCGTTTTGCATTGAAAGCCTTAAGATCAGATTCATTTGTGAGAAATAAATTGACCTGATAGCTGTATCCAAAGCCAACCGCGGGTTTGAAAGTTTTAACTTTCACGTTTGCATTGCTTATCCTGTTTTTGCTCTCAACTGATAAATACAATGGCCTTACAATTCCCGTGAGCCCGGGTTCATCGAATATATTTACAAAAGACGGGAAACCGAATTCCGGGGTCGCTGAACCCGACAAAGTTATTATTAGTTGATTTTTAACCCCCTTATTCAGAATGTCAGAAGGGATTTTAACAGAGAATGGAGCTGAATTGTTGATTTGATTATGAATAATTTTTCCGTTTAGTATAAACTGTCCGGATCCTTTGATACCGTTGCTTTTTAGAAAGATTTCAGAATTACCTGCATCAAATGCGACATTGAAATCACATCTCAATTTAATTTGATCCGTCGAACTGGAATAAAAGGGGAGACTCAGTGACGTCCATTCACCGGTTGGGGATTGGATCTGCCAGTTATCCTGGCGGTAAAGCGGCACAATTCTGCCGTTTGATAAATATGCAGCTGATTTACCCCAATTAAGATAATGCAAATGATTTGTCTGTTCAGTTGCCGCTAAAAAAGCAGGCATAAAAACGACAATAAAAGTCATCAGAATCAGTTTGATGTTCTGCATGGATGAACAATTCCCGGTATGTTTAGAGTATTAATATAATAATTTTCTGTTTACATCAATGTGAGTGCATCTCTCACGGCCTGCTCAAATCCAATAGCGAGGGCTTTTGTAAAGATTGGCCTCCCGACCACAATATCTTCAATGTAATTGATTTCTGAGATATCCCGCAGATTATCATATCCAATTCCACCAGAAATATTAACTCCAAGACCAAGTTTTCCGGAGGCTAGAACCAGTCCGGTTAAATTTTCAATCGCCTGGATTTCGCGGCCCATGTCGTCAGCATCAGTAAGCGCGTTTGCTTTTAGCTCCACGTAATCGAACTCTAATTTGCCGGCTATTTTTACCTGACTGATATCAGGATCAACCAAAACGGAGCTTAGAATGTTATTTGAACGTAATTCAGTAACATATTTCTCAAGTTGGGATGCGTAGGTATCAAGATTTATAGCATCCGCTTCGACGGAAGAAATATCTCCGGGGGCAACAAATGTGATCATATCCGGTTTAATCCTGATAAGTTTGCGGATATTTTCCTCGGTAAGATTTGTCCGCACGTTCAGGTAAGATTTTACTATCTGCCTGAACAACATAATATCACGTTCATTCACTGTCTTCAGATCATCACGCAGATAACAGACAATGCTCTCTGCGCCGCCTAATTCCGCCAGAATCAATGCCTGAATTGGATCAGGTTCATTGCCTCCAAGAAGATTTCGTACATAAGCGACCGGATCAATATCAAGAGCTAATCGACGCATTTTGCCTCCATAATAATTCAAAAAAACTGCTATTTCTTTCAGGGAAAGTCAGAATGTGGACAGATCTTCCCATCGGGTTATCTTCCAGATACCGGAACTTTTTTTTGCAAAATTAAACAGCGCCTCACCGTTAATAGGGGGGATTTCAACGCCGCCGTTCAAGGTTAGCTGAAATGTCCTTTTTATCTCAGCTTCTGTACTATCCTGAAAATAATACTGAAAAATTGTTCCACCCCAGACAAGATTTATATTTTGGAAATGTCTGAAAAGCCCGACTGTTGTCCGGATATCAACATCCCGTCCCCAGGTTAAATCAGTTACAGGATCGGTTGCGTAATTCTTTGAAATGAATAAAAAACTACTGTCGAGCAGATCAGAATAAACCAGTGAATCTTTAAAATTATAAGCATAACTAAAATTAGTCAAGACCTCATCAGGGTTTTGTTGATCTGTTATGATCAGGCTGGATGAGTATTTACCGCTTTTAATCTCCGGCGCGAATGGATTCACACATCCGTATAAGGAAATGAATAAAAGGATTACGGCAATGCTCCGGGTACTGGTGTTTTGCCTTTCCATCCTAATTACTGCTCCAGCGGTAATAGCTTTTCAGAAATGACCATGTTTTATCGTAATTTTCATCAAGCGCGAAATCAGACCAGAAGTAGATATACCAGTAATCCAGAGTTGTCCGCGAACGGAGTAGTTTGAATTTGGCGCGTCCCTGATATACAGACACTGAATCTCCAAAATTAATTTCAAGGGTATATCTGAAATAATTACTCTCAACAGAATCATCAATCGCAGACGCGTTTATTGCCGTTAATGACACTGAATCAGCATAGTTAAATTTAATTACAGGGTAATTGACTTTTCCTGTTTGCAGAAGATTTATAAAATAATTACCTTCATCCTCAAAAGTCCAGACCGGGACAAAATAGTCAAACAGATTTTTTTCAGGTTCAAAATGAAACGGAGTTATGTTCTGCATATTAGAGTTCGTAAAATTTTCCAGATATTTTTGAACATTTTTCTGTTCAATCGCCCTGGCGAAGTTTGTTAAAACAATTCTTGGAGAAGTAGGCGCGTCGAATACGGCGGTCAGTGATTGATTGTCTGGTGATTCCGGACTCCTGACATCGAATGGATTTGTGCATCCCGTAATTAGCAGAATTATTAAAAAATAATATTTGATTTTTATGCCTGTCATTAGCGTTGGTTGTCTCAAATAATGTCAAAAAATTTACTCTTAATTTTAAGGAATTAAACCTAAAAAAGCTAATGATAATCATGGATAATTTGTTTTTTAAAAAATTTAAATTTAATTTTAAAAATTATTTCAGATCATATATATTAAGACTAATTTTTAACATCCGGCTAACAGTCTCAGGGAGATAACGTGGTGAACGCTGAAATAAAAATTCAAGAATTGAAGGATAAAATCCGGCGATATGACTACGAGTACTATGTCCTTGCAGAACCGTCAATCAGTGATTACCAATATGATCAGTTGTTAAAGGCATTAGAAAAGCTTGAAAAGGATCATCCGCTCCTAAAAACTTCTGATTCTCCGACGGGAAGGGTGGCGGGAGAGCCTACAAAAGCATTTCCGACTGTTCGGCATCCATTTCCAATGTTGTCTTTATCCAATACCTATAACGAGTCTGAATTCAGAGAGTTTGATCAAAGAGTCCGTTCCGCGTTAAAAGAAAATGAAAAAGTAGAATATGTCGCTGAGTTAAAAATAGACGGATTAGCCGTAAGTCTGTTATATGAAAACGGAATGTTCGTTCGTGGAGCGACCCGCGGAGACGGGATTCAGGGTGATGACATCACCGTTAATCTCAGGACAATACGATCCATTCCGCTTAAGGTGTTTTCAGAAACAGAAAATCTTGCACCGTTTGAAGTGAGAGGGGAAGTCTATTTTCCCAAAGAATCTTTTTTAAAAGTGAATCAACAACGCGAAGAAGAAGGCGAATCCTTATTCGTCAATCCAAGAAATGCTGCCGCCGGATCAATTAAAATGCAAAATCCAAAAATAGTCGCGTCCAGAAATCTTCAGATGTACGCATACTTTCTTTACAGTGAATCAGACTGGTTTTATCATGAAAATCACATCCAGAATCTCGAAAGTCTAAGGAAACTTGGTTTTTCTGTAAATAAAAACTACCAATTGTGTAACAACATTGATGATGTGATCTTATTTGTGAATAAATGGGAGAATAAAAGGGAAGAATTACCCTATGAAATTGATGGTGTTGTCGTAAAAGTAAACGCGATTGCCCAGCAAAAAATTCTTGGCGCCACTTCAAAAAGTCCGAGATGGGCCATTGCCTTCAAATTTAAGGCTTTTCAGGCTGAAACTCAGATTCTTGGAATCACCTGGCAGGTGGGTAGAACCGGAATTGTCACGCCAGTCGCGGAACTTAAACCCGTATTTCTTGCGGGTACAACCGTTTCGAGAGCCACTCTCCATAATCCTGATGAAATAGAACGCAAAGATATACGAAAAGGTGATTTTGTTCTGATTGAAAAAGGCGGCGATATCATTCCGAAAGTAGTGGAAGTGATCAAGGAAAAAAGAGTCAAAGATGTTGCCGATATATACATTCCCGATACTTGCCCGGGCTGCGGTACTACTCTGTTAAGAATCGAAGGAGAAGCCGCCATACGATGCCCGAATATTCAGTGTCCTGAACAGATTGTCAGAAGAATTGAACACTATGCCAGCAGAGGGGCAATGGATATTGAAGGTCTTGGAACCGCCATGGTCGAGCTGTTGGTCGATAATAATCTTATCAGGAATATTGCAGATATATACAATCTAAAGAAAGTAGATATCGTTAGTCTGGATCGAATGGGGGAGAAAAGCGCTGAGAATTTAATAAATGGGATAGAAAGGAGTAAAAACCAACCACTTAACCGTTTGATTTTTGCACTGGGGATACCTTTTGTCGGCGCGACTTCAGCTAAAATTCTCAGCAAACACTTTAAATCACTTAAAGCACTTATTGAAGCAAACATGGATTCACTGTTAGCGATTGACGGTATTGGTGAAAAAACGGCCGACAGCATTGTGTCATTTTTTAGTAGATCGGAAAATGATGGATTAATCAGACGACTGATAAAAACAGGCGTAAAGAGTGAAGAAAATGAACCATCTCTGATACAGCAGACTAAAGTCTCAGGTAAAATTTTTGTACTGACGGGGACGCTTTCCTCATTAACTCGCGAAGAAGCGGCGCGGATGATTGAACAGAACGGGGGAAAAGTCCAAACGTCGGTATCAGCAAAAACGGATTTTGTCCTTGCGGGTGAAAAAGCAGGATCCAAACTGCAGAAAGCACTGTCACTGGGTATAACTATCATTGATGAAGACGCCTTCAGGGCATTACTCGGAGACTAACTTTTTAATTGACTTTAAATGTATGTAAAACTAAATTATATGTCTTTTAAAATGACTAAAATTATTAAATCATATTATTTTCAGGAATTACCGGGAGGAAGGTGCATTTAATGAAATCGAGTACTACAACGAAGTTTGTTCTAATTCTTGTGGTTCTGCTTGTAGCTGTATACCTTTTATATCCGACCTACAAGCTGAACTCAATGACGGAAGCTCAGCAAAGTGAAATGCAGATAAAAAGTCAGAAAGATTTCTTCGATTTAAAATCAAAAACCATCAATCTTGGTTTGGATTTACAGGGTGGGATGCACGTTGTTCTGGAGGTGGATATAAAAGAACTGCTAAATCGCCTTGCCAAAAATCAGAATGATGATTTCAGACTTGCGCTTGAGGAAACTCAAAAACAGGTAGAAGTATCTGATGAAGATTTTATCTCCGTATTTAATGAAAAATTAAATGAAAAAAACGCGAATATTGTTCGGTTTTTTGGGACGGCTGAACGCCGTACAGAGGCGGATGTTGTCAGTTATCTTCGTGAGCAGACCAAGGAAGCTGTCGGTAGATCTCTTGAAATTATGCGAAATCGTGTTGATGAATTCGGTGTCTCAGAGCCAACAATTCAGAGACAGGGTGATCACCGTATCATTGTTGAACTCGCTGGTGTCACGGACCCATCGCGTGTTCGTCAGCTCATTGGTAAAACTGCGCTTCTTGAATTCAAATTGTTGAAAGACAATGTGGTAAGCGCTCAAATTGCTGAAAAAATCAATTCATATATCAATTCAAAAATATCTCCCTCGGACACTTTGGCAAAAACAAATGAAGCAAAGGGAGATACCGGAAGTACTGCTCTTGAAGATATCTTTGGAGTGGAAAACAAGAGCGCGGCAACAAAAGCAGCTGTTTCTGATACGACTACAAGCGATCTGTTCGAGCAGAATTTGTTCTTCCTGGATCCGCGTGATAAACAGACACTACTTGTACCCCGG
The DNA here is from genome assembly GCA_050178385.1 of Calditrichaceae bacterium. GTDB lineage: Bacteria > Calditrichota > Calditrichia > Calditrichales > JBFXGD01 > JBFXGD01. The sequence goes on from JBFXGD010000028.1 coordinate 9,916, forward strand.
GATAAGGAATTAAAATTTAAAGCGCTTCTGAACTTGCCGGAAATTCAAAGAATTATCGCTGAAGAAGCAGGCAGTGCTCAATTTTACTGGGGGGCAAAGCCGGAATATAATGACGAATATTATCAGGTTTTTCTTGTAAACAAAAACCTGGAATTGAGTGGCGAAACAATTGTCGACGCCTTGCCTCAGCCGGGCAGCCAGTCTGATCCGAATTCTATTGGCAAATTTGAAGTATCTTTAACGTTTAACGATGAAGGTTCACGTGTGTTTTCGAGAGTCACCGGAGCCAATATCGGCAAACGGCTGGCAATTATACTCGATAATAAAGTGTTTCTTGCTCCATCGCTTCGTGTGAAAATTTCAAACGGAAGAGCGCGTATTACCGGGCTGGAAACAATGGATGAAGCGAAGGATCTCGGGATTGTCCTAAAAGCCGGCGCATTACCTGCCCCGGTTGATATAATTGAAGAAAGAACGGTCGGACCATCACTGGGTATCGACTCCATACGCGCCGGTAGCTATTCAGCGATTTTAGGAATGTTTTTTGTAATGATTTTCATGGTAATATATTATCGTCTTTCAGGAATTGTCGCCGATATAGCGTTAGTTCTCAATATTGTATTTATCATGGCGATTATGGCCTATTTCCATGCAACGCTTACTCTCCCGGGTATAGCCGGTATCATCTTGACTATCGGTATGGCGGTTGATGCAAATGTGTTAATTTTTGAACGCGTTCGTGAAGAATTGCGCCGTGGAAAAACCGTCCGCGCTTCGATAGAAGTGGGTTACGGAAAAGCATTCGTGACTATTTTGGATGCCAACGTAACTACATTTATCGCGGGTCTTGTGTTGTACACATATGGTTCGGGTCCCATCCAGGGATTTGCATTAACATTAATGATTGGTATTTTAGCGAGTATGTTCACGGCGATCATTGTGACACGCGTGATTTTTGACTATACGCTCGAAAAGAAAGCAATAAAGAATTTGAGCATATAATTCTTACGAGATTTGATGGAAGGAGATCCATAGAAAATGCAGTTTTTCACTAACACAAATGTTAACTTTATCGACCGCAGAAAAGTGGGGTACCTATTCAGCGCAGCTCTGATATTGATTTCAATAATTTCATTAATAGTTCATGGCGGACCGCGGTATAATATTGATTTTACGGGTGGAACGCTAGTTCATCTTAAATTTGAAAAAGACGTAGAAATTCAGACAATCAGAAGTACTCTGAGCTCACACGGTTTCGGAGATTCTGAAATCAAACACTTTGGGGCTAAAAATGAAATTTCTATTCGCGCGGGTATAGAACGCACGGACGAGGAACTTTCTACAACCATTGAGAATCTCATCAGTGAAGCTCTTCCGGATAACCCATTTATAGTTCAGAGGGTTGAAAAAGTCGGGCCAAAGGTTGGTCATGAGTTGATTTTAGATGCGCTAATGGCAATTTTCTGGGCAATGCTGTTAATTCTGATCTATGTCATGTGGCGTTTTGAGTTCAAGTTCTCTATTGGGGCCATAAGCGCTTTGATGCATGATATCATTATCACGCTTGGAATTTTTTCTGTGCTGAATATAGAGATTTCCGCGCCAATTATTGCGGCGGTTTTAACGATTGTAGGTTATTCTCTAAATGATACCATAGTTGTTTATGACCGTATTCGTGAAAATATGAAAGCCAGCCGTAAAGGTCTTTCGGATCTTACGACGCTTGTGAACGAGAGCATTAATGAGACATTGAGCCGAACGATCATGACGTCTGGTACAACAATGATTGTGGTACTGGTGCTGTTTTTCTTTGGCGGAGAAGTGTTAAGAACGTTCGCTCTGGCATTGACTATCGGTATTGTAGTTGGTACTTATTCATCCATATTTATTGCTAGCCCTATAGTGGTAGACTGGAAAAATAAAAAAGCATAACTGGATAAAGGAAATAAATATGAACATCCAGGTAACTGAACACAACGGAGTTTCAATCATCTCACTTGCCGGCAAGATAATGGGCGGACCTGAAGCAGGGCAAATTAATGAGCAGATAAATCTTCTGCTTGACCAGGGAAGCAAAAAGATTATCATGGATCTTGAAAATGTGGAATGGATGAACAGTTCCGGGCTAGGGATTCTGATCGGCGCAATCACCACGTTGAAAAATAACGGTGGTAAAATGGCTCTGATACACGTGTCCGAGCGTATCCTGAGCCTTTTGAAAATCACTAAATTGATAAGTGTATTTAGTGTATATCCTGACCTGGAAAGCGCTTTAGCGGAAATTTAATCTGTAACTTCTTGATAAACTCCGGGCGAGTACCGGAGTTTTCTATTTTTAAGGATTACTATGTCAGTAAAAATTGTGGTAGGCAGCCAATGGGGCGACGAGGGAAAGGGCAAGATAATTGATGTCCTCAGTGAAACTATGGATCTCGTTATCCGGTATCAGGGCGGCGCCAATGCCGGTCACACAGTTTGTATCGGTGAAGACAAGTATGTGCTTCATCTGTTACCATCCGGCATACTGAGACCAGGTGTGAAATGTATCATCGGTGGCGGTGTTGTTCTCGATCCGGAAGCATTTCAGGATGAACTCAACTTTCTAAAATCCGTCGGAGTTGATTATCAGAATAGACTAATGATATCACCGAGAACACATGTGATTTTCCCATATCATAAAATGCTCGATAAGCTCTCGGAGACCGGAAAGGGGAAAGAACAAATCGGCACAACAGGCAGGGGCATCGGACCTGCATATACTGACAAGTACAGTCGTATGGGAATTCGGGCTGTTGATCTGATCAATGATGATATACGAAATCAAAGATTAAAGGAAAACATCAGCCAAAAAAATTTTCTTTTTGAAAAGTATTACAAATCCAGACCGATAGAGCTTGATGAAATTCTAAATACAGGTGCAATGTACGCGGAAATAATTAGACCATATGTCACCGAAACAGTGGAAATGGTCAATCACTTCTTACGGCAGGACAAAAATATTCTTCTGGAGGGCGCCCAGGGTGCCCTTCTTGATATTGATTATGGATCTTATCCTTATGTGACATCTTCTCATACAATATCTGGTGGAGGAACAATCGGGTCAGGTGTTCCGGTTACATCCGTCGACGGAGTCACAGGCGTTATGAAAGCATATCTTACACGTGTAGGAAACGGCCCGTTTCCAACTGAAGAAGATAATCAAACTGGTCAAAAACTGCGTGATATAGGCGCGGAGTACGGGGCGACAACAGGACGTCCCCGCAGATGCGGCTGGCTTGATCTTGTAGCCGCGAGATACTCCGTACAGATTAACGGAATAACCGATCTCGCACTCACAAAATTGGATGTTCTTGATCAATTTGAAAAAATTTATGTTTGTACATCCTACAAGCATAAAAATCATACTCTAAACACCTTTCCGGCTGATCAGACATTATTATCGGAAATTGAGCCCGTTTACGAAGAATTACCCGGGTGGAAAGAATCGATCAATTCAATCAGGTCTTTTAACGGGCTGCCGCTTAAAACAAGAAATTATATAAAGTATATTGAAGATTTTTGTTCTGTTCCGGTGAAGTATATTTCGGTAGGGCACAGACGTGAAGAGATTATCATTAAATAAATTTAAGCAATGAAACGATTTCTACTCATTTTTTTTTTACTCATCCAGTTTTATTCATGTTATTGCGCTGATAAGACTGAATCGTTTGATAATTCTGATATTATTTTTGAATTATTATACATCTCAAACCTGAATGGAAGCCTTGAGAATTGCGGATGCGGAGTACCGCCGCTTGGAGGTGTCGACCGGATAGCATCTGTGATCAATCAACAACGATCTGAGAATCCCCAATTGTTCATTGATGGAGGCGATTTTTTAAATACATATCCATTCCATCTATTGAACAGCAGTGTAGTGGACGGATACAAATATCTTAGACCGGATGGAATGATTCTGGGTGATCAGGAATTTGTTGAAGGCCCGGTATTCCTAAATAAATTGACACAAGATTTTAAGAATTCCATCATCGCGTCAAACTATGGTATTAAGGGTATGAAGCTGAAAGAAGATCTTGGGTTTAAGTCTCCTTCCGGAGAACGGATACGGTTGTTTGCTTATCTTGATCCCGTATCATTTGATTTTATTCAAGCGGACAGCTCCGTATATTTTGACATGAAAAAATTTGATTCGCTTTATCAATCAATCAGCCCTGAAGAAATCTCCGGTGTGATCTATCACGGAACAAGCGGTGGGCTTGAATCGTTTCTACATAAGTATTCAGGTTTCGATCTGATACTTTCTTCTCATGAGCAAAGTCTTAACTATAACAGCAATTCTTCGCCAGCGGTGATAAGCGGAGGAGCCGACGGCAAGTCACTTATAAATATTCAAGTTTTAAAAACAGAGACCAATATCAAAGTCATGGTGTCTCACATTCAAATCGGATTAGAGATCGCGCCGGACCCCGCTGTTTCGGATATAATTTACAAATATAAAAATAATTTACACTGATTTTGAAGGAGTTTGCCATCAAAGCGCAGGAGATCATAAAAGCAGCAATAGCCAGCCTATTTGCCGGAAATAATTTATCCCGTGAAGAAAGCAGGGTTATCATGAAACTGATGATGGAAGGCAAGATAACGGATGCTCAAATTTCGGCTTATCTGGTTGCTCTGAGGATGAAGGGGGAGACGGTCGATGAAATTGCGGGTTCCGCGGAAGCAATGATCGAGAAAGTTGACGCTGTTAATTTTAAATATGACAATTTTGTTGATACCAGTGGAACAGGTTGTGACAATCTGCATACATTTAATATCTCCACCACCGCGGCTTTCGTGACGGCCGGGGCAGATGTGGCCGTGGCAAAGCATGGAAACCGCTCCGTTCTGAGTAAATGCGGCAGTTCTGATATTTTAAAGGCTCTGGGTGTAAATATAGATATTTCTAATGATATTGTTTCACGATGTTTTCATGAAATTGGTATCGCTTTTCTGTTTATGCCGAAATATCATAAGTCGTTTCAATATGCCCTTGGACCGCGGCGAGAAATAGGCGCAAGGACCCTGTTCAATGTTCTGGGACCCATTACTAATCCCGCCCAGACGCGTCATCAGTTGATTGGTGTCTATGACGCGTCTCTTATGCGAAAGCTTGTCGATGTAATGCGTGAACTTGGTGCGCATCAGGTGATGGTTGTTCATGGGGATGACGGACTTGATGAGATTACAATCACCGGAAAAACGCATGTATGTGAGCTTATCGACGGTCAGGTTTATGAATATGTGATTTCACCGGAAGATTTCAAAATGAAAAGTTCGCCGATCTCAAGTGTTCAGAGCAGTTCATGTGAAGAAAATATCCGCTACACGATGAACGTGTTAAACGGAGAAGACAGCCCCGCCACGGATATCGTGATGTTAAATGCCGGTGCCGCGATCAAAGTCAGCGGTAAGGTCGCTTCTTTGGCGGAAGGGATCGAGTTGGCCAGGGAATCTATATTAAGCGGCGCCGCGAAGAAAAAATTGGAGAATTTAATCAAAATTACAAATTTATCATAACTGTTTTCCATGTCTTTAGGAGACTTTTAATACGGGATTTGTGATTGTTGTCCGGAGTCTCAACTCAAGACCGGATACTTTGATTAACGGTTTCCAAAAATTCCCTATAAACTTCTGTGTAAAAGAATTGCGTCAGATAGTGGCGTTTTTATATATTGTTTCATCTCAAATGGAAAGAATGTGGAAATTACCGCGTTGATTAAAACACCAGGGATGAAATCCTTTATTTTATTGCAGAAAGTCATTTGTTGGACTGATAAAATCAATCCGAATTATTGCACCAAATATAATCGGAACATAATAAAATCCAAATACACAAAACGGGTAATCAGTTTGAAGGATAAAAACTCCAAAATCAACGGGTTTCGTATAAAAATTGATGAAACCGATAAATCGATTGTCAGATTATTGAATCAGCGCGCGGTTTTTGCGGTTGAAATTGGAAAAATAAAACGCAAATTGAATTTACCGGTTTATACGCCCAGCAGAGAAGAGGAAGTGATCAGAAATGTGAAATCAAACAACAACGGTCCCCTTCAAGACGATGCGATCCAGCGTTTGTATGAAAGGATAATAGACGAATCGCGACGGCTGGAACGTGAATATTTTTCCGAAGATGAATAAAAATGGGTATAAATTTTTTTAAGAGACTTTCAAATAAGCAGAAAAGTCTGATTCTGATCTTATTCCTGTTGCCGATTTTTGTGATAGATGTTCTCAATTATTTTACATTACCCGAGGGAGTGTATGCGCCTCCGGATAAAATTGAGATAAATATACCGAGAGGGGCAGCGTTGAGTCAAATTGCGGATTCGCTCAGTAAATATGAATTGGTTAAGAATAAAAAAATGTTCATATTCTGGGCGCGGGTACTTGGATATGAAAATAAACTTAAGGCCGGATTGTTCAAGATACCGGTTAATTTGAATAATGCCCAATTACTGACATATCTATCACAGGCGAGGGCACAGGAAATTTCCGTCACTATTCTGGAAGGCTGGAATACCGCCAGAATCGCGCAGGAATTAGAACAGAAATTAAATATAAACGCTGTAAAATTTGATTCATTATGCCGGGATTCAAGTTACACGGAGGAACTTGGTATCGGTGAGAGTACATTAGATGGATATCTGCTCCCGGATACCTATTCTTTTTATTGGGGTATTAGCGAAAAATCCCTGATCCATTTTTTTGTCAACAAAACATTATCGCTGTTCGAATCGGATACTGTAAAGTCAGCGATTAAAAAGCTAGGAATGACGCGTCACCAAATTCTCACACTTGCATCGATAGTTGAAGGTGAGGCCATTTTTGATGATGAACGGTCAATTATTGCATCTGTATATTATAATAGGTTGAGAAGGCATATGAAGTTGCAGGCGGATCCGACAGTTCAGTTTATAGTGGATGATGCCCCTCGTAGATTGTTGTACAGGGATCTTGAAATTGATTCGCCATACAATACATATTTATATTACGGATTGCCTCCCGGGCCGATCAATAATCCCGGGAAAGCTTCGATTTTGGCATCTCTGTTCCCTGCAGACACAAAATATTTGTTTTTTGTAGCCACAGGAGACGGGCGGCATGCGTTTTCTGTGACAGCATCCGAACATGCAAGAGCAAAAGCAGCGTTCGACAAAGTCAGAAGAGAAGTGTATCGGAAGAAACGACAAGAAAAGTTAAAGGAAAATGATTAATGATTTCTGGTTACGATGATTTAAATGATGTTCAGTTAGAAGCAGTTAAAGCCACGGACGGACCTGTTCTTATTCTTGCCGGTGCGGGCAGCGGGAAAACCCGGAGCCTTACTTACCGTATCGCTTATCTTATTAATGAAAAAAAAATTAAATCTTCCGAAATTCTCGCCGTGACATTTACAAATAAAGCAGCCAGGGAGATGAAGGAAAGGGTAGAGAAACTGCTTGGATCAAATATTACATCATTATGGATTGGCACGTTCCATAGTATTTGCGCGCGAATTCTTCGCGCCGAATCCGATCAACTCGGATTCTCAAACAGCTTTACTATCTACGATTCCGATGATCAGGTAAGAGCCCTGAAAAAAATCATAAGCATTCTGAACGTTCCGCAGCAATTATATTCGGCAAAGATGATTCAAAGCCGTCTTTCGCGAGTCAAAAATCAATTTCTTTTTCCGGATGATCTTGATTCGGAGTCAGGTGACGGTCTGGATGAATATCTTCCTCAGATTTACCGCGAATATCAGAAGTTTCTTAAAGAAAACAATGCCATGGATTTTGATGATCTGCTTATAAAGCCGATTGAATTGTTCGACAAAAAACCTGAAATAAGAAAAAAATATTCAAATAAATTTAAATATGTTCTGGTTGACGAGTACCAGGATACCAATCGCGCACAATATCTTTTTATAAAGAAGCTGGTTACCGGACACCGCAATCTCTGTGTTGTCGGTGATGAGGATCAGTCCATTTACGGCTGGCGCGGCGCTGATATCTCAAATATTTTAAATTTTAATAAAGATTTTAATGACGCGAGAATCTATAAACTCGAAGAAAACTACCGTTCAAATGAGAATATACTCCTGGCTGCAAATGCAGTCGTAGGGCATAACACGGAACGTATTGGTAAAAACCTGTGGACACGACGCAAAAAAGGGGATAAAATAACCGTATACGCGGCCCAGAACGATATGGATGAAGCAAAAAGGATAGTTGATGTTGTCCATGAAGAAATGTACACAAAAAAGAGAAGTTTTAGTGACATCGCTGTATTATACCGCACAAATGCACAGAGTCGTGTCATAGAAGATGAACTTCGCAGGAATGCAATTTCCTACATCATTATCGGCGGCGTAAAGTTTTATGACCGAAAAGAAATTAAAGATATTATCGCCTATTTAAAACTGATTGTTAATCCGGCCGACAGTATCTCATTGAAGAGAATTGTAAATTTCCCTTTAAGAGGAATCGGTGATACAACCATATCGAAAATCGAAAAATTTGCTGAAATCGAAAACATCAGTTTATTTAATGCCTTGGGACGTGTAAAAGAAATTTCTTCAATTTCCCCGGCTATGGGCGGGCGGGTCATCGAATTTTATAATTTAATTTCTAATTATATAAGTCTCAAAGAAGAGTTGTCCACCATTGAACTCGCTTCCACTCTGGCGTCAGAAACAGGGATTCTGCATCACTATCAGACAGAATATGATCAATATGAAAGTGAAAGTAAAGTCGCTAATATTAAGGAACTTTTTCAGAGTATCGAGCAGTTTACAGAAGAACGAATAAAAAACAAAATGGAAAGCAACCTTGCTTCATTTCTTGAAGATGTAAGTCTTATGACTGATATCGATTCATGGAACAATTCGAACAATGCCGTCACTTTGATGACATTGCATGCTGCCAAGGGGCTTGAATTTCCGGTTGTATTTATCACGGGGATGGAAATGGGATTACTGCCGCTTCAGCGAAATTCCGCTGACATCAGTGAACTCGAAGAAGAGAGACGTCTATTATACGTGGGTATGACCAGAGCTGAGGAAAATTTATATCTTAGCTTTGCCCGATCCCGCCGTAAATATGCGAGCTTTGTTCAGTGTACACCGTCCTTATTCCTTGATGAGATACCAGTGGAACTGCTCAGCTATACACCGGCCTCCCGGGAAGCGCTTCCCCAGAGATCTAATCGCGGAAAAGCGCGCAGAAAAAAAATTCAATCATACTTTGAAACCGCAGACGAAAATCAAACGGTTGATGATACATATAAAGTGGGACAGGAGGTATATCATTCCACTTTCGGAAAAGGAAAAATCCTGAATCTCGAAGGTGCCGGAGACAAGATGAAAATAACGGTTCATTTTCAGGATGAAGGTATCACTAAAAAATTAATTCGCCAATATGCTAACCTGAGCCCGATTGAAGGTTAAAGATATCGGAGGCAATACAGAATTTTTAGCCAATTTATTTGGTGTGAGAGTCCATTTTATTAAACGGAAATATATGAAGAAATTTTATATCTGTATTTTGTTATTCATGGCGATTACCCCTTTATTTGCCCAGGGTGAATCTGAAAGTAGTGATTTTTCCTACGCGGTCAAATTGTATAATCAGGAATTTTATGATTTAGCGGCCCAGCAGTTCATAAAGTTTTATAATAATTACCCCAACAGCTCAAAGATCGATGAGGCAAAATATTATTCAGGTGTTTCTTTGTTTAACCTGAAGGATTATTATCAGGCCCGTATTGAATTTCAGTCACTGGCGCTTGAGTTTCCCAAAAGCACTCGGGCAGGGGAAAGCTGGTTCAAGATCGGAGAATGTTATGAAAAAACAGGTAAGCCTTCGGAAGCTGTAAAAGCTTATGAAACAATTAAAGTACTGTATCCCGAACATCCGCTGGCTCCAAATGGACTCTATCTTGCCGGAAATATCGGTATCGAGCGCGAAGAATATGAAAAATCTTATCAGAATTTTTCTTCCATTCTTGAGAGATACTCTGAATCCGGTTTTTATTACCCGGCTATGGTTAAAGCTGGATTATGTCTTGCCCGGCTTGATGATCTTGAGAAAGCTAAACAGTACCTTCAGAAAGCGCTTGATTCGAAGCCGGATGAAGCGGTGTCCGCAGAAGCGAATCTTATACTCGGCAGGATAAATGCAGGCCAGGGATATTATACGGATGCCAGAAATAGATTTTTGACCGTCATAAATAATTATTCGAAGTCACCCCAGGTCAGCGAAGCGATTAAAGAAATTTCAAAAATATATATCCAGGAGGGTGATTATAACAATGCCCAGATTTACCTGACAAAGGGGCTGAAAGATAAGGTATCCGCTGAAAATTCGGATAAATTGAGATTTCTGCTGGCTGATGTTTATTATCTCAACGGAAAATTTGCTCTGGCTGAAAAAGAATATGAGCAGATCGGCCATGTTAAAAATGATTCACTTAAGCTAATACTGAGCTTTAAAAAGGCGTTGGCAAAAAAGAAACAAAGCCTCATCACTCAGGCAAACGAATTGCTTGGGAACGCTCTGAAAGAGTTTAATAATAAAAACTCTGGCCTTTATTCTGCTATTTTTGATATTTATATCGACTGGCTTAAGGATGGACGAAAATACCGCCTGGCTATTTCTATGCTGGGGGACCGAATCAACAAGATCGATCTTCTCGAGCAGCGCATTAAACCGACAAACCGCCTGGTAGAATTTCTAATAAAAACAGAACAATGGCATGATATTATTCGCTTGCTCCAACCGTTTTTATTGATTCAGGATAATTATCCCGAAAAGGATGATGTCTACTACTCTCTTGCTTACTCATTTGAAAAAATATCAGATTATTCTCAGGCGGCATACTATTATAATCAACTGATCACTAATTTTCCAGCGAGTTCTTATTATTCCGATGCTTTGCAGCGCATTGATTATCTGAGAGATTACAGTCTGATTGATCAGAATGTCGCAGTGTCAAAACTGGCCGGTTTAATTGGCACTTTTCTTAACGACAAGAATGATCATTTACAATTTGAATTGGGAAAAATTTATTTTAATGATCTTAAGGATTATAACAGCGCTGAGAATCAATTTAAGCAGGCTCTTGTAAATGATACCGCGAAAGCAGGGGATCTTTACCTGTATTTGGGAAAAACTCTTCTGAAAAAAGCTTACCGGAGAAACCTGACGAGCGACGAGACCTTGTCCTATTTAAGAAGCGCCAACGGATTTTTTACAAAATCGATCGAGAATATATCAACTTGTTCAAGACCTGATGAAGCTTCATGGTTGCTTGTCAATACAAGTGTAAGCATTGATACTCTTCCGCTGGCCAAAGAAAAAAATTATATAGAAACTCTTATAAAAAAATATCCAGCCAGTAAACTCATAGAAACCTGGTACAAAAGCCTTGCGTTCGATCTTGCCTTTGATCCTGCTTTTCAAAAGGACTCTATAAAATATTTTGAGTTACTGATCAACAATTATAGAAATTCTGATGATTACTCGGCCTATCTTTATGGGTACGCCAGGTTAATGCAGGAAAAAAATAAGGAAAATGCCATCAATTTCTATAAAAAAATAGCATCTGATTATGCGCATGAAAATGAGGCGGCTGACGCGCTTCACGAAGTCGCGGCTTACTATGAAGAGAAGGCTCAGTTTAAAGATGCGAATACGCTTTATAAAAATCTTCTTGATACGTACTACTATTCGGATGCGGCGGTTGATGCAAGACAAAAAATCGGAGCGATTTATTTAAAGGCCGGATCATATCAGGAAGCGATCGATGCACTGAACAAACAAATCCATTCACCATTCATAACTGATTACGTTTTAAGTAAAGAGTTCCTGCCGCAGACGCTTTACAGTAATGTCTTTTTCCTGGCGAAAGCTTACGCGGGCCAGGGAGAGTATAAAAGAGCTCTTGAGAATTATAAATTCTATCTGAACCTGGCCGCGAATGGCGCATTAAGAGACGATGCCAGATTTGCAATGGGTGAGATATATTATTCCAAAAACCAATTCAATGTTGCATTCGATAACTTTATCCTCGTTTCGCGCGAAGATACTGATCTGTATGTCAGGTCACGAATGTACGCCGCCGAAATTCAGTTCAAAAACGAAGAATATAAAGAAGCGGCAGCTAATTTTAATGAATTGTCAAAATTGCTTCAGGGTAAAGATGCCGAGAGTGATGTTTCCGGTAAATATATTATATGTCTTATCCGCGACGGAAATTTAGCCGAAAGTGAAAAGGCGATCGCGGCGTTTAAAAAGAATTTTAATAAATCGGATCACTTTTTCGCTCAGTTTACTCTGGAATTTGGAAAATATTATCGTTTGAACAAAGATTTTAACAAGGCTATAAAATACTTTGAACAGGTCAAGAAAAAATATAAGAATTCCGAATCTGTCGATGATGCGGATTATTTTCTGGCGTTAACATATCTGACGCTGAATAAACACGAAGATGCTTTAAAAATTTTAAGTAATTTCTCATCAAATTACCCAAAAAGTGAGCTTCTTTCAGCGGTTTACAACACCCTCGGAACAATATATTTCCGATCCGAGAAATACGATTCCGCCATAGCCGTTTTTAAAAATTCCCTTGAATTGTCGCCGGATCCGAATCTCGAAGTACAAATTATGTCGAATCTGATTAAAACTTACAGCCTTACAGGATTCTGGGATGCAGCTCAGGGATTGGCGAGACAATATGTTGAAAAATTTCCGAATGCGGACGATATTCTTGATAAAAAAATCTTAATCGGGCAGGCATTTATAAATTTGAATCAGTTCCAGACGGGTGTGGAATATCTCAAGAAAATAAAACTTGAGGCCGATAGTGAGAGAGAGCCGGAAATTCAGTTTTATATTGGTGAAGCTCTCCTGAAAGCCGGACAATATGAAAGCGCGATCGCAGAGTTTGTAAAGATCCCGCTTCTTTCAAAAAAGACAAAATTGCAGTGGGAGGCCAGCGCCCTTTATTACTCCGGGCAGGCCTATGAAAAGTTGGGCAGGATTACCGATGCTGTTCGTATGTATCAGGAAATTGTAAACCGGCCGGGAATAGATCTTATTCTAAAAAAAGATGCTGAAAAAAGAATCAAACAGATACAGGGTTAATAATTCCACTAAAAGGGAGACATCATGCATAGATTCAAATTTATGATAGCGGCCTTATTTATCCTTTTTGGTTTAATCGCCTGTTCGGGTTCAAAAAAGTCCGGAGAGATTGAAGTTCCATTTGAAAATAATCAGCTGAAGCAAGATGTTGAAAATCTGCAGAAAAAAATAAAGGATAATCCCAATACCTTGGAATACCGCAGGCAATTGGCCACTCTTTTGCAACAGAACGATAGAGGGCTGGATGCTCTGCAAGTTCTTGAGCGTGGATTTGCGATAGATCCGAATGATGCTGAAACAAAATTTCTTTATGCTGAAATTGCGTTGGATTTGGGTGATAATCTGAAAGCGTTCAGAGCATACAAAGATGTATTACAAAGCTCTGACGGAGATGCTTATCTTGACAGGGTCGCTCCGAAATTTGCCGATGCGTTTCCCCTTACGAAATTGATTGGGACAGATGCCAATGAAGCATTTGGGACATTTTCCGCTTCAGGGGACAAAGTTGTTTATCAATCAGACCAGAACGGAAACTGGGATATTTATGAATATGATATAGCCAGTACAAATATCACTCAGCTGACTAATTCTCCCGCGCACGAAGAGAATCCTGTCATGTCGCCGGATAGTAAAGAAATTATGTATACATCAACTCTGGAAGATCATCGGGATGTTGATTATGACCAAAAACTTAGAGATATATTTGTAAAAGATCTTGCAACGGGTCGTGAAAGGAATTTGACAACTAACGGATCAAACGACTGGCGTCCGCGATATTCAGCTGATGGCAAATTGATCGTATTTATTTCTGAAAGAAACGACCTTCGAAATGTTCCGTTCTATGAGCTCTATGGTGATGTCTTTCTTATGGAAGGGGACGGGAAATTTCAGAGAGCGTTGACAAAAAATTCTCAAAATAACGGCGGAGCATGTCTGACGAACGGAAGCACAGAGGAAAAAGGCGTCATTTATTTTGATTCAAACAGAAGCGGAGCTTACGAAATATATAAGATGGATGCGAAGGGCGCTAAAGCAACCCAGATCACGTTTAATGCCAATTCAAACGAAGTCTCTCCGGACGTGTCATCAAGAGGGGATAAAATCACCTTTTTTTCCGACAGGAACGGGAATTATGAAATCTATTTAATGAATAATGACGGCTCAGCAGTTCAAAGGCTCACATCGAATATTGCAGATGACTTGAATCCCGTGTTTTCACCCGACGGAACTAAGATAATCTTTCATTCAAACCGCGGCGGAAATTTTGATATCTATATGCTCGATCTGACTCAGGAAAAAAGTACTCCGGCTTTATATGAGCTTATTTCACGGATCGACAAAGCCATTGAAGCTCTTCAATAGATAATGATGTAATTAAAAAAAACCCGGTGCAATTTTCACCGGGTTTTTTTATTGAATATCTGAGTTCAGGATTGTATTTTCAAACAATGTAAATTATCAGGATTGCCCAAATAATGAACCTCCCGCAACTAATAGAATATTTGTCCGAAGATCAGGATTTTCAAAAAAATATCACCAAATGGACAGTCATAAATGAACGCCCTGCCGTCTATGAAAACTTCCCGGAAAATCTACATGAAAAATTAAAGGAAGCGCTGTTAAAAAAGGGTATCCGTCAGCTTTATTCACATCAGGTCGAAGCCTATAACCAGGCCAGAGAAGGAAAAAACGTGGTGATAGTCACTCCGACCGCTTCCGGAAAAACGCTCAGCTATAATCTCCCTGTATTTGAAACGATGCTCAAAAATACAGAAGCGCGGGCATTGTACCTTTTTCCAACCAAAGCTCTTTCACAGGATCAGGTCAAAGAAGTCCAGGATCTTGTTGACCTTGTTGATTCGGGAATTAAGTCGTTTACTTTTGATGGTGATACTCCCGCCGATATCCGCCGGACAATCAGATCCGCCGGTCACCTTGTCGTCACAAATCCCGATATGCTTCATCAGGGTATTTTACCGCATCATACCTTATGGATAAAATTGTTTGAAAATTTAAAATTTATTGTTCTTGATGAAATTCACGCCTACCGTGGTGTTTTCGGGAGTCATCTTACAAATATTCTAAGGCGTTTAAAAAGAATTTGTGAATTTTACGGGAGCAATCCTCAATTTATCTGCTCAAGCGCGACGATTGCAAATCCGCAGGAGCTGGCTGAAAAATTAACGGGAGAACCGGTGACGATAATTGATAACAATGGTTCCCCTTCAGGTGAAAAACATTTCTTATTTTATAATCCGCCGGTCATAAACTATGACCTGGGACTTCGAAAATCTGTTGTCTCCGAAGTCAGGAATGTCGTGAGAAAACTGCTCCCCACGGGAGCTCAGATTATCGTGTTTGCCAGAAGCCGTTTGCGTGTCGAAATACTCGTTACCTATATAAGAGAGACCGCGGCTCAACTAAAAATTGATCCAAATAAAATACGCGGTTATAGAGGCGGATATCTTCCGAGAGAAAGAAGAGCTATTGAAAAAGGCCTTAAAAATGGCTCGATTCAGGTCGTGGTCAGCACTAACGCGCTTGAACTGGGGATTGATATTGGGCAGCTGGATGTGGCCGTTATGGCCGGGTATCCCGGATCAGTCGCCAGCACATGGCAGCAATCGGGAAGAGCCGGCCGCAGGCAAAGTCTTTCAATGGCAATTCTGGTGGCGTCAAGCGCGCCTTTAGATCAATATATCATTGAACATCCGGATTACTTTTTTCTCAAAAATCCGGAAACAGCCCAGATTGATGGTGATAATCTGCCGATTCTAATGAGTCACCTTAAATGCTCCGCGTTTGAACTGCCGTTCAATGAAAAAGAGCGATTCGCGAATGATATAACAACCCATTTACTGGATTTTCTTACAGAAGAACGTGTATTGAGAAAAACAAACGGTAAGTATTTCTGGATGAGCGAAATATACCCTGCCGATGAAGTAGGACTGCGTAACGCTTCAGCGGAAAATGTTGTGATTATTGATACGAGCGATCAAAACAGGGTCATTGGAGAAATTGATCTGTTTTCTGCCCCTGAAATTGTTCATAAGGATGCAATTTACATACATGACAGTGTACAGTATCATGTGGATGAATTTGACTGGGATGAACAGAAAGCCTACGTGCATAAAGTAAATGTTGATCATTACACTGACTCGATCACAAAAACGGATTTAAAGATTCTTGATATTCTCGAAGAAGGGAAAGATAGAGAATTCGGATATGGCAAGTTCTATGGTGAAGTCGCGGTAACGAGAGTCACAACAAGCTACAAAAAAATAAAATTTCATACCCATGAAAACATAGGGTTGGGTAGAGTATATCTGCCTGAAATGGAGATCCAGACAACCTCGCTCTGGTGGGAGTTTCCTGATGATCTGTTCATCGATCCATACTTTAAGGAATCCGTTATCGGTGATGGCTTAAAAGGCATCGCCTATACATTACAAAATCTGATTCCGCTGTATATCATGTGTGATGTTTCAGATATTTCGGTAATCCCTATGGTAAGGGCTCCTTTTAGCGGAAAGCCGACCATTTATGTATATGATAAATACCAGGGAGGCGTGGGATTGAGCAGGAAGCTTTACGCGATTGACCGTACAGCGTTGCGGGCGGTAAACGAACATATTCAGTCGTGTCCGTGCGCGAACGGCTGCCCGTCCTGCACCGGTCCAACTATTGAAGGTGGTATTTTTGGTAAAAAAAGCGCGATTAAGATATTAAATTTATTATCCCTGAATGAATGATGGATATTAATAAAAAGCTGCAATTTTATAAATCCGGAAAAAACACCCTTTCCGAAAACAAAACGATCAATGCCCCTGTAAATGCCCTTGCCCAGCATTTTAGCGGAGAGATTATTTCACCCGAAGCACCATACATCAAAATTTCGCGTGTGGTACAGTTGCCCGGTATGCCCGACAAATTGGATATACGTTTTTTAAGTAAGGGGCAAATGAACAAAGAAATTTTGCCGGAAAACTGTCTGTTTTTTGATCTTGAAACGACAGGACTAGCCGGTGGAGCAGGGACTTTTGCTTTTTTATTGGGATTCGGATTCATCAGAAATGACGAACTGATTATTGAACAATATTTTTTACCGGATTACGGAAGGGAGTATGATCTATTCAAAAACTTGAAGGAATGGTTGAACAATTTCTCACATCTTGTATCTTTTAATGGTAAATCTTACGATTTGCCTCTGTTAAAAAACCGGTTCATTTTAAACAGAATTATACCATCATTTCAATCAATGCTTCAAATCGACCTGCTCCATATAAGCCGCCGTCTGTGGAAAGACAGCATAGATTCTTGTAAACTCAGCTCAATTGAAAGTCATCTTTTTGGCATTACCCGTTCAGGTGATATCCCCGGAGCGCTAATTCCGCAGGCATATTTTGACTTTATCCGTACCGGAGTTGTGCATAATATCATTAAAATCATCGAACATAATTATCAGGATATTTTGTCTTCCGCGCGGATTCTCATGCGAATCCATGAAATTGAGTCAAATCCGGCTATATTAACAACGGATCCGCAGGCTTTATTGAGATTTGCCGGTTTGGCTTTTGAGAATGGTCATGAAGAAATTCTGAATTTGGTCGGGGAAATGTATGAGGATATACCGGATCAGATTAAGGTATGGCAGAGTATTATTTATAAAAAAAACAAATCATGGCAAAAAGCTGTTTTTTTATGGAATGAGCTAACCGCATCCCAAAGTTTCTTATTTTTCGCTCTTGAAGAATTAGCAAAATATCATGAGCATGTAAAAAAGGACCACAAAACGGCTCTTTCTTTGACCAATCGGGCGATTAAAAACCTGGAAAATCTAAGCCAACTGGATGCTTCTCTTGATCCGGAATTATATTTTTCCTCTTTCCAGCACAGAAAAATGCGTCTACTCTTAAAATTATCTTGACAGAAAATGCTCATCAGACTATATTTATATGTTATTAAATCCCGCCTTTCACACCATATGGAGGTATTATGACCTATCAAAATCTAGCTGAAATGTTTTTCAGAAAACGCAAGGATCTTGGTTCAAAATCCGGCTACATGTTTAAAAAAGACGGTAACTGGATCTCAATTAGTTGGAAAGACGCAGTTGACCGGGCAGAAAATGTGTCTGCAGGCTTAGCTTCATTGGGGGTTAAAAAAGGAGATAAGGTCGCGATTATTTCCGGGAACAGGGTCGAATGGGCGTTGACTGATTATGCGACTTGTGCTCTTGGGGCTGTTTTAGTCCCTATTTACCCATCCTTGTTAAAGGAACAGGTCAGATACATTCTAAATGATTCAGAATCTGTCGTTGTTGTCGTATCAGATGACATTCAAATGGAAAAGGTGGATGCGGTAAAAAAAGAATTAAAAACCACAAAACATTTTTATGTTCTTGACTCAGCATCCGGGAAAGAAAAAGATCCCTGGTTTACATTTGAAAGTCTCGCGGAAAAAGGAAAACAATTTCTCAAAGAGAACAAAGATTATGTGTCAAACAGCATTTCTGAAGTAAAGCCGGATGACTGGTCAACGATAATATACACTTCCGGAACCACCGGTGAGCCGAAAGGCGCGATCCTGACTCATAAAAACTTCATCTCGAATGTTGAAGATTCCACAGCAGTTTTAAAAGTTTATCCTGATGATATATTATTATCATTTTTGCCCCTAAGCCATGTTTTAGAGAGAATGGCGGGACATTACCTGTCCTGTTATTATGGCGCGACTGTAGCGTATGCTGAGAGCATAGATACCGTAGCGGAAAATATGGGTGAAATAAAACCGACACTTATGGTGGCTGTACCGAGATTATATGAAAAAATGTACGGGCGCGTTCTTGAAAATGTTGAGATGGGCTCTCCCCTCAAAAGAAAAATTTTCTACTGGGCGCTAAAAGTGGGAAAAGAATATATAAATAAAATTATGGATCATCAGCCAATCCCTTCAGCATTGCAGTTCAAGAGAAATCTCGCGTATAAACTTGTTTTTCATAAGTTGAGTGAGCGGGTTGGTGGAAGATTGCGTTTCTTTATAAGCGGCGGAGCTCCGCTCTCGGCTGATATCGCGGAATTTTTCGGCGCTGCCGGCATATATGTTCTTGAAGGTTACGGTCTCACCGAAACATCCCCGGTGATTTCAGTAATCACTCTGGAAAAATTCA
>JBFXGD010000029.1:0-28485 GCA_050178385.1 Calditrichaceae bacterium
TCACTCCATAATTCTTACTATTA
The DNA here is from genome assembly GCA_050178385.1 of Calditrichaceae bacterium. Classification (GTDB taxonomy): domain Bacteria; phylum Calditrichota; class Calditrichia; order Calditrichales; family JBFXGD01; genus JBFXGD01. The sequence goes on from JBFXGD010000029.1 coordinate 24, forward strand.
TCATAAATACGAAAGACAATATGAGCAAGAATTATTAAATTTATGTTAGAATTGGGTTAATTACTGATGTGACAACAAATATATGACATTCGAATTTAATCGAGTATTACAGTTACGAATCAGCTCTAATCATGGTCATCTACTGTCTCACCGTTTTTTCTTTTTGGGTTTTTGGCGAATATAAATTGTCTGATGCCTTGCGTCAGTATCACTAATTTTTGTATCAATCTCAAAAAGTTCAATTGCCCGGATGAGTTCGCCTAACTTTTTAAATCCGTAATTCCTGGCATCAAATGAAGGATATTGGTTGGAAATCTGCTGTCCGACGGCTCCAAGATGGGCCCATCCCGCTTCATCGGCAACAGCATCAACCGCGACTCGCAGTAAGTTGACCAAACTGGTATCGCCTTTCAGATTTTTGGATTCCTTTGGTTTTTTCTCTGCCGCGTCAATTCCGGCTGATGATCCGTGCTCTTCATCTTCCGTTCTTAAAATTTCGGTATAAATAAACTTGTCGCAGGCGCTTACAAATGAATTCGGGGTCTTTTTTTCACCAAATCCGTAAACCGTTGTGCCTGTCTCTCTCACTCTGGTGGCAAGACGTGTAAAATCACTGTCGCTTGAAATAATACAGAATCCGTCGAATCTGCTCGTATAGAGTAAATCCATCGCGTCAATGATCATCGCGCTGTCGGTAGCGTTTTTACCTACCGTATATCTGAACTGCTGGATCGGATGAATCGCGTGCATTAAAAGAACTTCTTTCCAGCCGCGCAAATTTGGAGATGTCCAGTCACCGTATATTCTTTTTACACTGGCGACTCCAAATTTTGCTATCTCCGCGAACAAGGGCTCAACAATAGCCGGTGAAGTATTGTCGGCATCAATTAGGACAGCCAGCGTTTTTTGCATGTCATTATTTTTCATTTTTATCTCCGCGCGATATTGTTGGTTTCTGTTTAATAAATCCATTCGCCCTGCCGCTCCAGACGATCATCCAGCTTAAATTTTATCAGCATATCTGCCATTTCGGTTTCTGTCAAACGATTCAGCGGGATTTCCGGATTATTTGCCAGTTCTTCTATCAAAATGCCGGCAACAGCGGCCGCGTCTGATAAATATTTTTTACTCACTTTGTCGAACGCGTCTGCATGAGAATGGTAAAATTTTACCATCGATTCATCAAGATGAGCCTGCAGACCGATAACGGGGATGCCCTGCAGCAGGAAGGGCATATGATCGCTGTTGGTCCATGGCACACTGATCACGCCGCTTTTTAGTTCGAAACCGTTCAAATTGTTTTTCAGTGTTTCAAGAAAGGGAAGTAAAAAATCGAATCCCATGGCGTTAAAACCTGTCGGGGTTCCGGTCATGTCCATGTTGATCATCGCCACAACGGGATCATCCCTGTGAACCGCGGCATAATTTTTTGCCCCCCAAAGCCCAAGCTCTTCGCCATTAAACCATACAAATTCTATTGTGTAATAATTATCAGATGAATATCTCTTAAGAATCCTTGCCACATCAAATAAAATTGCCGTGCCAAGACCGTTGTCAATGCCTCCCTGGGATAGATCCCAGCTATCCAGATGCGCCCCCACAACTATTTTATCTTTTACCTTTCCGGGGAGGGTGATCACCACATTTGATGTTTCGATTTCCTTGCAAAAAGAACGTGTGTCGATTCTGAGAGTGACGGGAATTTTTTTCTCCAACAGCCTCTGGAGCCTTTTTCCTTCTTCAAATGTAAGGCTGTAAGCAGGCACTGCGGTTGGTGTTCCCTGAAAGTTTCCTGTTCCCGCCAGATTTAGTCCGCCCGGTCTGCCGTTTATAAAGAGAACTGCTTTCGCGCCGGATTTTCCTGCCAGCCCGATAATTTCTGATCGCATCAGTTCTTTTCCCGCCGGCGGTTTTTCGGAAGTGACCAGGACAATTTGGTTTTTAACTTCCAAATTCAGGAATGATTCTTCGGAACTGTAACCTGCATAAACAACCGGGGCTTCAAACACAGGTGTCCTGTCCACATACCCAAGCGCCGCGGCCTGCAGTTTCAGCTCAACAGGCTCTACAATTTGAACAACATCATTCCCGCGAACCCAGCCCGGCATTTGAAACTTTTCCAGTTTGACCCTGAAGCCGATATTCTCCAACTCAGATTTTAGGATATGGATCGCATTTTCATTCTGTTGGCTTCCGGCCGGCCTCCCGCCCGCTTCATCGCATATCTTTTCCAATACCCTGTATGACTGATTATCAAGATAAGCCGAACCTATCATCGAATACCATTTATCATTTGATTTGGCGTGTAAAATTCCAACGAAACTGATTAAAACAACAATCACCCATTTAACCGGCTGCATTAAATCTCTCCGGATCTATTGACATTCTTTATTGTGTAATCTATTAACAAAATCGTGTGATTAAAAATGAATCTTTAAATTATCACCATGATGATTAAAAAACGATCATTAAGAAAAAAAAATCCCGCCCTATTGAGGAGCGGGATAAAAACCAATTTAACCATTACTAAGAGCTTTAATAATCAACTTCATGATCAGGGAAATTGCTGTCCGCCCTTGCATCCGCTTCATCTATATTGAGTTCGAGATGCCCGCCGCTGTTTGTGGCGCTGCTGATTTCATAGATCTCGGTTGTTCCTTCAAGTCCTATTAATGTAACGAATACTTCCGCCTGTTCATCAAAATCTTCAAGATATTCTCGTAATTGGTATACTTTCATCGTAACCCCCGGAATTAGGTTAATGTGTTTCAAAATTTTGTTAACCGTCAAAGGATTTTTTCTATTCCGTGTTTTTTGTCCGGATTCCGAATTCAGCCTTGTCAATTCAACAGGCAATGATTTCTGAACGTTGAAAATTCCTTTTTCCCGATTTTTAATTTAAATGACCATCAGGATGTCGCCGTTTTATTTGCTTTAATCAAAACCGGCAACAAAAAAACCGACCTGTGATTTGAAGATCGGCTTATTTCCTGAGCCCCGCAATAATAATAAATTTAAAAGCAAAAATCAATTTTTGATATTCGATGCCGCTAACCTGGCTTCTTCAGAGTTCGGAAATCTCTGTATCACCAATTTTAAATACTTCTGGGAACTCACCACATCACCCATTTTTTGAAAACAGTACCCTGCTTTTAATAAGGCGGCAGGTTGTTTATTTCCTTCCGGATAATTGTTCACGGCCCGTTCAAACTCTCTAAGCGCAGATTGATACTCACCCTGCGCGTAATAAGTTTCACCAATCCAATACTGGGCGTTGGATGCCAGTTCGCTATGCGGAAATTTTGATAAATATTGCTGGAATCCCTGTAAAGCCATCAGATAATTCCCCCGGGTTAAATCCAGATAAGAGGCATCATAAAGATCTTTATGGTTTCCTTCAACGGCGCTCCTAACAGATTTTTTATCAGCATCAGCGCTGTCACCGGGTTCGTTTAATGGAGCCTGTGCGGTCTGAACACCCGTAAATCTCGACATCTGATAGATATGGTCATCAAGTTTGCTGTCGATATAACCTGTTTGTTCTTTTAATCCGGATAATTCGGAGATTAAATCCGCCTTGATTTGGCGCGTATCATTTTCAAGCGCGGTCACCACTTTTAGCTGCGCCTGAAGCATTTTTTTCATTTCTTTGTTTTCATTCACAAGAACTTCGACCTGACTACGCAGATAATCCGTATCGTCCTGAAACCTGACAATTTCCTTCCTGCTGGCACATCCCTGAAGAATATATATTAAGTTGAAAAGTATAATTCCACTTATCAATTTTTGTTTCATCTTTTATATTCCATGATTTGAAATCTCCGGGCATTAAATACCCGGAGATTATCAGGATTATTGGTTTATTAATTTATCATGAACGCTGAACGGCGGTTTTTTGCCCAGGAACTCTCACCTGTTCCCAAAACAACCGGACGTTCTTTTCCGTAACTGATCGTTGACAATCTGCTGCTTTCCACACCGGAATTAACTAGATATTTTTTAACCGAGTCGGCCCGCCGCTCACCCAATGCAAGGTTATATTCAATGGTACCGCGCTCATCACAATGGCCTTCGATAAGAAGCTTAACATTGGGATTTTCCTTTAGACTACGCGCGTAACCTGCCAGTGTCTGGCGCGCGGTGGATGTAATTTCAAATTTATCGTAATCAAAATAGATCTCCGCGAAACGCAATTCCACCTTGGTTTTGGCATTTGCATCAGAGTCTGTTTCCACTTCTTCGACCGGTTTTTCCACCTCTACAGGAGTCTCAACGACCTGCTTTACAGGCTGTGTGATTTTTGTCGCGGCTTTGTGACACCCGCTCAAAATCACTAGAAAAGCAAAAGAGGTAACGATACTCAAAATAATTCTGACTTTCATTGTAAATTTCCTCCGATTTAAGGTTTACCTGTTAATGATATTATCAATTTGTACAGCCGCCTGGCTGAAATTTTTATAGGAAACATTTGACATTTTTTTTAATTCTTTTTCCAGTGCCTCAATCTGCATATTCAGATTTTTGATTTCTTTTAGCTCCTGACCGCTTACTTTTGATTTTGTGATGAGAAGCTGCGATCTGCATTTTTTTAATTCATTTTCGGCTTCAGTAAATTCATCCCGGATCGTGAAGTTGAATGCTGCCGAAAGATGTGCCTTGGAGTTGATCAGAGGTATTAAATAGTATTCGATTTTGTCAATTTTTTGATTGATTAGTTTGATTTCCTCCTTTGCTTTTATATTTTTACCCATGCCCTGATATTGTTCTGCCAATTCAGCATGCTTTTTTAATTCATCAATATGAGAGATCAGTGAATAAATGGTTGTTTCATACAAAGCCGCGTTCCATGGATTTACTTTTTTATTTTCAGCGCATTTCCAAAAAACAGATAAACTCAGCAATATGATAAGCAACTTTTCCGTTGATAAAATTTTCATTCTGCCTCCGGCATTATATCGTGTTTTCATGAAACCGATCCGCTCATTTTCAGGCTTTCTGCTAATTATAATCAAATCTTGGCGACCAGCGCGGTGAAGCATTATTTCCTCCTGATGTTACAGCGCGCATACCGGAACCATCCCAGTTTATCATGTAAATATCCCATCTCATCCCTCTTCCCATTGCAAACGCTATTTTTAATCCGTCAGGCGACCATACAGGATTTTCATGATTCTCTGAACCAGCAGTTAATCGTCTTAATTGCGCACCATTTATATCTATGGTATATACCTGGAATCCGCCATCCTCACGACTTACAAACGCGATAAGATCACCGCGCGGAGACCAGCTGGCTGAATCATTGTATTTACCTTCAAATGTCAGACGGCGCACGTTCCCTCCCATGGCATCCATCAAATAAATCTGCGGATTTCCACTCCGGTCTGATGTAAAAGCGATTTCCCGGCCGTTCGGTGCCCATGTCGGCGAGGAGTCTATCGCAGGGTGATTCGTCAGGCGGCGCAGACTTCCGTCTTTGACATCAATCGAATAGATTTCCGCATTGCCGTTCTGAGTGATGGTCAATGCGATTTTTTTGCCATCCGGTGACCAGGCGGGAGCACTGTACAATCCCTGTAATTTTGACATCTTGTAAACTTTTCCGTCGGCGATATCCTGGATCAGGAGTTCAGGCCGTCCCGAAGCGTAACTTGTAAATGCGATCTGTCTGCCGTTAGGTGACCATGCGGGAGACAGATTTAGAGAATTATTATAGGTTAGTTGTAAAATCCCGTGCCCGTCCATATCAATTATGGCTATTTCTTTGGCCTTACCCTTCGCCACGGTAAATGCGATTTTGGAATTCGCGATTCCTTTTTCGCCAACAAGATAGTACACGATTTCATCGGCCACTTCATGGGCAAGCGATCTGGCGTCCGAAATCTCCGCCTCAAATTTCTTATCAAAAATCTGCCTTGTTCCGGGTAACTCAACCAGTCTGGATGAAAATTTCAGATTATTTTTCTTAATCTCCAGACTTCCCGACAATCCCGCCCTGGCCGAGGAGTTCGATATTTTTAAGGAGTCAGTCGGGTTAACCAGATCGACAACGATAAAGAATCCGGACAGTTTTAAGTCATTTATTAATATCTCACGGAACGAATTCCCGTTTTCTTCTCCAAAATCAGAGATAAACAGCACAATTGGTTCAAATCCCTCTTTTTGCACTTTCAAATGGACTTCATTTTGCGCGGAGATTTCAGTCATAAATAATCCGGCCCAAAATGCAATCATCGTCATAACGAGAAATTTACCTACAAGATTTACCATATCGCCTCAAAATCTATGTGAACCAACAATTGATCGCCGTTAAACTCTTCCGGAAGCGGTGGCAGCGGAGCAACCGCGTATACAGCTCGTTTCGCGGCCTGATCATACATGAATCTTCCCGAACTATTTTCTACATTTACATTTTCTATGTTTCCGTTTCTTAGCACTCTGAACCCCACTACAGCATGTAATTTATCATCATGTTCGCCAGCCTGAACAGGCGGTTTCCAATTTTCCTGTAACCGGTATTGAATCAGATTAAGATAGTAATTAAACGGAAAATCCTTTGTGCTTACTCTTACCGGTAAGTCTGCCGGATTTCCTGATGCCGGTGATGATTCCGCTTTCGTCTTTTTAACTTTCTCTTTTTTATTGACATTTACCTGTTTTTCCTGGTCTGCGACCCGTCTGTTTATTTCAGGAGCGGTCTTGTTTTTAGGAGATGTTTTATCTTTGACAATCATTTCTTCCATACTGAACAATTGAACTGCATAAACAGGTGTAAACTCCGGAAATATATATGATTTTGCGCTCAGCAGAATCAAACCTGACACCAAAATCAAATGTATTACCATTGACAAAAATAGTGAGCGTTTCATTTTTTCCCGCCGGAGTCAACCATCAATCCCAAATTATTTATACCCGTCTTTTTAATTTCTCCCATCAGCTCGATAACCTGACCGTAAGGAATCCTCCAGTCAGCCTTCAGCATTACCGGTTCATCACCGCCGGAATGATACAGATGCAGTAATCTTGACGGGAATTTATCAAGGGTAATCCGCTCTTCATCCAGATAGATGATGCCTTCATGAGTCAGAGTCACCACGACGCTTTGTTTTGATTTCAGGTTATCGGCATCGGTTTCGGGCAGATTGACTTCAATTCCTGTTCTCATAAAGGGAGCGGTAATCATGAATATGATCAACAAAACCATCGTTACATCGACCAGATTCGTTACATTTATCTCTGAAAGCGATTTAAATTCGGATTTCATAAAACCCGGTCCTTATTTAGATTTTGTACAACTTCGGCCGTAAATGTCTCCAGTTCCTGATTAATCCTGCGGATCCTGTCCACAAAAAAGTTATATGCGATGAGAGCCGGAATGGCAACCGCAAGACCTGCTATGGTAGTAATAAGAGCTTCCGCAATTCCCGGACCTACAGTTCCGATATCAGCCGAACCTTTCATACCCATGCTCATAAAGGCGCTCATAATTCCCCAAACCGTACCCATCAATCCCAAAAAAGGGCTAACACTAACCGTCGTTGAAAGAAAGATCAGATTTTTATCGAGTTCTGTGATTTCTGATGAAACTGCCGCGTTGATCATCACCTGGGAAACCGGGGATTCTGTTTTCATCACCACCATTTTTTTTACAAGCAGCCCATCCGCAAGATCATCGCTGTTTATATCCCCATTGTTCTGCTGTCTGTGAAAAGACAATTTTTTATAAATTTTCGCATACGGGCTCATTTTGAAATCAGCGGCTTGGTGCAGTAATTCGGCCGAATTTTGATTTATTCTCCAAGAACGCAGAAAGCGTTTGGATTCATTGTTAATCCTCTTAAATTGTCTGGATTTCTCAAAGATAACACCCCATGAAACGACCGAAAGGAACAGAAGAATCAGAAGGACAAGTTTCGCTACAAATCCGATTTGTTGAAGAAACTGAATTGCATCATTCATACAAAATCCCCAATACAATTTATAAATAATGATGTCGAATATATTTTTCGATATTCGTTAACATGCCGTTAATTTCGAAAGGTTTTGTGAGATAACCGTCCGCTCCTGTTTTCATAACTTCCTTCTCCGTAAAGATATTGGAGTAAGCAGTCATTACCACAACAGGAATTTCCGGAAAATTTAATTTTATTCTTTTAAGCAAAGAGATTCCATCTGCCGCCGGAATTTTCATATCCAGGATAATCAAAACAGGAGTTTTTGAATTAAGTTCTTCTTTCGCCTGATCCCATCTGGAAAATGTACAAATATCAAAATCCTTTTTTTTGAGCAGCTTCTTAAATGCCAGCAATGTCGCCGGATCATCATCAATAATTATTATTAAATTTGTCATTATCGTTTTCCGATATCCCGGGTATTTTTGCTTTTATTCCAAACTTTTATTTAATCATAACTTATACTTTTCTTATCATTTCAATAACCATGCCAGAAAACTTTTGACAACTAAAAACTTTTAAACATTTGTTATTATTATACTTACACAATTACTAAATCGATAAATAATTCTATATCATGTAAGAAGTTTTTACATATTGTCTGAATTAATTACACTATTCGGATTTCTGTAGTTGTAAAATGAGATTTCGATAATTTATCCTAAAAAGAGAAGGTATCGATTAAAGTTTTAATGTTGATATGATCATGAATTTTTATGAAGATGATCGGAGTTACCTGCCGGGTGATATTTTTCTGGTACAATACTCAATGTTTACCAATAAAAACAGGTATCAGAATTCAGCTGATACCTGTCATTATAATTTTATTAATTTGATTTTCCAAGTTCATCCATGTTGAGTACAAAAAATTCGACACGACGGTTTAAAGTTTTGCCATCGGCAGTTTTGTTATCAGATAAAGGCATCGTTCTGCCGAAACCCTGAACTGTTATATTAGCCGGTATAAGATCGAGTGAACGGATGAGCAAATACTCCCTCACCACTTTTGCCCGTTCTATACTGAGCTGCATGTTAAATTCATCTGTTCCATCAGCATCGGTATGGCCTCTGATTTCAATCTTCAACCCGGGATATTTCAGCAGGATACGGCTTATTTCCTGTAAAACTTCATAAGATTCAGGTTTAATCGTAGCCTTTCCGGGATCAAACTATATTTTGTGGACTCTCAGCAATCCCTTTGTCAGCAATTCAAGCTCCATTGGCGAAAGAATGCGGCCTTTGGAATCGACTTTTGCACCGGCTGCCGTGCGCGGCTCAAGATCTATGCCGTCAGGAATACCGTCCCCGTCACTGTCAATAGCTATTCCGCGAACATTCACGATAGCGCCGGAGGTGATAAGCAAATCATCATCCACCTTATCATCTCTCAATCCCTGCCATCTGTAGGCTTCATTAAAATGGAGTTTCCAGGACGGACTAAATCGGTATGTCTGGATCAGCATCGCCTCAATTCCGTATTCCTCGTTGTCATAAGGGTAACTGGGATGAATGGCGAAATCAGCTCCCATAGGCACATGAAAAGCCAGGCGGCCGGCTATATCGAAATTATCCGTATTTAACGGGACTTTATATTTCAAACCGAGTCTTGCGGACCCAAATCCGCTCTGCAGATGATCCATGCGGTTATTTTCTTTATGAAGCACCCCCCTTCCAATGGTATAAAGGACCTCTGAAAGTTCAAGCTCATCCGACATATCAAATGTTAGCGTGCTCGTTCATATAAATAATTCTTCAGTACCTTAAACCCCCGACAAATTAGTTGTATTGTAGATACCGCTAAAATTTGCCCCGATAAATCCTCTTCCAAAAGTTTCCGCGCTATAAGTATTTATAAATCCCCTTCCCCCTTCCTGGGCGGGAAATTGATCTTCCTGAGAAAACAGATACACCGGCAATAAACAGACTGTAACCAACACAATCCTGATTAAAAACTTCATTTCAACCCCCCTTGTCAGTTTTGAATTTCACACCTGAACAAATGGTTAACAGTCAATTCTCATGCCAACAAAAAAGGGATGAAACTAATCAGATAAGTTGTATTTTAATAATCACTTAACTATTATATTGATTTTTAAATTTTTCAATTTATCATGTCAATATGTAAACAAGCTAGTCATTGTGATCTAAAGATATACAAGATGTGCGGTATAGTTTTATACAGGACCGACGCCGCGGCTTATTCTTCTTTCATAATAATCACTTCGTTTTTTATCCCGTATTTTTCAATTCTCTGATGAAGCATGACCCGGGAGATACCCAGAATTTTTGAAGCTCTGACCTGGTTTCCGCTTGTCTCTCTCAAAACTTGCAATATCAGACGTTTCTCAGCTTCTGACATTATCTGTTCATAGAGAGATCCCGAGAATTGCTCTATCTGCTCCTTTGAAACATTTTGCGGGATATGGTCGTTTTTTGTCTCTGTCCGGCTTGCCTGTTTAAATTCTTCTGTTATCAATTCGTCCGGAATTACGGATCCTTTTGACAAAACAATCGCGCGTCTGATAACATTTTCCATTTCACGAATATTGCCCGGCCAATGATATTGCTGCAGAGTCTCCATTGAATTATTTGAAAATTTGATTCCATCTTTTTGTTCAGCTTTACAGTGCTTTTCCAAAAAGTATTCAGCCAAAGCGGGAATATCATTTTTTCTAAGACGCAAAGGCGGCAAGGTTATGGTGACAACTTTAATCCTGTAATAAAGATCATCCCTGAATCGGCCTTCTTCGATCGCCCGTTCCAGATTCCTGTTTGTAGCCGCTACCACACGAACATTTACCTTTATCGTCTGTTCACCGCCCAATCTTTCAAAACTTCCCTCCTGAAGGACCCTGAGAATTTTCGCCTGTGTTGTAAGAGTCATATCACCAATTTCATCAAGAAAAATGATGCCCTCATCCGCCAGCTCGAATTTTCCTGTTTTACGCCGGTTCGCGCCGGTGAAAGCACCTTTTTCATACCCGAACAGCTCGCTTTCAAGAAGGGTTTCCGGAATGGCGGCGCAGTTCACGGCTAAAAACGGCTTATCCGTCCGATTGCTGTGCTGATAAATCGCGCGGGCAATTAGTTCCTTTCCTGTTCCGCTCTCCCCCCGCAGAAGAACATTTACGTCACTCGCGGCTACTCTGCCAATCAGTTTGTAAACTTCCTGCATGACCTGGCTGTTTCCAATTATTGTATCCGCGTTCCAGTCGGAGACTGATGGATTTTTTGATTTAATATTTGTATGATGTAAATGGCTGAATTCCAATGCGCCGGCGATTACTTTTTTCATTTCGGGAATATCAAACGGTTTCAGAATATAATCATACGCGCCGGATTTTGTGGCTTTAATCGTGGTTTCCGTATCTCCGAAGGCGGTCATGATCAGAACAACGAGATTTGGATCAATTTCCTTTAGTTCTTTCAAAATTTCAATCCCGGATTTATCGGGCAGACGTACATCCAGAATAATCATATCATAACTGTTATCCTTAAATTTAGAAAGCGCTTCCGCGCCGTTTTTAGCCGTATCTATTTGATAATCCGATGAGTTCAAAAAACGTTTGAATGAATACCTTACGCTTTCCTCGTCATCTACAACAAGTATCCGGTCCGTCATGATTTTACTCTCCCGTACGGTAAGATAATGGTGAACAAGGCGCCTGATTCCGCGTTATTTGCTGCTTCTATTCTCCCGCCGTGATTGGTTATAATCTGATGAGCGATAGAGAGGCCCAATCCGGTCCCGTCCTCCCGGCTTGTTACGAACGGATCAAAAATAGTTTCAATCAGATCGTTCGATATTCCTTTACCGTTATCCGCTATTTTGATTTCGACAATTTCATCCCCTGATACATCATCATGTTTGATCTTGGTCCCGAGAAATAATTTGCCGCCATCGGGCATTGCTGAAACCGCGTTTTGAATAATATTTAAAAAGACCTGCCGCATTTGCTGTTTGTCTACAAAAACATTGACATCTGTATCAGTGTTCTCGGCTGATAACGCAATATTCGCGTTTTTAAGCTGGGTATTCATCAATTTTAAGGTTTGCTCTATAATTTCATTCACAGTTACATTGGCGAATTCGGGCTTGGGCGGTCGGGCAAAATCAAGAAATTCCTGAAGGAAATGTTCCATTCGCAGAATTTCCTTCAATATTACCTGAAAGTCTCTATTGATCGTGGTATCATTCCGCATCTCGTCCTTCATAGAAAAAACAAGCATTTTTATGGCTGTGAGCGGATTCCGTATCTCATGAGCCAGACCGGCGGAAATTTTACCGAGTGCAGCAAACCGCTCGGATCGTTCAAGCATAGCCCGGCTTTTCACAAGATCAGTGTTTATTTGATAAACCTTATTGATAAGTGAACGTACTGAATTATCAAGATGATCTAATTCAGTACCCTCAGAAACATTTACTTTTTCCACGATATCTGTATCCGTCGCGCCCTTAACTTTAAGAACCAGCTCATAAATCGGATGTGTAATGCTGCGCGCGAGAAATCCCCCTAATCCTACTCCGATCAAAATCCCGAGAATTCCCATACCGTACATGATTGTATTTACCGTTTTATTATCCCGTTCGATCAGCATACTGGTGTTGTACATTAATTTTTCATTAATAAACAGTAATTCTTCACATTTATCAAAAATGAGATCAAAATAACTTTTCATCGGTCCGATTAATATCTTATGCGCAAACGCCGGATTATTCATCTGATAATGAATCACAACCTGATTCTGATAATCAGTATATGTCTTTAGTAAAACTTCAATTTCATTGAGAATATTTTCTTCATCTTTCGTGTGGGTCAGATTTCGCGCCGTCGTGAACCATTCCATGAAAGATGATTTTTTATCATCGAAAACATCAAGCCAGGACAAGTCGCCATCAAGCAGATAATACGATGTATGCCCTTTCATATCCAGAAGCGCGATTTCCAGTTCCTCTGCCGCCTTCAGGCTGGAAACATTTTCAGCCAGAATTTTACTTGTCGCCTGCTGCATCCTGTTTGTATAAAAATTGGCGAGTATTCCGAGAACAATGAGCAGCCCGCTCATCAATAAAAAGCCGGTTATCATCCTCGGACGTATTCTTAAATTTAAAATAAATCGTTTCTCCGCAACCCGGTTGATATTTCATTTATAAATCGGTCATTCACACCTATTTTAAACAGATTTCCGATGATATGAAACAAAATTTAACGGCAAAAAAGATCAGAAAATGATAAAAGGTCATTCCGGGCAGAAATGTTTAGTTTTATAGATGTATGAATTTAATAATATAAATATCCAAAATTGATTACATAAAGACCATCACTGCAAATAACAATGTCATATTGTTTCAAAAATGATTATTTTAGAAATGAATATTTTTCCGGATTAGGATAAGGAGTTGCTCTATGATACCCAAAAAACCAGAAACACTCAGCAGCTGGAATATCGTTTTCCCTAATGACGCCAACGCTCTCGGAACCATGTTCGGCGGGCGGCTTATGGCCATCATGGACGAAATGGCAGGGATTGCCGCCTTGAGATACGCCGAAAAAACGGTGGTTACGGCTTCCACAGAAGCAATCGTTTTCAAACTTCCGGTACGCATCGGAGACAGGATTGAAACGACTGCCCGGGTTGTCTGGGTCGGCAGGAGCTCACTGGTCATAAAACTGGATGTCTATGCTGAAAATCCGACCTTAGGCCGCCCACGGCAGCTTTGCACAACCGCCCATTTCAATTTTGTCGCTCTTGATGAGACCGGCAAACCTTCAGCGGTCCCGCCTCTGCAAATTGAAACCGAAGCCGATAAGAAAGAATATCAAATCGCTGAAATTGTAAAGAAAAACGCTCTTTCCAGAAAAAATGAGATTGATCAAATGTATTCCGGCGGTCTTTAGACATTGACGGAGATTTATAACATTTATAAATTAATTGCGCCGTCAGTAATAAAAAAAAAATTATGCCGGCTGAATTTGACAATTTTATTGTCCTGATTAAATAATTTATTAATTGTACCGACGATATTAATCGGCTTAAAGTAATAACAAGGTTTTTGAAATTAACCGGATTTATATTGATGAGTGAAAAATCCTTACAAAAAAAGATCGAAAAGTTAGAGAAAATACTAGTCGAAAAAGAGAAACAGCTTAACCGTTCTCAAAAAAATGAAACAAAATTCCGGGAAATATTCGAAAAAGCCAATGACGGCATTTTTTTGTGGGAACTTGATGAAAAGGGAATGCCTGGAAGGTGTATTGAAGTAAATGAGGTCGCATGCGAAAAGCTTGGCTACAGCAAAGAAGAAATCCTCAGCCTGACTCCGTTTGAAATTAAATCCATGGATTCGGTGCTAAAAATTCCGGCAATAATGGAGGAACTTCACCGAAATTCACGGGCGCGTTTTACCATAAACAATAAAAGCAAAGATGGAGAGTCAATCCCTGTTGAAATTAATTCCCATCTTTTTGAACTGGATAATAAAAAAGTAATTCTATCTATCACCCGCGACCTGAGAGAAAGATTTGAGACCGAGGAGGCGTTAAAAACAAGCGAGGAACGCCTAAAATTGGCGCTTGACGGAACGAAAGCGGGATTATGGGACTGGAACATTTCCACCGGTGAAAAATTCTACAGCCGGCAGTGGTCTGATATGCTCGGTTACGAACCGGAAGATTTGAAAAATAAAGATAGCTTCTGGGAATCTCTTGTCCATCCGGACGATTACAAAAATGTGGTTCAGCTTCTCCATAGCCATCTCGAAGGCAACTCTGACCAGTATATCGCAGAGTACCGCATCCTTGCTAAAAGTGGAGACTGGAAGTGGATTCTTGACAGCGGAAAGGTCGTCGAACGTGATGAGACCGGAAAACCTTTGCGTGCAGCAGGCACACATCTGGATATAAGCCAGCGCAAAATGATAGAGGAGCAAATTTTACAGTCCGAACACAAATTTAAAGCTATTTTTGATTACGCTAATGACGCTATTTTCCTGATGGACGGAGAAAAATTTATTGATTGCAATCAAAAGACTGTTGAAATTTTCGGGTACAGTAAAGAAGAAATTCTGGGAAAAAAACCCTACGATCTTTCACCTCTTCTTCAGCCAGGCGGAGAGGACTCCAAACATGCCGCTAGAGGTAAAATTAAGGATGCCCTGAATGGCAAACCTCAGTTTTTTGAATGGACTCATCAAAGAGCAGACAAAACTTATATAGATGTTGAAGTTAGCCTCAACCGTATTTCTGTAAATGAAAAAACGCTTATTCAGGCGATTGTTCACGATATTACACACCGGAAGGAAGCAGAGAGAGCCCTTTACGAAAGAACCATGCAATACGAAAGTTTTATCCGGAACAGCCTGGTCGGCATCTGGCGGGTTGAATTCAAACAGCCCATTCCGATAACTCTCCCGGACAGGGAAATTGCCGAACGGATTTTGTCCAATGGATATTTTTCTGAATGCAATGACGCCTTCCTGGAAATGTACAATTCTAATTCCAGGGATGATTTTATAGGCCGCTCTATTCGCGGTGGCAGTGTAGATAATGAAAAATCTTTAAAACGTCTTGAGATATTTGTGAAAAATGGATTTAAAATTGTACTCATAGACAACGAAGAATATGACAAAAACGGAAAGTTAAAATTTTTCCGCAATTCATATATCGGTTTTGTTGAAGATGAATACCTTCTGTGGATGTGGGGCGTTCAGATTGATATAACGGAACAACGCCGGCTGGAAACGCAATTCAGGCAATCACAGAAAATGGAAGCGGTGGGTATGCTCGCCGGTGGCATTGCTCATGATTTTAATAATTTGCTGACCGTGATCAATGGTTACAGCGAGATCATAATCAGCCGGATTGATAAAGAAAATCCAATCCATAAACATATCAATTCCATCAAAACCGCGGGCGAAAGAGCGGCTACGCTCACCGGACAGCTGCTTGCCTTCAGCAGGAAACAGATTCTTCAGCCAAAAGTCCTAAAACTGAATACAATTGTCCGGAATCTCGAAAAAATGCTTAAAAGGCTCATCCGTGAAGATATTACACTGACAACAGAGCTTTGCCCGTCTCTCTGGAGCATAAAATCAGATCCGGGCCAGCTTGAGCAAATACTTATCAATCTTATCGTCAATGCCCGTGATGCCATGCCGGAAGGCGGAAATTTAATAATCGAGACTAAAAATATTGTGCTTGATGAAAAATTTATTGATTTGCATCCTGGATCGAAAACCGGATCTTTTGTTGTGCTTTCTATTAAGGATACCGGTATCGGTATGGACAAAGAAACGCAGTTAAGAATCTTCGAACCTTTTTTTACGACCAAGGAAAAAGCGACCAGTACCGGTCTTGGTTTGGCTACAGTGTATGGGATAGTTAAGCAGAGCAACGGTTATATCTCAGTTGACAGTGAGCCCGGCAAGGGAAGTACTTTTAGTATGTATCTGCCTCGTGTAAGCGGTGGAAAATATGAGGATATTAAAGAAACAACCGAAACAGATATCAGTTTTAAGGATCTGAAAGGCACTGAGACGATTCTGGTCGTTGAGGACGAAGAAAGAGTTTTGCAGGTGGTGAGCGATACTTTGAGTTCTTTGGGTTATACAGTTTTGGAAGCGGCAAACGGTGATCACGCGAGTTTTATATTCGAAGAAACCGACGGGCCAATTCATATGGTACTAACCGACGTCATCATGCCTAAGTTAAACGGACAGGAACTTGTCGAACTTCTTCAGGCCGACCGCCCTGATCTTAAAGTTTTATTTATGTCGGGTTACACCGATGACGCTATCCTGCAACATGGTGTTCTTGGGAAAAATACAAATTTTATACATAAGCCTTTCACCCCCAGAGACCTGGCTCTAAAAGTCAGAGATGTACTGGACGGTTAGTCCTTTGTCCGCAAACAGATTATCATCGATCTGACCATTTTTGATGTGTTATTTTATGACCGGGCTCCACTTTCGATTTTTTTCAATAAAATTTCCGCCTCTTCTGATTCACCGATGTAGGTCAACAGATGCCGCCCGATATGAGAAATATTAATGCGTTTATCATTTCCAAATGGTCCTGCAAAACATTCCTCCAACTTTTGAATGATCTCCCTTTCATTCTGACAGTCGTACACTTGCCCTGCAAGGAATTCCGCGTCATCTCTGATTACCCGGTCGTCAAAACCAGCATATTTGCTGTAATTGGAATAAATACCACTGTGGAGAAAATTTAATCTGAAATAGGCATAAACATTAAACGGCGCAGAAATTTTTTTCATCTGTTCAGAATTGATGACAGAAAATGGAATGTGCAGTATTTCGGTTTTTGACGGGTGATCATAATCGTTAATTTGACTTCCGCCGGGATTCCCGATATCATAAAGAAAATGTAGCCCAAGAAATGCTTCCCACACCTCAATCCAGTTATTCTGATTGATCATATAATCAAAAAAAACGGATTTAAGATCGGTTAGCGACATCTCATCCTTAATTTTTTCCGCCAGCTCCCGCAGTCCATGACCGTTGTTGAATGATCCTTCCTTTAAATAATTTCGAATAACTTTTCCATAAATCACTTCCATCTTCCGTGAGCTCAAAACTTCCTCCGTTTCGTGTTAATGAAACGCTATCATCCCGCAATCTCAAAAGACACTACTCTAATCCAGCTATGAAATGTCCGGAAACAACAGAGATCGATTATCGGCCATACGGCCATCAGCTTATCTCTTTCATTATAATATATCTACTATTATTTTTACACATGTGATGATGGTCAATTAGCAAGAGAATAAACCCATTACATCCTCATTGCATAGGATTCAGGAAAGTAATAAATTGAACACACAGATTTCACTTTTTACCTGTAGGATTTAAATATTATGTTTACGAATACCAAAGACAGGACAATATTAAAAATTCTGCTAATGGAGCGCGGATATTTGTCGATTTATTATGCTTACTAACAATGATTTGTAAACGACGGATTTTATGGAGGTAACATGACTAAAATTCTTGTAATAGATGATGAAGAATCAATTTGCTGGATTACAAAAAAAATGCTTGAAGACCTGGGGAAATACAGAGTGGCTTTTGCCACAAGCGGTAAATCGGGTCTAAAGGCCGCTAAAAGCGAATCACCGGATCTGATTCTTCTTGATATTGAGATGGACGACATGAGCGGCCTCGATGTACTGAAAGTACTCCGGAAAAAGAAAAAAACGAAAGATATTCCTGTGATAATGGTGACAGGCGTTGACGCGCCCGAAGCCATGGAAGAAGCAAGTTATGACTATGCCGAACAATATCTCTTAAAACCGATAAAAGTCGAAGAGCTTGATGAAGCAATCGAGCGTGCTTTATCATATCAGAGAATGTAGGTCATTAAAACCAGATGCGGCAGATAATCAGATTGCCGTACAGTAGGAATTATCTGACCCATCAGAATTTATTTTTCCCATCTTTATCATCTCATCAGGGTTTTATATTGATCCATAACAGGAATTTTATCGCGAATGTTTTGTAAGATATGGGTGTGGCATAATTTGCGGAGAGGGAGGGATTCGAACCCTCGGAGGCCTTGCGACCTCAACGGTTTTCGAGACCGCCCCGTTCAACCACTCCGGCACCTCTCCAATGGGCAGAAAAAATAACACTGATTTCAATAAAATGCAAAAAAAAGGCAGAATATTATCTGCCTTGCTGCGGAGAGGGTGGGATTCGAACCCACGGTACGCATGACGCACACACGATTTCCAATCGTGCCGATTCAACCACTCTCGCACCTCTCCGGGTTATTTTTTATTATCTCTAAGAGTCTGAAAAAATTCAACCATCATGTCAGCGCACTCCGCCTTCAAAATCCCCGGAATTACTTTAATCCGGTGATTTAGTCTCGGATCATTCAAAAGATTAAACAAACTTGAATGCGCCCCTGTCTTGATATCCGGCACTCCATACACCACCTGCTTTAACCTTGCCAGCACTGAAGCGCCGGCACACATGGCGCAAGGCTCGACGGTCACATACAGGGTTGCCTCCCGCAGCCATTTGTCGCTGATCGTGGCGGTGGCCGCAGTAATCGCGATCATCTCGGCGTGCGCGGTTGGATCATTCAATAACTCAACCTGGTTGTGACCTCTGCCGATCACTTTATTATCAAGAACAACAACCGCTCCAACCGGCACATCTCCGGACCCCAATGCTTTACGCGCTTCTTTAAGGGCTTCTTTCATAAAGGATTCGTGGATTTTGCGCAAATGTGTGTCCTTTGAAGCGATCTGAACTTGTAGCGCGTACGGGATTCGAACCCGTGCTACCGGCGTGAGAGGCCAGCGTCCTAAACCACTAGACGAACGCGCCATTGAAACATCAAAAAAATACCCCTGTTCGAAGGGGTTATAAGTACGCCCGGGAGGAGTCGAACCCCCAACCTTTTGGTCCGTAGCCAAACGCTCTATCCAATTGAGCTACGGGCGCATCCTTGATCAATAACAGCTGCGGGACAGGGATTCGAACCCCGGTTACCTGGGCCAGAACCAGGCGTCCTGCCGCTAGACGATCCCGCAATTTTCACAAACAACCAAATCACCATATTGAAATGGTCATCAAAAATAAGAGCAGTAATATACAGTCCGTTAAAATAAATGTCAAGGAAGTTTTAGTGATTTTACCTTGCCAATCTCACATTTACAGCCCGCTCACCTTTCATGTCACTTCGAACATCGAATTTCACACGCTGTCCTTCCATCAATCGTTTATTTGGAATCGACGGATGCAGATCACCCGCGTTTACAAATAGATCTTCCCCGTCGTCACTTGAAATGAATCCAAATCCCTTTTGGATGTCCCACAGTTTAACTTTACCCGTTTGCATTGGCTCACCATCCTATACTTACAACATATTTATCACAAAAAACCAGGATTCATCGGATTCCGGCAATTTTTGTTCTACCTTAATCCGCTGATTAACAAATTTAACGCCGGAATAAGTAAAATTATGGCAATAATTCGATTAAATTTTTTCTCGTTCACCACTTGCTGGAAATAATTTCCGATAAATAATCCCAGGAGAAGGAGAAATACCATAATTCCTAAATCAATGGCGGGAATTTCTAATTTAATCGAATGCCACCGGTATAAAAAAAATCTCCAGGCGGCGCCAAACATAAATATGGCGATGAGCTGATCCCTGAAATATTCCTTTTTATACAGCAATTTCATATAGATGATCAGCACCGGCCCTGTCATCCCGATCAGCCCGCCCGTAAAACCGGCAGTTATAGCGACCGGTACTTTTAGCCATTTCAGTGTTTTGCCCGGGCTTATGTCAGCGGGTGAATTGTTTTTATAAAATATCAGGATCGATATAAAGATAAGCAATCCGACTGCAATGCTTATTTTTAGTGTCTGAGGTGTGAATGATTTCATCAGAAGCGTTCCGGCCCAGGCTCCGAGATACAGGAAAAATGTCACAGGTATGACAAACTTCCAGTCAATACGTTTGTAAACCGATAAGAAGAGTATTGGACCGGCGATTAAATCAAACAAAGCGGCCGTTGATATGGCGGTTTCGGGATCATAGATCATTGAAAAAACCGGAATAAGCACCAGTGCAGGGCCAAAGCCCGAAAATCCTTTTACAAAATACGCCAGAACAACAACCAGCAGAGCAATTATCAGGTAAACGTCCAATCTAGTCCCTGCCGCTATTCAAGATTCATATCTTTGTCAATAATATTTAATAAACCTGTCATGGCGGAAACTTCATCGACGGGTGTCAGGATCCTGCGAATCTTAGTGGTATAGCGGAATTCTTCATCAGATAGCAGCAGATCATCTTTTCGTGTACCGGATTGATTGATATTGATAGCGGGCCAGATTCTCTGCTCTGCGCATAACTTTGAAAGCACGAGATCCATATTACCAGTGCCCTTAAATTCCTGAAAGATAATATCATCCATACGACTGCCGGTATCGACCAGGATCGTGGCGAGAATCGTAAGTGACCCTCCTGTCTCAATATTCCGGGCCGCCCCAAAAAACCTTCTCGGCAAATCGAGAGCATTCGCGCCTAATCCACCCGTAAGAGTTTTGCTGAAACTATTCGTCGCGTTGTTAAACGCTCGTGACATTCTTGTCAATGAATCGACCAGAACAACGACGTCCTTTCCAAATTCAGCTATTCCCATCGCGCTGTTCATTGCCAGTCTGGTGATACGCAGATGGCTTTCAACGCTTTCATCAGCGGACGAAGCTACTACTTTTGCTTTCTCGACGGATCTCCTGAAATCCGTTACTTCTTCCGGACGTTCGTCCACAAGAAGAATATAGACCTCCACATCAGGGTGATTTCTGGTTATCGCATGAGCGATATGTTTTAGAATCGTAGTTTTACCGGCTTTTGGAGGGGAAACGATCAGACCGCGCTGCCCCTTTCCGATCGGTACGATTAAATCCAGCGCCTTACCCAACCGGTCATTTTTTCCAATCGTCATGGTCAGCCGTTCTGTCGGATTGACACTGACCTGTCTCTTAAATGTCTCAATTTTCGAAATCTGATCAAGCGGGATCTGATTGACATTTATTATTTTTTCGATGCGGTTGTTTTCTTTTCCGGAGTCTTCAGCCTGTCGTTCTCCTTCAATATACGCGCCTTCCTTCAGGTTATATTTTTTTATCACATTCGCCGGAACGAAAATGTCTCCCGGTCCCGGCTGAAAATTGTTATTTATATCTCTCAAAAACCCGAAGCCTTTGGTCATCACTTCAAGATACCCGTTAATCTGATCCACTGTCTGTTCCTTAATAATTTTTTGTGTTTTTATTTTCAGCCGATCAGCAACCGGCCGTCTTTCATAATTTCATGATTATCAACATAAACTGTTGCTTTTGTAACGACTCCGTCGATGTGTATGCCGACACTATGGGTACCACCCATACTGATGTTATTCCCAAACGCCACATGAATTGTACCCATGGCCTTTTCATCTTCAAGAATCATTCCTGTAATCAGGGCTTCATGATTCGTCCCGATTCCCAGTTCAGCCACATTCATTCCCGGTTTACCAAAAGCGTTAAGCTGTTTGAATAATTCCTGCGCTTCCGGACCTCCGTCTATTGCTTCCGCGTAACCGTCCCGGATTGTGACTTTCACCGGTCCGGATGTGATTTTTCCAATCCCGGCAAGCGCCGCGTCGATATATAACACACCGTTAGATTTTCCCTCTTCCGGCATGAGAAACGATTCACCGCTTGGTAAATTACCACCCTGTCCCTTATCGCGTATTAAACCGGTAGAAGATATAGCTTTAATTCCGCTGATCGGCATCGTTAGATCCGTACCCAATGGAGTGGTTATTCTCACGGTTTGGCCCTTATCCAGAATTGCTGAAACTTTCAGTGTGCGTTCCGCTATAATGTTATAATCCGCTTTCAGTGTGCGAATCATACAGTCTTCTGTAATCCCGGGCATTGTAGCCACTCTCGCGCCTTCCTTGCATGCATTTCTCCGGGCATCTGTATGGGTTAATGATTTGGTTGTGGGGCAGACTACGACGCTATACTTTTTCATCAAATCGGCGATCGGCCCCGGTGGCTCCTGCCCGTTCACATCGGCGGGCGGCATTAAAACAAGAAGGGCGTCCTTTGCGATATTTTTTCCTATTGAATACAGCGCCTGACCGATTTTCATTTTATTGTCGTCTGTGATGATTAATAAAGTCTCCGTGCTTTTAAGAGCAAGGCTTGTCTCAAGAGCCGTTTTGGCGGCTATGCCCAGGGCATCCATCATAGTCTCTCCTTATCAAGGATTTATTGCGGCGTTCTAATTTATTGCCGGATTCTCTCAATCGGTACTGAGGAGGAAATAGTACCGCATTGAATATACCTATTTGAACAGCAAACAACAATTTATATTTCGATTTAATAACTTTCAAAACACTTGTAAAGTCAGAGAATGCCCTCTCTACAAGCCGGGTTTATTTATCAGTAAATAGAACATTTCCGATTCAATTACAACCGCACAAATATTCCGCTAATTAACATATTGACCAACACTCAAATTATCACTATGTTGAATTTAAAGCATTAGACTTAAATATCCGGAGTATAAATGTCCAGTATGATTTTAATCAAAAATTTCCCGAACCGCGCATTTGCTGAACAAGCCCGAGATATATTGGAAAGAGACGGTATCATTTGTATTCTCAAATCGCCTGACGTTGGCATAATAGGTACATCGTCGTCGTCCATGCTTTATGGCGTTGACTTATATGTTGAAGAGCAAAACAAGGAACAAGCTTACAACCTGCTGAACGCGCTGTTTGACGGAATTTAATTAGTTCACATCCATTTATTATAAATATATCTCACGACGATTTATTTTTTGCCGGCTGATTCTTCTTTACGTTCATGAGCTTCTTTTTCTTTAAGCCAGTTATCATACAGCTCTTTTTCTTTGCTTTTTCTCAGTTCGACAGCGAGCTGGAAAGCTTCCTGGGGCTCACGTTCAGACATTACATAAAACTTCTTTGATCTGGGCTTCCCAGACTCGCTCCAGGTTGCCTGAAAATAGTGAACATCACGTCCACGTATTTTCGTTTTAACCTCATTTACACCTACAATCCCGCTCGTGTTGTTTTTTGGAGCTGCTTTATAAAAAGGTTTTCTCTTTAAACTCTTATAATTTTTCCTGTGCAGCTCCGCGACCATTTGATTGTGGTCCCTAAATTTCATTGCGTTATCCAAAGCAATCTTTTTACTGCCGTATAATCTGTCGCTAAAGAGTTTGGATACGAATACTCCTCCGTTCGCATAAACACGAACATACCACCCGTGGGTGTGCTTGGAATCAATTCTACTGATACCAGCAAATTTTTTTGATTTTTTTTTGCTTCTCGGCATAGATTCGTCTTCCACTTTCTTTGATGTGTGTTCCATTTTTAACAAATATACTCACATGTGATATATTTGTTTCGTTCGCCTATCTATATTTAAAACAAACATATAAAGGACTCTAAATGAACACTTAACTGTATGATTAAATTAAATTAACTATAAATATACAAAAACTTTCACAAACATTCTACAAAAAAAAATTACCCGGTAATCGGGTAAAAACATTCTGTCAATACTCCCGATTTTGTAGAGTTTTTTTATATTAAACATATTATGCTACAAAGCCGGCCGCATTTGAGATTACCCAGCACTTTTCAATTTATGAAAAGGTCACATCTCTCTACTTGTGTAACGTATTAATCACCCGTAACTATTTCCATTTTATTATAGTCAAGCTCCGATCCCATCATACTATGCGGAATCGAGTAAATCACCAATATCAGGACAGCGGCACCTATCACCCACCACTTAGCGGCGCGAATACCGCCAAACCGGACTCTCCACAAGGCTGCGACCCAGCCCAGCACACCGATCAGCAATTTATTGTCCGTCAAATCATATCCGAACGGGACTCCAGTCCAGAAGGCTCCAAAAGCGTATTTTTGAACAATCGGACCCAGAATCATTCCGCCCGCTATAAAAAACAATGTCGTGATGAAGGTATACTTCAAAAGTTTGTCACTGAGAACAAATGCTTCCAGGGCTGTCAGGTTGGATAAAAACATCGCAACAAACATAAAGATGATGTGCGGAGTCAGGACACCTGCAGGTACATGACCTTTAAATCTTATTATGACAGTCGATTTCTCAGGAATGGACTCCTCAGTTCCGTTTTCTCCCAAAGTGATATAATACTCCAGCTTTCCTGCCGGCGGTTGCTGTGGGAGAACAGCGGTACGATGATCATCAGACCACATCTTCATCTCCACTTTAGTCCATTCATCATTTGTCTTGTAACGTTTGTAATGCAAAAACGCTTTCAGACTTTTGTCCGGCAATGAGAGAGTAACCGTTTGGTCTTCAGTGCTTTCATGACTTCTCGGTAACCTGTACGAAATTTCTTCATCGGCTATGGAAAATTCCCCCCTTAGTGGATATGACGGTCCAGTGGTGCGCTGATAAAAGGCGGCGCTTAAGGTGATAATAATCGCCAATAACCAGCGGATGATCGTCTTGTTCATTCTCTTTCTCCGTATTAGTGTCAAAAAACAATAAATTATATGAATTATTCTGATTAAAATATTGTTAAAAAACGGTTGTATATTAAAAGAACTTTGGCAATATATGAAAAATTGTTAAATTCCGGCAACCATTTGTAATTGAATTATCTCAATTTCTATCTCCGTCAAGCGAAAAAGCGCGACGGGATATACAATCCGGAGAATTTATGAAAAAGCGTTCCGAACCGGTTTCAGGATTAATGGGATTATTATTTCGCGCCCATCCATGGCATGGCGTGGATATCGGAGATGATGCTCCGGAAATAGTCAACACTTACATAGAAATGATTCCAACCG
Organism: Calditrichaceae bacterium; assembly: GCA_050178385.1. Taxonomy (GTDB): domain Bacteria; phylum Calditrichota; class Calditrichia; order Calditrichales; family JBFXGD01; genus JBFXGD01. Next base: position 25,382 of record JBFXGD010000029.1, read on the forward strand.
ACACTATTAAATATGAGCTGGATAAAAAATCGGGACTCCTAAAAGTAGACCGCCCTCAAAAATATTCATCGATGCCGCCGATGCTATACGGACTTGTACCAAAAACATATTGCGGAGAAAATGTCGGAAGATATTGTTATGAAAAAACCGGCCGCAAAAACATAATGGGTGACAAGGATCCGCTCGATATTTGTGTATTGACCGAACGGCCAATCTCCCACAGCAATATTCTTGTTCAGGCGGTTGTGCTGGGAGGTTTCCGGATGATCGACAATAATGAAGCGGACGATAAGATCATCGCGTATCTCAAGGACGATCTTGTTTACAGTGAGTGGAATGATGTTATGGATGTTCCTCAGAGGATGATTGAACGGCTTAAGCATTATTTCCTGACCTATAAGGACATACCAGGTACAGAGGAACATAATTCGGAAATTACACATATTTATAATAAGGAAGAGGCTTTTGAAGTAATTCGCCGGAGCCGGAAGGATTATGACATTGAATTTGCGGGCCTCGAAGATTCACTTAATGACGCGCTGCAAAACAGATAGGATATGGTTGATAAAATATACAGGCGATCATGGGGATTACAGATCAGCCTCCGATAAATTTTATCTTTAAACCTTTTTTTCCAAGATATTCGGCAATCTTATCACGATGATCACCCTGGATCTCGATGGTTCCGTTTTTTACACTTCCTCCCGCTCCGCAATGCTTCTGCAATTCTTTCTGAAGCGGTCTGAGATCACCCTTCAGACGGGAAACAACCGTCACAACTTTGCCCTTTCTACCCTTCCTGTCACGCTCGATATAGGCCGTCTGTGATTTATCAAAATTAACGGATGACTGATCTCCGGAATCTTCTTGTTCTACATCCTTCTTCCAATTCGGATCCGTTGAATATACCGTATTATTGTTTTCCTTGTCGCTCATTGCAATACCCACTCCATTTTATAGGTTTCGTTTAATAGTATCAGGGAAAAACATCAGCCGCAAAATCATCTTATGATTCCTGATTAATATTCCAGGTCTTAATTTCCCGATTAGAGCTGTCAGAAGTGATGATTATCCCCGTTGAAAATTTACAAAATTTATACCGGAAATGATAATCTGATAGAATTACTACGCGATTTTTATTCGGAACTACTTTCTTGCTTCACTCCGTATAGCTGCGGATATAATGATTCTCTGCAATCCGGACAAATAGAATGGGAGAACTGAATTTCTCCATAACGCCTAAGATATTGCTCGAGGCTTTCCCAATAATCTTCATCATTTCTAACATCCCCGCAATTCGCGCATATAGAAATAATATTGTGTAAACTGATAATTTCGCTTCTATCTTCCATCGTCAGAAGGCACAATTTGTTATCCGGAAAATCAAAAGGGGATACCGTAATTAATAAATCAAGACGCTGATGTTCTTTTTGTTCATCAATGTATATCGTGGCTTTTTTTCTGTAAATTTTTTGACCATTCAGTGATTCTTTAACCGAATTTCTCACCACGCAATATTTGCAATTCTCAGATGTGCCGCAGCCGTTCACGGAATTAAGGCAGTTTAGCACCTCCCCGCTCCGGCGGTATTTTGTACTGAGTGAATCTGAGCCAAAACGGTCTTCTGCCGCTGTATTGGCATGATGGATTTTTAGATCACTGTCAACTATAAATATAAATGGCGGAATCCCGTCAAGCATTTCACGCATTAATGGATTATCTCTGAAGAATTCACTCAGCATTTGATCCCCGGAGCCTCAAATATGTAAATTTTTTGTTGTCTGACAATATTTATTATGTTGAAAATCGGTGAGTAATCGGAAGACTTTAGACCCGAACATCTTTTTGTCGAAAACAGGACAGGACACTCTACGGGAATTAGGAATGAGTAAAAGTATTTTCAGATGTATTGGTATCCGGTTTTCAGTTCCTTTTTAGAAGAAGCCAAACTCCAAAACCGACAAGAATAAACGGAAGCAAAGGGATTATTAATCCCAGAGGCACCAGAACAACTGACAGCAAAGCGGTGACAATTCCCAGGGGAATTAAAACAGCAACGACGACAACGGCGGTGATCGCCAGCCCGACAAAAAGCAGAGGTAATGATAATATAAAAATACCGGCATGAAAAAACACACTGATAAATTTTATAAGTAACCAGCCAAGGAACAGAACCATGAAAATTGCTAAAATTTCCATATGAACCTCATTAAAATCATTATTATAGACAGCTGCTTAGTCTGATAATTTTTCTTACGTGTAATTTAACCGAAAGATTCAAATTATATCAACCGTTAATTAATTAAATTAATTTATATCTTTTTCAGAAGATTATCGTATATGAAAAGGAAGCGAAAATCATCAGAAACGTGTAACGAAGACAGGATTTGGCAAAAGGAGATATCATGATAGCATTAAACGCGGTTGCTTCTGTTGTTCTCGCCATTGTTATTACAAGTACTCCCAGTGAGAAAATCAGAAAAGCCTATCATCTTGACGGATTGGAAAGCGCTGATATCAATATCTCGTTTGGAGCCGGACGTATCGAGATTAATTCCGGTAACATTTCAGATCTGTACCAGGGTAATTTTGAATATACCGGAACAGAACCTGAAGTTCAGATAAGCGCTAGCAGAAATTTCGCGGATGTCCGGATTTCTCAGAACGAAACCCGGCCGGAAAAGGATAAAAAATCAGATATAAAAATCCATAATTTGGAAAATCTCTCCGACAATATCTGGAATATTACACTTACAAACCGGATTCCGCTCAATCTTGACCTTGATCTCGGCGCATCAAAATCATATTTAAATCTCGGAGGGCTGAAGTTAGAAAAGGTTAATATAGAAACCGGTCTGAGTAAGACAGACCTTGATTTTGGCCTGGTAAATCCGGTATCCTTGTCTTCTTTGGTGATAGATGCCGGTATCAGTAAATTCACGGGCAGAAGACTTCTGAACAGCCGGTTCAGAAAGTTTATTTTTAACGGTGGAGTCGGAGATTACAAGCTGGAATTTGACGGCGAATTCACTACAGAGGCTAATATTGATATCAATGTTGATCTTGGCTCTATTTTGATTATTATCCCGAAGTCGGTTCCATAT